>JBDLQY010000187.1:0-35730 GCA_039800325.1 Pseudomonadota bacterium | reverse complement strand
CGAACCTCTCATCGTGCAGGACGTGCAGGCGGAGTGGCGTGCCAGTGCCGATGGCTGGTCCCCGGCTCTGGCGCTTTACATGGGCTGGCCAGTCCGCAACCTTTTCGTGCAAATTCGGGTGGTACTGGTGAAAAACCAGATTCACGAGCTTCGACTCTACGAGACTATGGTCCGTCCATCGCAGTTTGGAGGGCCCATCGATCTGGTCGCCGAGTTCGAACATGACATCTGGCGGGCGTCGGCTCCCATTCGCAGGCGTGGCGCCTGATTCCCGGACGTCCTGCGGGCGCATGCCGAATCAGCCTAGAATTCAGTCCATGGCAAAAAAGCTTTACATCAAAACTTTCGGCTGTCAGATGAACGAGTACGACTCGGACAAAATGGCCGACATCCTGGCACAGGCTCAGGCCACCGAACGCACCGACCGCCTGGAAGACGCCGATATTGTTCTGTTCAACACCTGTTCAGTCCGGGAAAAAGCCCAGGAAAAAGTCTTTTCGGATCTGGGACGGGTGCGCGCGCTCAAGCGGGAGCGGCCCGATATGATGATTGGCGTGGGCGGTTGCGTAGCCAGCCAGGAGGGCGCTGCCATTGTGGCGCGAGCACCCTATGTTGACGTGGTGTTTGGACCTCAGACCCTGCACCGACTGCCGCAACTGCTTGAAGCCAGACGGCGCTCAGGCCGCCCACAGGTCGACATCAGTTTTCCCGAGATCGAGAAATTTGACCACCTGCCGGCACCGCGCAGCGAGGGGGCCAGCGCCTTCGTATCCATTATGGAAGGCTGCAGCAAATATTGCAGTTTCTGCGTCGTGCCCTACACGCGAGGCGAAGAAGTATCACGTCCCTTCGATGACGTGCTCACCGAGGTCGCCGGGCTTGCTGACCAGGGCGTACGTGAGGTCACTCTTCTTGGGCAAAACGTCAATGCCTATCGCGCGGCCATGCCCGGTGAGTCCGCACTGAATGCCGACTTTGCCAAGCTGCTGGAGTACGTCGCCGAGATTCCTGGAATCGACCGCATTCGCTACACCACTTCTCATCCCAAGGAATTCACGCAACAACTCATCGACGCCCATGCGCGCATTCCGGCGCTCGCCACGCATGTTCATCTGCCGGTGCAGTCGGGCTCAGACCGCATTCTGGCGGCCATGAAGCGCGGGTACACCACCCTTGAGTACAAGTCCATCATCCGACGCTTGCGCGCGGCGCGACCAGATGTCTGTCTTTCATCAGACTTCATCGTCGGATTTCCGGGTGAAACGGACAGCGACTTTGAGCAGACCATGCAATTGGTCGCCGACATCGGCTTCGATGCATCGTTTTCGTTTATTTACAGCGCCCGCCCTGGAACACCCGCAGCCGATCTTGTGGACGATACCCCGCCCGAGATCAAGCTGACCCGCCTGCAGCGTTTACAGGCCACTATCGAGCGGCAGGCGCAGGCAATCAGCCAGGCCATGGTTGGGTCGGTTCAAAGTGTTCTGGTTGAAGGCTCGGCGCGCAAAAACGCCGACGAACTCTCCGGGCGCACCGCGAACAACCGCATTGTCAATTTCGCGGGTTCACGCGATCTTGTCGGGCAGTTCGTTTCACTGCGCATCACGTCCGCACTACCGCACTCGCTTCGCGGCGAGGTCCTTGCGTGACTCGCGCATCGCAGCGTCGCGCTCTAAAGTACGCGCCAGACCAGACCGATAACCATCGACTGGCTAACCTCTGCGGTCCACTGGACGCCAACCTGGCTCAAATCGGTGCGGCTCTCGATGTTCGGATTACGCGCCGTGCCGAGCGCTTCCTGATCGAGGGCGATGCGCACGCGGCGCAGGAAGCTGCCATAGCGCTGGCGCGCTTTCATGCATTGGCCGACCGGACGCTCGGCGTGGACGATATCCAGTTGGGTCTGGTAGAACTGCGGGCGGCAAGCGATACGGCCGATGTTAGGCGCCCTGCTGCGCCAGACTCGGCAGATCCGTCTATTGAAGAAGCGCCGGTTCTTCGAACGCGTCGCGCCGACCTTCAGGGCCGCACCCCGCGCCAACGCGACTATCTACGCAATATCCTGAGCCATGACATCAGCTTTGGGATCGGGCCTGCGGGCACCGGTAAGACCTATCTGGCGGTCGCCTGTGCTGTCGATGCACTCGAACGCGATGCGGTCAAGCGCATCGTGCTCACACGACCCGCGGTCGAAGCCGGCGAACGGCTGGGATTTCTCCCGGGTGATCTCACGCAAAAGGTCGACCCGTACCTGCGTCCGCTTTATGACGCGCTTTACGATCTGCTGGGCTTTGAGCGCACTGCACGCATGTTCGAGAAACAGGCCATCGAGATCGCGCCGTTGGCCTATATGCGGGGACGTACACTCAACCACGCCTTCGTGATCCTCGATGAGGCACAAAACACGACACCCGAGCAGATGAAGATGTTTCTGACCCGAATCGGCTTCGGTTCAAGGGCGGTCGTCACGGGCGATGCCACACAGATTGATCTTCCTCGCGGACAGGCCTCGGGGCTGATCGAAGCCCGTCGTGTCCTCGCCAAGGTTCGCGGAATCGCGTTTACCGAGTTCAGCAGTGCCGACGTGGTGCGACATCCGCTGGTCGCCCGAATCGTGGAGGCCTATGAGCGAGCAGCCAACAGCGAAGCGCCGCGCGGATAGATCTGTCGCAGTTACATGTCAGCCTTCAGTCTGGCTGACGGTGCAGCTTGGACGCGGCATCAAGCAGGCGCCTGCATCTCGTGCACAACTGCGACGCTGGGTTCAGGCTGCCCTTAAGCGCCCTGCCAACCTCACGCTCAGATTTGTGGCAAGCGCCGAAGCCCGCACACTCAATGCCAGCTTTCGCGGTCGCGACTATGTGCCCGACGTGCTGACGTTTGACTATCCCGATGATGTCGAACGCCTTCAGGCTGATATCGTCATCTGCCTACCCGTGGTGCGCAGGCAGGCTCGCGACGCGGGTATTCCCTTTGTCTGGCGCCTTGCGCATCTGATCATGCATGGTGTGTTGCATGCTCAGGGCTGGGATCACCAGACCGACGTAGCTGCGAGCGCCATGGAGTCACATGAGGCGCGTCTTTTAGCCCGCTTTAGGATTCCTGACCCCTACCAGTAATTCTTTGATCGATACCCGCCTTGAGTGAGTTGTTGGGCATCGGTTATGCTCGATGCATGGTAACAACGGCTTTGTCTCATGTCTGAATCCGCAACGGGCGATGGCAAACGGTCGCTGCTCGAACGCTTGTCCACGTTGCTGCTCAGGGCACCCGAAGATCGCGAGCAACTGCTGGGTCTGATGCGCCAGGCCCACGAACGTAACCTGCTCGATGCCGATGCTCTGTCGATGATCGAGGGCGTGCTGCAGGTGTCGGAGCTATCGGTACGCGACATCATGGTGCCACGCGCGCAGATGGACGTTATCGATATTCGCGAGTCACCCAGCCAATTCATGCCCAAGGTTGTGCAGTCGGGTCACTCTCGCTTTCCAGTCATCGACGGCGACCGCGACCGTGTGATCGGCGTTTTGCATGCCAAGGAGCTTCTTCGCTTAAGCACTGACCCTCAGATCGACGTACGAAGCCTGCTGCGGCCCGCAGTATTCGTACCTGAATCCAAGCGACTCAACGTGCTGCTGCGCGATTTTCGCGCAGACCGGCATCACCTGGCGATTGTCGTCGACGAGTACGGTGGCACTGCAGGCCTCATTTCAATCGAGGACGTGCTTGAGCAGATCGTAGGCGACATCGAAGATGAGTTTGATTTTGACGAAGAAAGCGATCACATCATGCCTGTGGAAGCCGGCGAGCACGGGCCTCGCTTTCGCGTTCGGGCCATGGCCGATATCGCACTCGTCAACGACACCATGCAGGCCAATCTGCCCACCGACGGCTTCGATACCATCGGCGGCCTGATCACCGATCAGTTCGGCCGGGTACCCCATCGAGGCGAGCGCATAGCTCTGCAGGGTTTGCAGTTCGAGGTGCTGCGTGCTGATGCCCGACAGTTGCACCTGCTGCTGGTCGAGCGCATTGAACCCACGCCGCCGGCCGCAGACGGATCAGGCGCTTGACGGCTAACCGGCTCGCTGTCCGTATGGGGCTTGCGGCGGCCCTGGGCGCGGCACACGCACTGGCATTCGGCGCCGCGCCTCTTTGGTACCTGTCGATTGCCTGTATGGTCGGTCTTTACTGGCTTTGCGCCGAAGAGCCAGTATCGGGCGGGCGTCGCGCTCTCGCAGTGGGATTTGCCTATGGCATGGGCCTGTTCATCGTAGGAGTCTCGTGGCTCTTCATCAGCATGCACCGCTACGGCGGTATGCCTGCACCGCTTGCTGCTGCAGCATTGGTAGCCTTTACGGCTTATCTGTCGCTCTGGCCTGCTCTTGCCTGCATGCTGACTGTCCGGCTAAGCCATGCCGGGCACACGCGCATCATCGCCTTCGCTGCAGCCCAGACGCTGGCTGAGCTCGGGCGCGGTTATCTCTTTACCGGATTCCCGTGGCTGGCCGCCGGCTATGCCCACATGGATGGCCCCCTTGAAGGACTTGCGCCTGTGATCGGCGTTTACGGTATGGGCGCAGCAGCAGCGTTGCTTGCTGCTGCGCTGAGCCAATTGCTCAGAGTGGCGCTGATATCGCGACGCGTAGACGTGGTCGCGAGCGGGCTCGCAGCGGCAGCGCTCGCCACGGGCGTCACGGCTGGCGCTTTGCACTGGGGCGAGCCTAGCCCCACGACGCTACCCATCCGACTGGTGCAGGGCAACATCGCGCAAGATCTCAAGTTCGATCCAGGTCGCACCATCTCCACCATGCAGGCCTATCTGGGTTTTCTGGATGGCGGCACAGCAGCGCTGACGGTTTTACCCGAGACGGCCTGGACCGTTCCGTGGGAGATGACCCCACCGGCGGTGGCGCAGGCTTTGCGCACCCGACTGGGCGTCAACCATGTCGTGGCGATTGGCATGCCCATGACAACGCCTGTCGAACATCCGGCCGGTTCAGCGTTTGCAGCGCCTGCAGGCCCGCGCATGTACACCAATAGTGTGGCCGTCATCGATCATCAGCTGCGTGTCGTTGCACGCTATGACAAACGGCATCTGGTGCCTTTCGGCGAGTTCGTCCCGCTGGGTTTTCGCTGGTTCGTTGACCTCATGCACATCCCCCTGGGCGACTTCGCCCGCGGTTCAAACAGGCAACCCGCTCTGGTGATCGGCGATGCAGCGATTGCATTCAACATCTGCTACGAAGATCTGTTTGGTGAAGAACTGGCCATCCAGGTGAGAGACGGTGCCGGTATTCTCATCAACCTCAGCAACATCGCCTGGTTCGGACAGTCGCATGCACTGGGGCAGCATCTGGGCATCGCCCGCGTACGCGCCAGAGAGCTTGCCAGACCCATGCTGCGCGCTACCAATACTGGCGTGACTGCAGCGATCGACCATCGCGGCCAGGTTACCGCTGCGCTCGAGGTTCACGCAGCCGGAGCCCTCATCGCTCAGGCTCGCGCCGTCAGCGGCCTGACACCCTTTGCGCGCTTCGGAAATACCGCGGCGCTGCTGCTGAGCCTTACAGCTATTGCGCTGCTTGCCTGGACACATCGGCGCGCCTGATACGCGCACGGCGTGCACTCAATTGCCATCGGGTCATGATACGTCTGCGAAACCGCTAGAATTGATGGTTTGATGCTGAGTGCCACATGCAAACCTTTCAGCAAACAATTCTGCGCCTGCAGCAGTACTGGGATAACCACGGCTGCGCGCTGCTTCAGCCCTACGATATGGAAGTCGGCGCCGGTACCTTTCATACGGCGACCTTTCTTCGGGCAATTGGCCCCGAGCCTTGGCGTGCCGCTTACGTTCAACCATCACGGCGTCCTAAAGATGGTCGCTATGGCGATAACCCGAATCGCCTTCAGCACTATTACCAATACCAGGTTGTGCTTAAACCCTCTCCCCCCAACATTCTTGAGCTCTATCTGGGCTCACTGCAGGCCCTGGGCATCGACCTGCAAAGCAACGACGTGCGATTTGTCGAAGACGACTGGGAGTCACCCACACTAGGTGCCTGGGGTTTGGGATGGGAGGTCTGGCTCAATGGCATGGAGGTTACTCAGTTCACTTATTTTCAGGAGGTCGGCTCGCTGAAGTGTCAGCCGATTACCGGAGAGATTACCTACGGGCTCGAACGTCTGGCCATGTATCTGCAGAAAGTCGAAAGTGTTTTTGATCTGCGCTGGACCGACAACATCACCTACCGCGATGTGTTCCACCAAAATGAGGTCGAGCAGTCCACCTACAACTTCGAGCACTCCAATGCCAGCATGATGTTCGAGCACTTTGGTCAGTATGAATCTGAGGCCAAACGGCTCATCGAAGCTCATCTCGCGCTGCCTGCCTATGAAATGGTCATGAAGTGCTCGCACACCTTCAATCTGCTCGACGCGCGAGGCGCAATCTCCGTGACAGAACGCGCAGCCTATATCGGTCGTGTCAGAGCTCTCGCTCGTGCAGTCGCACAGGCCTTTTATGAATCGCGCGAACGTCTGGGCTTTCCCATGTTAGCCGCGTCGGGAGATCGCTGAGATGGCTCAAGCCCTGCTGATTGAGCTATTCACCGAAGAGCTCCCACCCAAAGCGCTGGGACGCCTGGGAGACACTTTTCGTCAATCCATCCTGCAGGCACTGCAGGCGCAAGGCCTGGCCGATGCGCAGGCAAACGCCACCGGCTTCGCCTCACCCAGACGGCTCGCTGTTCGAATCGACACGGTTCTATCGCAGGCGCCAGCGCGTTCGCTCGATCTGAAAGGCCCCTCTGTGAAAGTGGGTCGGGATGCCAGCGGTCAGCCGACGCAGGCCCTTCTGAAATGGGCCGAAAAACAAGGTGCTCCGGTTTCGGCCCTTACTGTCGCATCCGATGGAAAACAAGACTGCTTTTATTGGCACACACAGGTACCCGGTGCCACGCTGGGGCATGTGATCAATGAAATTCTCGAACAGACGCTGGCAAGCCTGCCCATCCCGAAGCTCATGCAGTATCAACTGGCCGATGGGCAGACCAATGTCAGCTTCGTACGACCCGCGCATCGGCTCACTGTGCTGCACGGCGATGAGGTCGTGCCCGCATGCGTTTTAGGCTTATCCAGCGCTCGCATTACCGAAGGCCATCGCTTCCAAAGCCAAGGCGAGATTCGTATTGGGCACGCCAAAGACTACGAATCAACACTTGAGCACGAGGGCAAGGTGATCGCGGCATTTGATCGCAGGCGCGATCGTATTGATGCGCTTCTTCGCAGCGAGGCGGTCCGCCAGAACGCATCCCTGGGCGACGAGGCGCAGGTGACTCCTCTGCTGGATGAAGTCTGTGCGCTCGTTGAGTGGCCTGCGGTTTATGTCGGGCGCTTTGAGACAGATTTTCTGCAGGTGCCGCAGGAGTGCCTCATTCTCACAATGCGTACCAATCAGAAGTACTTCCCGCTGTTCGACCGCGAAGGGCGACTGCTGAATCGCTTTCTGATTGTCTCTAACATGGAGGTCACAGACCCCAGCGCCATTATTGATGGCAATCAGCGGGTCGTCCGTCCCCGACTGGCCGATGCGCGGTTTTTCTTTGAACAAGACCGCAAGACACGCCTGGCTGACCGGCTGCCACAACTCGCCAGCGTTGTGTATCACGCCAAGCTGGGTACCCAGGCCGAACGCACCGAGCGGTTGCGGGCACTGGCTCGAAGTCTGGCTCATCGACTGTCGGTGTCGGCAGCCGAGGTCGATAGGGCCGCTATGCTCGCCAAGGCTGACCTGCTGACTGGCATGGTCGGCGAATTCCCCGAACTGCAGGGCATCATGGGACGCTATTACGCCATTCACGATGGCGAGTCGCCCACGGTGGCACAGGCTATCGTCGAACACTACCAGCCGCGCTTCGCTGGCGACCAACTGCCCGCCAGCGCCGGCGGTACTATCCTCGCTCTGGCCGACAAGCTTGAAACGCTGGCCGGCATGTTCGGTATCGGACAACTACCCACGGGCGATAAAGATCCGTTCGCGCTTCGGCGTCATGCGCTGGGCGTTATCCGTATGCTGGTTGAGAAGCAACTAACCATCACGCTGCCTGATCTCATCGATGCCGCTTTTGCCGTCTTCGGTGATCGAGTACAACCCGCCCACGCTGCTCTCGAAGTCTTCGTGTACGAACGTCTGGTCAGTTATCTGCGCGAGCGCGGCTACTCATCGATTGAAGTCGCCTGCGTGGTTGATCAGCGGCCTGCAGAACTCGCGCAGGTTCCGGCCCGCCTGGCCGCGGTACGTGCTTTCTCAGCCATGCCTCAGGCACAGGCACTCGCTGCCGCAAACAAGCGAATTGGCAATATTTTGCGCAAGGCTCAGGTCGAGTATGGAGCCCAACTGAATACGAGCCTGCTTGTCGATTCCGCCGAACAAGAGCTTGCCCAGTTGGTCGCGCGGCTGTCGCCACAGGTGGCCACGCGGATGCAGCAGCAGGACTTCACGGGTGCACTCAGCCTCATGGCCCAGGTCCGTGACAGTGTCGATCGTTTTTTCGACCAGGTCATGGTCATGGCCGATGACCCCGCCCTACGCAATAATCGCCTGACGCTGCTTAGTCAGTTGCACGGACTGATGAACCGGGTAGCTGATATCTCGCGCCTGAGCGTCGCTTGAGTGCTCAGACCTTGACGGAGCCCGTGAACCCCGTGGCTGCAATGCTCAGGGCTTTGCTGTTTACCCTGTTTCAGATTATCACGGTCGTACCGATTGCACTGTGCTGCCTGATCTGTGCGCCCTTGCCCCTGGTCTGGCGTTATCGGCTCTCTATGAGCTGGCCCAGGCTACAAATCTGGGCCGCACGTGTGCTTCTGGGTATCCGCTGGCAGGTCGTCGGTCAGCAACATCTGCCCCAGGGCGCAGCGATTCTGCTGTCAAAACATCAATCAACCTGGGAGACCCTGTTCTACCCCGGTTTCATGCCACGTGAACTGTGTTATGTATTCAAACGCGAGCTTCTTTATCTGCCTTTTTTTGGCTGGGGTATTGCCCTGCTCGACATGATTCACATCGATCGCAAGAAGGGCAGCAACGCGTTCGAACATGTCGTCGCTCAGGGTATACGCAAACTTGAACAGGGTCGATGGATCATCATGTTCCCCGAGGGGACCCGAACTGCACCCGGCTCTCAAGGACAGTACAAAACCGGAGGGGCACGCCTGGCACTACGAACCCAGGCCCCAGTCGTACCGATTGCCGTCAATTCCGGAGAGTGCTGGCCGCGCAAGGCATTCATTAAAACTCCCGGCATGATCACCGTATCGATTGGACCGCCCATTAGTCCTGTGGGAAAAACCGCTGATCAACTCAACCGGGAGGTTGAGACCTGGATCGAGGCCGAGATGCGCCGAATAAGCCCGAACCGCTACGCTCACGAACCCAAGGTCAAGTCCTGAGACTTTCACACTCAAATCCGCATGCCTTCACGCCAACGCCCAGCTACCGAAACAAACCGTCAACTCAGTCTGCCTCTGTTATCGCCTGACTCGGCGCGCTCGATCAGCAGCACCGACGGCCGTCGAGTTGCAACCCTTGCAGGAGAGCAGATCAGCTGGGCGCTGCATCGATCACGTCGCCGCACCATTGGGTTTCAGATCGATCATCGGGGACTGCGCGTGACCGCGCCGCGCTGGGTATCGATTGTCGAAGTCGAGGGTGCCCTACAGGAAAAAGCCCATTGGGTGGTTCGCAAGCTCGCCGAATGGCGCCAGCATGAAGCGCGACGCGAGAGTATGGCCATTCGTTGGGAGCACGGTGCGCCGCTGCGCGTCCTGGGCGAAACGCTGATCATGCAGCTCGACAGCAGCTCATCGGGCGTTCAGCGATTAGGTTCCGAGGTACGTATCGGTTTGCCGCCCCAGGCCAACTCCGAGCAACTGAAAGATCGGGTCGAATCGTGGCTGCGCGAGCGCGCTCGAACCTTCTTTGCCGAGCGCATTCCAGTCTTTAGTGAACGCCTAGGCATTGCACCCACGCGGTGGATGCTGTCGTCCGCGCGCACCCGCTGGGGTAGCTGTAACCCGGATGGATCCATTCGACTCAACTGGCGCCTGGTGCACTTTCCGCCCGATATCGTTGACTATGTCATTGCCCACGAACTGGCCCACCTGCGGGAGCTGAATCATGGTCCGCGTTTCTGGGCTACAGTCGGCGAATTGTTTCCCGATTTCGAGCGTGCCAGGGGGTGGCTGCGCACCTATAGTGACGACACACCCGTAGGCTGATTTTTCTGCCAAACCTTTTCGGAGATGTTCATGCGTATTCTTCACACCATGCTTCGCGTCGGTGATCTGCAGCGCTCGGTCAACTTCTACACCCAGGTCATGGATATGCAGCTGCTCCGTACGACAGACCGGCCCGAACAGAAGTATTCATTGGCCTTTGTGGGCTATGGCGATGAAGCCTCGGGGGCGGTGCTTGAACTAACCTACAACTACGGCGTTGATCACTATGATTTAGGCGCAGGCTTTGGCCACATCGCCATTGCCGTGCCTGATGCGTATGCGGCCTGCGAGCGCATCCGCGCGGCCGGCGGTACCGTCACGCGTGAAGCCGGGCCAGTCAAAGGCGGCACGACCGTGATTGCGT
The DNA here is from genome assembly GCA_039800325.1 of Pseudomonadota bacterium. GTDB lineage: Bacteria > Pseudomonadota > Gammaproteobacteria > Burkholderiales > Burkholderiaceae_E > SYIM01. The sequence goes on along the minus strand of JBDLQY010000187.1, from coordinate 25,082 downwards.
TTGTTCAAGACCCCGACGGCTACAAGCTCGAACTCATCGAACGCAAAGGCGAGTAAGCACGCAACGCAGGCCCATGCGTCCCGCCCATCAGTTCGGTAGCTGCCGGGCGAGGTCGCACCAGGTCGCCACGTCGATGCGCTCGGGTCGCAGGGTCGGATCCAGGGGGGCAGTCTTGACGCCCTGCTGCTCCAGCCAGGGCAGCAGATGCCCACGCAGCATTTTTCGACGCTGGGCAAACCCTTCGGCTAATACGCGCTGCAATGGGCGCGGGTCTTCTATGAGTGGGTGCGCACGAGGCGCCAGGCGTACGACTGCAGACTGCACCCTGGGGGGCGGCTCAAACGCCTCGGGCGGTACCTCGAAAAGCGCTGCCACCTCGTAAAACGCCTGTAGCAACACACCAAGCCGGCCATAGGCGCTGCTGCCAGGCCCGGCGACGATGCGCTCAACCACCTCACGCTGCAGCAGGAAGTGCTGATCTTTAATAAGGGTACGAAACTGCAACAGGTGCACCAGCAGTGGACTGGAGATGTTGTAGGGCAGATTACCCACCACCCGTACGGAACCCGTTTGACCGGCTTCCCTCAAACTGCTCGCGGCTTGCGTAAAGTCGAAAGATAGAGCGTCGGCCTCAAAAAGCTGCAAACTGCCCTTGGTAACCAGTGGCGATAGTCGTCCTGCAAGATCGCGATCGATTTCGACGGCGGCGATGGGGGTAACCCGCTCAAGCAAGCGCCGCGTCAAAGCGCCAAGACCCGGGCCGATTTCGATGAGTCGATCATTCGCTTGTGGGGCAATCGCCGCGACGATGGCCTCGAGAATGCCGCGGTCAGCCAAAAAGTGCTGACCGAACCGCTTACGGGCTACGTGCCCGGACACCGCGCGGAGAGCCTCCGCGCGGCGCCGCTCAGCGCTCATCGAGTCGGATCTCGACGTAGGTACGATCGCGAAGCTGCCTTAGCCAGTCCTGGTAAGCCTCGTCGACGCGCTGCTCTCTAAGGGCCTGCCGGGCAGCACTACGCTGCCGCTCGCTCGACCCCGTCGATTCGCGGCGCTCTTGTAACTGAATCAGGTGAAAGCCAAACTGCGTAGCAACAGGCGCACTGAGTTGTCCGGGCTGCAGGCTTTGCAGGACGCGCTCAAATTCGGGAACCGTATCGCCCTGTAGTACCCAGCCCAGATCACCACCGCGACTGGCGGTGCCATCCGCCGAAAACTGCCGCGCCATCTGGGCAAAATCTACCGCACCAGACGCGATGCGCTGGCGGATTTCGGCGAGCTTTTGCAGGGCTGCGGACTCACCGCCTGGCTCATCACGCCGGATGAGAATATGGCGAGCCCGATATTGAAAGCTCTTGGCACCCGCCGCTTCTGCCGACGCAGCGTTGCGCTGGTCGAGAAGCTTCAACAGATGAAACCCATTGGGGCTTCGCACTAAAGCCAGCTCGCCGGTCTTGAGCCCAGCGAGCGCCTCGAGAAAAATCTGCGGAATACGCTCGGCAATACGCCAGCCAAGATCGCCGCCACTCATGGCGTCTGGCGCATCTGACCGGGAAGCAGCCAACGCGGCAAAATCAGTGCCAGGCGCACGGGCCTGATTGAGTAACTCGTTGGCCTGGGCCCGGCGGCGCTGAATATCGTCGGCGGAGGCACCTTCAGGCACCCGCAGCAGAATTTGCGCAAGCCGATATTCGCGCGGTGCACTCGCCTGCGCAGAGCGCTCTGCCATGAATGCGTCGACATCGGCTTCGCTGACCTGAATGCGCGACTCGACTTCGCGCTCCCGAAGGCGGGCCTGCACCAGTTCGGCCCGCACATCTTCGCGAAACTGCAACCAACTTAATCCGTCGGCCTGCACCCGCTCTCGCAATTGCGCGGAACTCATGCGGTTAGACTCGGCAATATTGGCAACCGCCCGATCAATCTGCGCATCGTCAATGCGCAGGCCCGACTCTCGCGCTAATTGCAGCTGGGCGCGATCGATGATCATGCGCTCAAGCACCTGCCGACGCAGAATATCATCGGGCGGTACCTCGATACGACGTTCGCGCAGCTGCTGCCGTGTCTGCTCAACACGCCGCGCGAGTTCAGTGCGCGTGACGACCTCGGTATTCACAACCGCAGCGACCGAGTCGAGTTCACGCGGGGCTGCGCTAAGCGTTGGGGCTGAACTCAACAGAGCAAGCGCCAGCAACAGGCTTGCGCTGAGCGCGCTGCCCCGGCGACTGCGACGACAGCGCCGCGCACAGGCGGGTTCACCATGGAGCTCCATGAGAGGTTTCATCATTCGTAACCGAAGTAGTCGGACTGCAGTGAAGACTGGCCGCGCGGCACGCGGTAGCCGGGGATATTACGGTTTAATATGTTAATCGCGTTCTGTCCGATGCTGCCCAGCTCGCCCAGCTCGAGCTGGAAAAATACAGCCGTCGTTGCCTCGGTAAGCGAGGTCTGAAAGCGCTGGCCGACAAAGCGTGCAACCCAGCACGAGGCGCGATACTCAAATCCGCCCAAGGTCTCGATAGGCCCCCTTGAGTTGGGAGTACCGCTGACCGGATCACGACCCTCTGCCAGAAACGAATAGTTCATGCGTGCAAGTGCGGTCCAGCCTCCGAACACTGGCCAGCGGGTAGAGACATCAATCTGCCCCAGTTGCTCGCGACGGTAGCGAAGACCCGCGTTAAAGACCCGACCATCAGTGGGCCGATGTCTCCAGAGAAGGCTCATACGGGGAAGACGCGATGTCGCAAGACTGTATTGCAGGCCCGCATCGAGATTGGACGTAGGTCCGACCATGGCAGAGCCCGCCAGCAGCAGGTCGGAACGACGATCAGTTCGCGCTATGACGCCCGGGATGGTGACCTCCTGATCAGAAAAATACTGCCGGATACCCGCCGCGCCGCGCAGCCGCTCGCCGCCCGTACCCGGATCGATCAAGCGCGAAATGGTCGCCACCGTCAGCTGATTGACATCGGCAATACGATCATTACCCACATAGGTGTTTTCAGCGAATAGTTGCGCAAAGCTGAAATCGGCCGGCGCACTATCAAAAACCGGAATTCTTGATTGATCACGGTAAGGCGTGCGTACATAGAACAGACGCGGTTCAAGCGTCTGTGTGAAGTCGGTCCCACCGAAATTCACGCCGCGCTCAAAAATGAGACCGCTGTCAAACGATACGGTCGGAAGACTGCGCGACAGATCCTGACCCTCTGCCTCAAACGGCATCAGCTGATACTGGGTAAGGTGCACTGACGCCCGCGGCACGACGAACCAGCCGGGCCGCAGAATCGGGTAGGACATCCGCGGGTTGGCGTACACGCGAAGCCCCTCGGTGCGCCGGGGGTCCGGGTGGCGAAACTGTGTGAGATCAAAGGTGGATGAAAAATCAAAGCCACCCACCTCGCGCCGGTTGAAGCTCAGAGCAACCTGGGGCTCGCGCTCGTAGGGCCCCGGCCGCGCATCGAGAATGGACTGATACTTCTGAACACTGAAGGCCATGGACCAATCGGGCGCAAGAGCTCGCGACAGTGAAAGCGCTCGCGGCAGCACCCGGTCTGCGCTGGTGGTGATTGAACGCGAATAGTCGACAAAGTAGTTGTCATCAGATACCCCGCGCACATCCCAACCACCCGACCATCCCATGAAATTTCGGATGGCATGCCGACTGTGGAAGAAATACCGCTCAGAGTCTGTGCTGGGGTCATTCGGATTGAACTCGGTGCGAAGTTCGCCCGAATAGTTGGGCTCCAAATATCGCAGATCACCGCCCAGGTAGGCGCCGCGCTTGACGCCCAGGTGTGGCACCAGCGTGAGATCGCGATTCGGCGCCAAATTCAGGTAGTACGGTACCGATACCTCAGCGCCCGACCGATTGGTGATTGAAAAGCTGGGAGACAGAAACCCGCTACGACGCTCGTCACCGAGCGGAAATGCAATGTAAGGCGTTGCCAGCAGCAGCGTGTCCTTGAACTTGAGACGAGAATCAGTGCCCTTGCCTTCGCCGATATCTTCATCGAGCAGCAGCGAGCGGGATGTAATGACCCAGTCGGGTGATTCGGGTCCGCAGGTTGTGTAGGTCGCGCCGATGAGCCGGCTTCGCTTGGGTCCCAGAAAATCAATGCGCTCAGCTTGACCGCGACCACCGTACAGCCCCAGATAGTAGGTTGGGCTGGTGAAGGTGCCCTCATTGGCTTCGATTTTCAGGCGTAGGTGCGGTCCCGTAAAGATATTGCCTTCTCGCGTAACGCGTACCTGCCCAACGGCAAACAGTTCATCATCGGCTTCATAGTAGGTCAGCCGGTCAGCCCGCACCACTGTGCCCGAGCGGCGCAATTCGGCGTCACCTTCAAGCGTGACATCCTGGCCCGAGCGCCCCTCAACGCGGTGCCCGCGACCATAGACCGGACGTTCATCGCGCCCCTGTGAGCCTCGTTCCTGTAAAGCGCCATCCAGCTTAAGAATTAAGGCCTCGCCCGCAGCAAACGCCGTGGCGGCCGCGGGAACATGCGCCGCAAAAACCAAAGCCCACGCGGCTGCCGCGCTGCATAGTGAGAGCCAAGGTGAACGGAATACGCTTGAGCGCATGGCCAGGAGATGCCCTGCAGTGTTGTGCCCTATTATAGGGACACACGCCCACTGAAGTTCGTAACCACTGATATGCCTCAGAACGCTGCCGCAGACCTCCGATTAAGCATGATCAGACAGTGGCTGCTCAGCCAGCCCAACGGCATCGAAACCGCCGCTGAATCCCTGGCCCCGGCCTCGGATGATGCAAGCTTCAGACGCTACTTCCGCGTACAGGTCACCCGCGCATCGAGACCGGGCACCGACCCCATGACCACCGCCATCGTCATGGACGCGCCGCCCCCGCATGAAGATACTCGACCATTCCTGGAGATCGCCGAACGCCTGCGCGCGGCGGGCGTCAGCATTCCCGAGATTTACGCGAGCGATACGCAGGCCGGACTGCTCTTGCTGCAGGATTTTGGCAGCCTCACCTATCTCTCCAAGCTCAACACGCACAGTGCCGATGCGCTTTACCGGGACGCGCTCGCGGCGCTGGTCAAAATACAGGCGGGCTCGCAGGTCAGCGGACTGCCCGAGTACGACCGCGCACTGCTGGCCCGAGAGCTGACCTTATTTCCCGACTGGTATGTCCAACGGCACCGTGGTGTCGAACTCGACAGCACACAACGCCGGCTGCTTGACGAGGGCTTTTCGCGCCTGCTGGACAACAATCTGGCCCAGCCGCGGGTCATGGTTCACCGCGATTACCACTCCCGCAATCTGATGTGCCTGGAGCCCGGTCGTAACCCCGGCATTCTGGATTTCCAGGATGCGGTCAACGGCCCCATCACCTACGATCTGGTCTCGTTGTTGCGCGATGCCTATATTGAATGGCCAGAGGCCCAGCAGATCGACTGGGCGGTACGTTACTGGCAGCAGGCGCGCGCCGTGGGCTTACCCGTTCAGTTTGACTTCGGTCAGTTCTGGCAAGAGTTTGAATGGATGGGTCTGCAGCGCCACCTCAAAGTACTGGGTATTTTTGCCCGCCTCTGGTACCGGGACGGTAAGTCACGGTATCTGGCCGATATGCCCCGGGTGGCCAGTCAGGCGCTTGCGGTTGCGCGCCGCTATCAGGCTCTGGCCGGTCTGGCGCGGGTGCTCGAGCGTATTGAAGACGCGCCACCGCCCAAAGCAGCCTTTACGTTCTGACATGAGCCCGACAGATATTCGAGCGATGATTCTGGCTGCCGGCCGCGGCGAACGTATGCGACCGCTAACCGATCACTGTCCCAAGCCACTCTTAAAGGTGGGGGACCAGTCACTGATCGAATGGCATCTCAGTCACCTGGCCAAGGCTGGATTTCGCGAAATCGTCATTAACCACGCCCACCTGGGCATGCTGATTGAACAGGCACTGGGCGACGGCTCACGGTGGGGCCTGCGCATTCGTTACTCGGCTGAGGCTCAGGCCCTTGAAACCGCGGGCGGTATACGCCATGCACTGCCCCTGCTGGGCGACGATCCATTCGTTGTGGTCAACGGCGATATCTTTAGCGACTTCGATATGCACCGGGCGCATGACGCGGCCAAGCGCCTGAGAAGCGGCCCAAGCAAAGTCTGGTGCGTGCTGGTGGACAACCCGACGCATCATCCCGAGGGAGACTTTTCCCTGGTGAACGGCAGGCTGTCTGAGTCGGGTTTGGCGCGTCTGACCTTTAGTGGCATTGGCGCCTACCGCCCCGTGCTGTTCGGCGCCATTGAACCCGGACAGACGGCCCGCCTGGCACCGATCATTCGACAGGCCATCGCCGAGGGCGCGGCTGAAGGCGAACACCACCGTGGCCGCTGGGTTGACGTGGGAACACCAGCCCGATTGGCCGAACTCGATGCACAATTGCGATCCTCTGCGATGGAGTAAGTATGCAGCCCTATCAATCCCGACGTGAACGACTGGCCGCCCTGATCAGGGCGCGCAGCGGTGGTGGTATCGCCGTGATCCACACCGCGCCCGAAGCGCCACGAAACCGCGACACCCACTATCCCTACCGTTGGGACAGCTACTTTTATTACCTCACCGGCTTTACCGAGCCCGAGGCAACCCTGGTCATCAGCGTCGATGCACAATCCAGCCAAGGCACGCTGTTTTGCCGCGACAAAAACGAAGAGCGCGAAATCTGGGATGGCTATCGCTACGGTCCTGCTCTGGCACGCGAGCGCTTCGGATTCGACCGGGCACTATCCATCAGTCAACTCGACGCTGAAATGCCTGCGCTGCTGGCCAATCAGCCCAGTCTTTATGCAGCGATCGGCGCCAACAGCGGCGGTGACGAACAGGTCGCGCGCTGGCTGGGTTCAGTAAGGGCTCAGGCTAGAACCGGCGTGCGTGCGCCTGACCAGGTGGTCGACGTACGATCCCTGCTCGACGACATGCGTCTGATTAAAGACGCGCACGAAATTGAAGTCATGCGACGCGCAGCGGGTATCTCGGCCGATGCCCATGTCCGAGCCATGCGAGCAACCCGCCCTGGGCGTTTCGAATTCGAAATCGAGGCTGAATTGCTGCATGAGTTTCGTCGCCGTGGCTCGCAGGCCCCAGCCTATGGCTGCATCGTGGCCAGTGGCCGGCATGGGTGTGTGCTGCACTACCACGAAAACGACGCACAACTGCGAGATGGCGACCTGCTACTCATTGACGCCGGTTGCGAGCTCGATGGCTACGCATCCGACATCACGCGGACTTTCCCTGTCTCGGGGCGATTCACGGGTGCGCAACGCGCGCTGTATGACATCGTGCTGGACGCCCAGCGCGCCGCCGTCGCGAGTACGCGAGCCGGCGCACGCTTTACCGACCCACACGATGCGGCCGTTCGTGTGCTGGCGCAGGGCATGATCGACTGCGGCCTGATCACTGGGCCGCTTGATGCGGCAATTGAATCGGGCGCTTATCGGCGTTTCTACATGCATCGAACCGGCCACTGGCTGGGCATGGACGTACACGACTGCGGTGACTACCGGGAGCCCGGTGCGGCGGCTGACGATACCAAGGCTTCACGCATTCTGCACGCTGGCATGGTGCTTACCATCGAGCCGGGAATCTACGTGCGCGCCGCTGACGATATCCCGCAGCACTTTCACGATATTGGCATCCGCATCGAAGACGATGCCCTGGTCACCGAAGCGGGATGCGACATCCTGACCGCTGCGGTGCCCAAGTTGGCGGCTGATATTGAGGCCCTGATGCGCAGCTGACCGATCACATCAACAGCAGCAACCCGATGAGTCAGAGCCCTGACCGCGATCGCGAGCAAACGCACGCCGAGCGTGTCGCCATTACGGGTCAGGGTCCGGTAGGCCTTGCCCTGAGGGCCATGCTTTTACGTGCTGGGTTTCGAGCCCACGATCTGATCGCACAGCCTCCTGTGGAGGAACTGCCTGAGGGCTTGGCTTCTCGTGCCATTGCGCTCTCAGCAGGCAGTCTTGATCTGTTGTCGCGCATCGCCGTCGTCCCGGCGGGCGCCGCGATTACGGTCGTCGACATCGGCCGCGCACGCAGCATCGGTCACACGCAACTGCGGGCCAACGAATTCGGCCGTGACGCGCTCGGCAGGGTCGTGCGCTACCGCGATCTATATAGAGCGCTGGTAGCGGTGCAGACACTGTACCCGACCGAGGGCAGGGATTCCGATCGCGATTGCATCAGCGTTCTGGCGGATGGCGACCCCGGTGAAGATGCGCTCACCCGCACCTTTGGGCAGCTCGCCCTTCAAGCTGAGATTCAGGTCTCACATGATCAGCCCGGCGTGGCCTTCGAGCGCTTCACCAGCGAAGGCCCTCTGGCGCTCTTACCTCTACCCGAATCGGGCCGCCGAGCACTGGTATGGTGCGCGCCCGAAGCGCGGGCACGCGAGCGACAGTCAATGCCGCCGGACGAATTCGAGCAGCAGCTTAGACACGCCTTCGGGCCGGCGCTAGGCAGGCTGCGTCTGGACGGTCCCCGTCACACAGCCCCACTGGCACGACGACGGCGACGCGCGTCAGAGTCGGCCTGGTCCGTCGCCATCGGCAATGCGGCACAAAGCCTGCATCCGGTCGCCGGGCAGGGCTTTAATCTGGGTCTTCGCGATGCATTTGTGCTGGCACGCTGTCTTGGGCAGGCACGCGCCGATAACGGCTCTCTCAAGGATGCGCTTCGGGTATTTGAGACCACAAGAGCCCGCGATCGTGACCTCACCTGTGCTGTCACCGATCAGCTTGCGCTGCTTCCACAAATCGAATTTCTGCGGCCCCTGCAGTCCATGGGTCTGAGCCTTATCGATCAATGCCAGATGCTGCGGCGCGAGATCGGTCGCGGCTTTATGTTTGGCTGGCGCTCAAACTAAGGCTGCAGGTCGTGGGGGTCTGCACATGCCTGCCGGGCACATGGACTTACCCCGTTTTTTTGTGCACCGCGCTTTTCGCTAGAATCCACGCCTTTCCCGCCGGCCGTCCCCGCGCGTCCGTGTCCGTATCCCCTCATGAATATCGGTCCATACCAGCTTCGCAACAATGTGATGGTCGCCCCTATGGCTGGCGTCACTGATCGTCCGTTTCGCCAGCTCTGTAAGCGTCTTGGCGCGGGCTACGCCGTCTCTGAAATGGCCGCCTCGAACCCAGCCTTATGGGCGTCCGTCAAAACATCCAGACGCATCGACCATGCTGGTGAGCTGGAGCCGCGTGCGGTACAAATCGCCGGCGGCGATCCGGCCATGATGGCCGAGGCCGCCCGGTTCAACGTTGACCGCGGCGCGCAAATTATCGATATCAACATGGGTTGCCCAGCTAAAAAAGTTTGTCGGGTGCAGGCAGGCTCCGCCCTGATGGCCGACGAACCGCTCGCACTGGCCATCATCGAAGCTGTCACCCGCGCGGTGAATGTTCCGGTGACTGTCAAGATGCGTACCGGACCCGACCCCACCCGTCGCAACGCGGTGCATCTGGCGCGCGCAGCCGAGCAGGCGGGCGCCGTCATGATCACCGTGCATGGTCGTACGCGTGCCTGCCGATTTGGCGGCAACGCCGAATACGACACCATTGCCGAGGTCAAGGCCAGCATCAATATTCCGGTGGTCGCCAATGGTGATATCGACAGTCCAGCCAAAGCGCGAGAGGTCCTCGCGGCCACCGGCGCCGACGCAGTCATGATTGGCCGCGCAGCACAAGGCCGTCCCTGGATCTTTCGCGAAATCAGTCAGTACCTGCAGTCCGGAACACTTCCTGAGCGCCCGGGATCCGCCGAATTACACGCTGTTCTGCGAGAGCACCTGCTCGATCACTATCGGTTTCATGGTGAATTCATGGGCGTGCAAACTGCCCGCAAGCATGTGGGCTGGTATCTCGCTCATCGCAAACACGCGCCGGTCTTTCTGGCTGGCTTCAACACCCTGCAATCTGCCGAGGCGCAACTGCAGGCGCTAGACGAATTTCTGCCCGAACAAATCCATGATTAACCGGCAATCCAGTCTCGACGAGGCGATCACGCTAAGCCTCGAGCGCTATTTTTTAGACCTCGAGGGCCAGAGCCCAAGCCAGATTTACGACATGGTGATACAGGCCGTCGAGCGCCCCATGCTTGAAGTCGTCATGCGTGAGGCCCAGGGTAACCAGGTACGCGCCAGCGAGATGCTCGGCATCAACCGAAACACGCTGAGAAAAAAACTGCTCGCCCACGGCCTGCTCTGAGCCGGTCAACTTTCACCCTGGAGGTGTACACATGGCTCATTCGCGACTCGCGCTGATCAGCGTCTCCGATAAAACTGGCGTCGTAGACCTGGCACGCGAGCTTCATGCGTTGGGTTTTGGCCTTCTATCCACAGGCGGTACGGCCGCCCTGCTCGCTCAAAATGGCCTTGCGGTAACAGAAGTATCGAGCCACACCGGTTTTCCAGAAATGCTGGACGGCCGGGTTAAGACACTGCATCCCACCATCCATGGTGGACTGTTGGCCCGGCGAGAGCTGCCTGATCATGCGCAGGCGCTGCAGACCCATGGCATTGCGCCCATCGATCTGCTGGTGGTCAATCTGTACCCCTTCGAAGCCACGGTGGCAAAGCCTGGCTGCACCCTTGAAGAGGCGATTGAGAATATCGATATCGGTGGCCCGGCTATGGTGAGAAGCGGCGCCAAAAACTGGAAACATGTGGGTGTGCTGACCGACCCGGCGCAATATGCTGCGGTGCTGCACGAGTTAAGGACCTCGGGCGCGCTGTCGGATGCCACCCGATTTGCACTGTCGGTGGCTGCCTTCAATCGCATCAGCAACTACGATGCCGCGATCAGCGACTGGCTGTCCGCAATCGGGCCTGATGGCAACCGCCTGCAGTTTGGTACGCAGTTCAATAGTCGATTCCTGAAACTGCAAGACCTTCGCTATGGCGAAAACCCCCATCAGCAGGCTGCGTTTTATCGCGATCTCACGCCGAGCCCAGGCTCGCTGGTTACCGCGCGCCAGCTGCAGGGCAAAGAGCTGTCCTTTAACAATATTGCCGACGCGGACGCGGCCTGGGAGTGCGTCAAATCCTTTGATGCTCCGGCCTGTGTCATCGTCAAACACGCCAATCCCTGCGGCGTCGCCCTGGGCCGCGACCCGTCCCAAGCCTACGACAAGGCCTTCAAGACCGACCCCACCTCCGCTTTCGGGGGCATCATCGCGTTCAACCGAAGCCTCGATGAAGCCACGGCTCAACAAGTGTCCAAACAGTTTGTCGAAGTGCTGATAGCACCCGGCTTCAGCGCGCAGGCGCTGGCGGTACTGCAGAGCAAGGCCAACGTCCGGGTACTGCAAATCGACATGCCCGCTGCGGCCACCGCACAAAACGTCTCGCTCTCAAGTGATGTCGATATCAAACGGGTGGGATCCGGGGTGTTGGTTCAAACCGCTGACCGGCACGTGCTGGCGCGCAGCGACATGAAGGTGGTGACGCAAAAGACACCCACAGCCCAGCAGCTCGATGATCTGCTGTTTGCCTGGAAGGTTGCCAAGTACGTGAAAAGCAATGCCATCGTCTATTGCGGTGACGCGATGACTCTGGGCGTGGGCGCCGGGCAGATGAGCCGCCTCGACTCTGCGCGCATCGCGTCCATCAAGGCGCAGGCCGCGGGGCTCAGCCTAACCGGCTCAGTCGTGGCATCCGACGCGTTTTTTCCGTTTCGTGATGGGCTCGATGTGGTGGCCGACTTCGGCGCCGTCGCAGTCGTTCAACCGGGCGGCTCCATGCGCGATGCCGAGGTGATTGCCGCTGCCGACGAGCGCGGTATCGCCATGGTATTCACGGGCGTCCGACACTTCCGTCACTAAGCGGCAGGGCACGCCCATCATGCGCATTCTGGGCGTGGACCCTGGCCTGCGGCGAACTGGTTTCGGCGTCATCGACGTACGGGGTAGCCAGCTCAGCTACGTCGCGAGCGGCGTCATTCGCGTCCCCGATGGCGCACTGGCGCCCCGACTGCGTACCATCCACGATGGGCTTGCAGAAGTCATCAAGGCTTATCAGCCCGAGCTTGCCTCTGTCGAGATCGTTTTTGTGAATGTCAACCCGCAGGCGACGCTCGCGCTGGGGCAGGCGCGCGGTGCAGCGATCACCTGCCTGGCAACGCGCGACCTGCCGGTGCATGAATACACCGCCCTGCAGGTCAAGCAGTCCGTTGTGGGTTATGGACGCGCCACTAAAGAACAGATTCAGGCCATGGTGAAACGACTTCTGGCCCTTCCGGCCGAACCCTCGGCCGATGCCGCCGATGCGTTGGCCTGCGCGATCTGTCATGCGCATGCGGACAGCCTGTCGGGCCGCTTTGCCGGCAACGGTCTCGCTTTAGCACGCAGCGGCGCACGCAGCCGACGCGGCCGTCTGCGTTCAGCTTGAATTCAGCCTGATAAGATCTGGACATGATTGCACGGCTGTCGGGCTCCCTGCTTGAGAAGTCGCCGCCGTCGGTACTTATCGACGTGGCGGGCGTGGGCTATCAGGTCGATGTGCCCATGAGCACGTTCTATGATCTGCCCGACATCGGTACCCGTGTCAGCCTCTTTACACGACTCATCGTCCGCGAAGATGCACACCTACTCTATGGTTTTTTAACGGCCGGCGAACGTGAGGCCTTCGATCAGCTGATCCGCATCTCCGGGGTTGGTCCGCGCACCGCACTGGCGGTGCTGTCAGGTTTATCGGTCGCCGACCTCACCCAGGCCGTCGCCCTGCAGGAAAGCGCGCGGCTGCTTAAAGTTCCCGGCATCGGTCGAAAAACTGCTGAGCGCTTGCTGCTTGAGCTCAAGGGCCGCCTGGCTGATGCCATTCCCGGCGCAGGCGGCTCAGGTGCCGTGGACGCCAGCGGTGATATCTTGCGGGCGCTTTTGGCGCTGGGCTACTCCGAGCGAGAGGCAAGCACCGCGGTGCGGGCGCTGCCGACCGGGCTCGCTGTTTCAGAGGGCATCCGTCAGGCCCTGCGTAGTTTGGGCAAGGCCTGATGAAACGCCCGCCCTTACCTGAGGTCGCCGCCGGATGATCGAGCATGACCGTCTGGTGTCGGCAGCGCCTGCGACTTCCTCCGAAGAAGTGGTCGAACGGGCCCTGCGCCCCCGAACGCTGGCTGACTATGTCGGTCAGCGCAAGATCCGTGAGCAGCTTGAAATCTTCATTGCAGCCGCCCGCGGGCGTGGCGAAGCGCTAGACCACCTGCTGCTGTTCGGCCCGCCCGGCCTGGGTAAGACTACGCTTGCGCACATCATCGCCAGCGAGATGGGGGTGAAGCTGCGGCAGACGTCCGGGCCGGTCATTGAGCGGCCTGGTGATCTGGCCGCCATCCTCACCAGCCTCGAAAAAAACGATGTCCTGTTCATCGACGAGATCCACAGGCTCTCGCCCGTCGTCGAAGAAATTCTCTACCCGGCCCTTGAGGATTACCAGATCGACATCATGATCGGTGAGGGTCCTGCCGCCCGATCGATCAAGCTCGATCTACAGCCCTTCACCCTGGTGGGCGCGACAACGCGCGCGGGCATGCTGACCAACCCACTGCGCGACCGCTTCGGCATCGTCGAGCGCCTCGAGTTCTATGACGTTGATGAGCTCACCCTCATCGTCGGTCGTTCGGCAGGGCTGCTGGGTGCCCCCATCTCTGATGACGGTGCGCGTGAAATCGCGCGCCGATCGCGCGGTACCCCGCGAATCGCCAATCGGTTGTTGCGTCGAGTTCGCGACTACGCCGAGGTCAAGGCGGGTGGGCGAATCGATCCGGCTGTCGCTGATGCGGCGCTGCGCATGCTTGATGTCGATGCGGTGGGCTTCGACCTGATGGACCGCAAACTTCTTAAAGCCATGATCGAGCGCTTTGCCGGGGGTCCAGTGGGTCTGGACAATTTGGCAGCGGCCATCGGTGAGGAGCGCGACACCATCGAAGACGTGCTCGAGCCCTACCTTATTCAGCAGGGCTACATTCAGCGCACACCGCGTGGACGCATTGCCACGGCCAGTGCCTGGCATCACTTTGGCCTGACCCAGCCAGGCGGACGCGCCCCAGAGCTCTGGGAGGGCGCTTGAGCGACGAGTTTCTCTATCGCCTGCATCAGGCGACGCCGCGCACCTGGGTGACCCCCACCATTGTCGCTATCAACGTGGCGGTGTGGCTGCTGAACGTGGCGCTGGGCGTACCTTTGCTCAGCCCCTCCGGTGCTGAACTCCTCGCGTGGGGTGGCAACCGGCTTGCTGAGACGCACCTGCAGCCCTGGCGACTTTTCAGCGCCACTGTGCTGCATGCCGGCATCATTCACCTGGCGTTCAACATGTGGGCCTTGTGGGACGTCGGTCGACTCGCCGAGCGCTTCTACGGCAATGCCCAATTTTTTCTGATCTACCTGTGGTCGGGCCTGTTCGGCTCATTGGCCAGCCTTTTCTTCGCAGGACGTACCGCTGTATCGGTGGGCGCATCCGGCGCAATTTTTGGCGTTGTCGGCGCACTGCTGGCCGCCATTTTCACCAAACACAGCCGCCTGCCTGCACCCCTGGTCAAGCCGGTTCGCAACTCTCTGCTGACCTTCGTGGGCTTTTCGCTGTTTCTGGGGTTTACCTCGGGCGTGGTCGATAACGCTGCACATCTGGGTGGACTGGCCGCAGGCTTTGGCCTTGCCCTCATCATGGCCGAGCGCTTTGACTGGACGCTTTACCGTCGCCAGGGCCTGGCGCGCGCCCTCATCGCCATGGTCGTGGCTGCCGCGCTTGCGCTGACGCTCTGGCGTTGGCTCGGTTACCGCTAGTCGCCACCAAACCCCCGAGCGCCCGACAGTTCACTCACCTGCCATGCAAGTTCTTAAATCACAGGTGCCGACAGGCCCGGCCGACATCGTCGCGCTGGGCGAGCCACTCATTGAATTCAGCCAGATCAAGGGTGAACCGACCTATCGCTTCGGATTCGGCGGCGACACGTCCAATTTCGCGATCGCCGCGGCCCGCGTGGGCGCACGCACGGCCTATCTCAGCCGCGTGGGTGACGAACCCTTCGGACGAGCCTTGCTTAATTTATGGAACCGTGAGGGTGTCGACTGCAGCGCAGTCGAGCTCGACACAGAAGCGCCCACGGGTATTTACTTCATCAGTTATGACGGCAGTGGGCACCATTTCAGCTACCGGCGTACGGGCTCGGCAGCCACCCGTATGCAGCTCAACGAAGGCTTCGTCGCTGCGATCCGCAGCGCTCGTTGGTTGCACGTGTCGGGTATCACCCAAGCCATCAGCACCCAGGCCTGCGATACCGCCCTTCAGGCGATGGCCCTGGCGCGCGAAGCGGGCGTGCGTGTCAGTTACGACCTCAACTTCAGGCCGCGTCTGTGGCCAGCCGCCCGCGCGGCGGCTATCGCCCGTGCCAGTCTCGCCTACACCGATCTGTTTTTGCCATCCATCGACGAGGCGCAGACGGTTCTGGGTGTGGGCTCGGCTCAAGCATTGGTCGACTGGGCCCTGGCTCAGGGCGCACGCGCTGTCGCGGTCAAGCGCGGCGAGCTTGGCGCCTGCGTCAGCACCGGGCAGAACCTAGTGGACATCCCCGCCTGGCCGGTGCAGGCGGTCGATGCCACGGGCGCTGGAGACTGCTTCGGCGGCGTCACCGTCGCTCGCCTGCTGGCGGGTGATGATCTGGCGACTGCCGCGCGTGCAGGCGCAGTCGCCGCGGCACTGGCAACGCGAGGATTCGGGGCAATCGATCCCCTACCGCGCTGGCCTGATATCGCGGAATGCCTGGGCGGTCATTCCCGCCCTTGGTAGAATCGCGGGCCTTATAAGCATGGCCCTATCCCATCAACCCGTTCGTCTGGCGAGCAAGCCTGGCAGCGAGGCATCGCCCTCGCGGGTGCTGCACACCCAGCCGGTGCGAATTTATTTCGAGGACACCGATGCAGGCGGAATCGTTTACCACGCGAGCTGGTTGCGTTTTTTTGAGCGCGCCCGCACCGACTGGCTACGATCGCTCGGCATTACGCAGTCGCGGCTGCAGACCGATGCGGGCTTGGGTTTTGTGGTCAGACGCCTCATGATCGACTATCTGCGCCCCGCAAAACTTGATGATGAAGTGCTCGTCGACGTGCGCCTGCTTGCGCTTGGACGCGCATCGCTCACGCTTGCGCAATCGGCAACGCTCATGCCGCGCGGAACTGTTCTGGTGACGGCTCAGGTGCAGGTCGCGGCGATTCGCACAGACTCTGGCAAGCCTGCTGCTCTGCCGGCGCCACTTCTAACCCAGCTTGCTCAGCTGCGGGACGGTGGCACTGACCGTGTTCAATCCTCTGGCGCAGCCTACTGAGGTCTTCGCATGCAAAACGAACTGTCAATCATATCGCTGATTGCCGAAGCGAGTCTGCTGGTGCAGCTGGTGATGGCACTGTTGGTCGCCATCTCGGTAGCCTCATGGACGGTTATCTTTCGCAAGCTGTTTGTGGTGCGCGACGCTCGGCGCGCCACAGATACCTTTGAGGCCGAGTTTTG
This sequence comes from Pseudomonadota bacterium, assembly GCA_039800325.1. Classification (GTDB taxonomy): domain Bacteria; phylum Pseudomonadota; class Gammaproteobacteria; order Burkholderiales; family Burkholderiaceae_E; genus SYIM01. Next base: position 8,571 of record JBDLQY010000187.1, on the reverse strand, counting down.
GCGCGACCGCGATCTCGGCGTGCTCTATCAGCAGGTGCAGGACAAGAAACGTGACCACGGCTCACTGGCGCGCATCTTCGAATCGGGCATGAGCGAGTTTCTGAAGGTCAGACACCAGAAGCCCGGCGACATTGGCGCCATGCTCGATGGCTCGCGCCGGGCGATGCGCGCCGCGTATCAGCGTGAAATGGATGCGCTGGAATCCAATCTGGCCTTTCTCGCTTCGGCGGGTTCAGTCAGTCCGTATATCGGTTTGTTTGGAACCGTCTGGGGCATCATGAACTCATTCCGCGGCTTGGCGAACGTGCAGCAGGCCACGCTGGCATCAGTTGCGCCGGGCATTGCAGAAGCACTGGTGGCCACCGCCATTGGACTGTTTGCTGCAATTCCAGCGGTCGTGGCCTACAACCGGCTATCTCACGACATGGACCGACTCTCGTCACGCTTCGAGACGTTTATCGAAGAGTTCTCCAACATTCTCCAGCGACGCGCGCGCTAGGTATCATGCCCAACGTCAGCTTACGTTCAGGCAGGAGCCGCCGCCGCGCGGTCAGCGAGATCAACGTCGTTCCCTACATCGACGTCATGCTGGTGCTGCTGGTTATTTTCATGGTGACCGCACCCATGATGCCCCCTGGAGTCGTCGATCTGCCCAGCGCCGGCCGCAGCAATACCCGGCCCGACGTTTATGTTGAGGTTATGGTGCGCGAGTCAGGCGAGCTGCGGGTGCGAACCCGCAACGCCGGCGAGTCACTCGAGCGCACGGTGGCGTTGCGAGAAGTCGGCGAAGCTGTGCGCGAGGTCGGCGGCCAAAACCTGCCTGTGGTCATCAGCGGCGACAAGGGGGTGCGATACGAAAGTGTCGTCAATGTCATGGACCAGCTGCAGCGCGCCAACATCGGCCGCGTGGCGCTGATGGTCAAACCCTCCGGTAACTGAAGCCGCACCATGTCAGAGCCCAATAGCCGGCCCGACGGCCTCTCCGCCACCAACGAAGCGCGCGGACCGCTCAAGCCACCCCGGCCACGTGGTGGTATCCGGTCGCTGCTACTGGCTCTGCTGATGCACGGACTGCTCGCTGCATTGCTGCTGGTGGGTATCAAGTGGCGCACCAGCGAGGAACCCGCCGCCGTCAGCGCCGAGCTCTGGACGCCGCCGCCGGTCGTGCAGGCCGAACCGCGGCCGCAGTCCAAGCCAGAACCCAAACCAGAGCCCAAACCCGAACCTCCCCCACCGCCGCCACCTCCCCCGCCGCCCCCGCCTGCGCCTGCGCCGCCGGTTGAGGCGCCGAAGCCGCCCGATATCGCGCTTGAGCAGGAGAAAAAGCGCAAAGAAGAAGAAGCTAAAAAGGCAGAGGAGGAGGCCAGGCGCGCAGCCGCCGAGAAGGCTCGTCGCGAGGCCGAAGAAAAGCGCAAGGAAGACGAGGCGAAGAAGCTGGCTGCTGAAAAGGCCAAGAAAGAAGCTGAAGAAAAGCGCCTCGCGGAAGACAAACGCAAAGAAGAAGAAGCGAAGAAGTTGGCCGCCGAAAAAGCCAAAAAAGAGGCCGAGGAAAAACGTCTGGCTGAGGAAAAGCGCAAGGAAGAAGAAGCGAAAAAAGCGGCTGCCGAGAAAGCGCGCAAAGAGGCTGAAGAAAAACGACTGGCCGAGGAGAAGCGCCGCGAAGAAGCTGCGCGTCGCGACGCCGCCAAGCAGCGCGAGGCAGATATGCAGCGTCTTCTGGCCCAGGACGGGACGTCAGCCCGCAGCAACTCCGGAAGCGCCGCGGCGGGCGCAGCCGCCGCTGGCGGCGGAGCCGGAGACGCGACTTACCGAGGCCTGCTATCGGCCCTGATTAAAGATGCCATTGTTGAGCCTCAGGGAATCAGCGGCAATCCAAGGGCCATCTTCGAAGTTCGGGTCGGTCAGCCCAGCCCGATTGCCAGCGCCGATGGCCGAGATTGCCCAGTCACTTCGGTCTCGCTTAAGCGAAGCAGCGGCGTTCGTGTGTGGGACGAAGCCGCTGAGCGCGGCATTCGCAAGTCGGGACCGTGGCCGCGGCGACCTAACGGAGACTGTCCGGTCGGACTACACGAAATCAGTTCCGGTCCACGGGACTAGGTCTGCATCGGTCACGTACTCCCGGTATGCCCGGTAATTCGTGTGCTTACTGAACACGAATCGGCCGGCGGTGACTATAATGCCCGGTTTACTATCGGATAGAAGCGCTCCGCTCGCGCAACAGCCATGATCATCGCAATCCGGATGCTCTCAGCGTGTTTGATGCTTCTCGCGTCGGCGATGTCGTTTGCGCAGATGCGCATCGACGTCACCGGTTCAGGGGCTACGCGTTACCCCATAGCAGTGGCCAACTTCGCAGCCGGCAACCGCGCGCCGCAGCAGATCGCCGACATCATCCGGGCCAATCTCACGCGCAGTGGCGCCTTCCGCGTCATCGATCCGCAGGCCACCCTTAGCGACACCGTAGCCGTCGACCTGCCAGCTATGCGCAGTCGCGGCGCAGACGCCGTTGTTACCGGCTCGGTAGCCCGTCTTGCGGATGGCCGCATCGATATCCGTTTCAAGCTGGTCGATACGGTGCGCGAAACTGTCCTCGCGGGTGAATCACTCGTCGTCCCTGAGGCAGACGTCCGTTTCGGGGCGCATCGGGTGTCCGACATCATTTTCGAAAAACTCACCGGCGACAAAGGCATTTTCTCGACACAAATCGCGTTTGTCTCTAAGCAGGGCGAGTCGTACCGGCTGGTCATTGCCGACTGGGACGGAGAGGGGCAGTCGTCGGCGCTCAGCTCAGCTGAACCCATTATCTCGCCGCGCTGGTCGCCCGATGGCAAGCGTCTGGCCTATGTGTCATTTGAAAGCAAGAAGCCCGTGGTTTACGTGCACACGCTCGCCAATGGCCAGCGGCTGCCGGTCGCGAACTTCCGCGGCAGCAACAGCGCTCCGGCTTGGTCGCCCGATGGCAAATCACTGGCCGTATCGCTCACCCGCGATGGTCTTTCGCAGATTTATCTCATCTCGGCTGACGGCAGCAGTACGCCCACGCGACTGACGACCTCATCGGCTATCGACACCGAGCCCGTATTTACGCCAGACGGCCGCTTTATTTATTTCACGTCCGACCGCGGCGGTTCACCGCAAATTTATCGTGTCGCCGCCACGGGCGGAGACGTTACCCGAATCACCTTCGGTTCCTCCTACAACGTCAGCCCGCGCATCAGCCCCGACGGCGCCACCTTGGCTTATGTGTCACGGCGCGATAGCCGCTACATGGTGGTGGTCAGAAGCATTGGCGGAGGCGCCGAGCGCGTCCTGTCCGACGGCGGCCAGGAAGAATCTCCCAGTTTCTCGCCGAACGGTCGCTGGTTGATGTACGCCACCCGCTCAGGCGGACGCGATTCGCTCATGCTGGTCACGCTCGATGGCCGAGCCAAGCAGCGTCTGAGCTCTAACGCGGCCGACATTCGAGAGCCCACTTGGGGCCCATTCGCACCCTAAACCCTCTTTAACCGACTGAACCCAAGCCCCCGGAGGCATTGATGAACCGTCTGTTTCGCACCACCCTTACCCTCACCTTCGCAGCGCTGGTTGCAGCATGCAGTACGGGAGTAACCCTGGACGAAAAGGGTGCGCCGATAGAAAGCCGTGCCGAGGGCGCCGGTGGCTCATCCGCACAAATGGGCGGGGCCGATGCCAGCGGCACAGCCGGACGTTCAGCCAGCCAGTCTGAGCTGCAGCAAGATCCCTTCAATGACCCCAACAATCCGTTGTCCCGTCGCAGCATCTACTTCGACTTCGACAGCTTCCAGGTCAAAGAAGAGTATCGCGTCACTGTCGAGGCGCACGCGCGTTTTCTACTCACCAACCCCCAGCGCCGTATCATCATCCAGGGCAACACCGATGAGCGCGGCAGCCGCGAGTACAACCTCGCCCTCGGACAAAAGCGTGCCGAGGCTGTGCGCCGCGCCCTCGCCACTTTGGGTGTCACCGAACAGCAAATGGAAGCCGTCAGCTTCGGCGAAGAGCGACCCAAGGCCACCGGCACCGACGAGGCCTCCCTTGCTGAGAATCGTCGCGCCGATATCGTCTACCAGTAAGCCCGTCCGGAAAGAGCATCCATGATGGCAAACCGCGCGCTGACGTCTCTTGCTTTATGGCTGGCAGTGGCTTCGGCCGCCCAGGCTCAGCTGTTTGGTGGTGACGATGAAGCGCGCCGCGCCATCATCGACCTGCGCGGGCGCATTGATCTCATGAGCCGTGAGCTCGGCGCCCAGATGAAGGAATACGCCGACCGACTCGATGCGCTGGAGGCAGCAACGCGAGGGCAGCTGGCCTTGCGCAGTGAGCTTGATGCCATGCGCCAGGAGCTCGCCCGGCTTCGTGGCTCACTCGAAGAGCAGACGAATGAGCTGGCCAATACGCAGAAGATGCTGCGTGACCAAAGCGCCGAGTTCAGCGAGCGCCTGCGGCCTATCGAACCGGTGGCTGTGCAAATCGATGGTAAGTCGGTCACCGTCAGCCCCAGCGAGCGACGTCGTTTCGAGGCGGCGGTTACCGCGTTTCGTGAGCGCGATTTCAAGCTCGCGCAAGCTACGCTGCAGTCGTTTCGTACCCAGTATCCTGACAGCCCGTACATGGCCAACGCGCTGTTCTGGCTGGGCAGCACGCAGTTTGAGCTAAAAGATTTCAAGGCCTCCATCGAAAGTCAGCAGACCCTACTGACCCGCTTTCCGGCCAGTGAACGGGCACCAGATGCAATGCTCAGCCTCGCCTACGCACAGATCGAAAGCGGGGATCGACGCTCAGCCCGCCGCACGCTTGAGCAACTGATTGAAAAGTTTCCCGAGTCACCTGCGGCCAAGTCGGCACGCGATCGCCTGGTCACGTTACCTGCTGCAGCGGCGCCCGCTGGCAAAAGCTGATACTGCCCGGTCTTAATTTGACCGGGGTCGGCGCACTGCTTCATGCGCAACTGCGGTGAAGACGCCGCAAATCCTGGGACGACGCCCTAATAGCTGCTACCGTTCCGGTGATGAAGATATCCAACCAGCAAATTCAGTTCGATCGCGGGGCGAAAACCGCGTCGCTCACTCATAAGGACAAGGCCCGCGAAACGCTTCAGAAAATCGCGGCGGATCTGGTCTCCGACAAGGGCGCGATCAAGAGTGGCTACTTGCGGCTTTCGGCCAGCGGAAATGAGGTTGATGTCAAGGCGGGTTTCATGGGGAGCGGGGCGACAGCAGCCACCCGCCTCGTTCAAGAGATGGTGCAGGACGCCTATGGCGACCAGGCGCGCAAGGCGCTCGATGCCTACCTTGCCAATGACTCCAAAAGGCGCGGGATTGGTACCGTGTCGTTCGTGAAGCTTTTACAGGCGATGGAACGGCAGGAGGCTGACTCAGCCCCCGCGTCAGATCTGATAGCCAAAATCAACTCCGCCACAGCCACTAAAAAAGGTCGGTTAGGTAGTGAATCGCTGATTCCCCGAGATGCCTCGTGGAACACGAAGTTTGAGCTCGCCGAAAAATCCGGGCAGACGGTTTCATTAAACGCTCAAGCCAGGCACCATGCACTCGCGGCTATCGAGTTCATAAAAACAATCTCGGCGGCGGATTTGGAGTTAATCAACAAGGAGGCTGGAGCGCTCTACCGCGCAGTCTATGACGATCCCAGCATTCTGGATTCTTCTAAGTCCAGCGAAGACCGCGAACAATTACTACAGCCCCATACTGAGGCGCTTACCGCTAAGCTCGTGAGTGACAGGTTGAAGAACTTTGACGGCGCCTCGGACGCGTCTGAGCTAAATGAAGACGATCGTTCAATTTTCGACCGCGTAGCAACCAGCTTGAGAGACCAGCAGGAAGCGGGTAAGCAGAAAGATCTTCAGACTCTCGCCGACCCGCAGGCGAGACAAGCGCTCCAACGAGTGCTGGTAGAAGGCAAGAAAGCAGGCTTGAGTCTCGACGCCTTGCTACTGCTTCCGAGAGGCACCAATTATCAGCTGGTATCTCGCACGGGCCTTTCAGATATTCACACTATCGTCGATAAATTAATCAAACGGGAAGGGCTTACACCCGATGAATTTTTGAAGGCGGGCATTCTCTTTGGGAAGCTCAACGTTCCTCAGGAGGCCCGAGCACGCGATGGCGCGCGCGAAAGCGTGTAGCGCTGACCGGCTACAGTTTGACCGGATCATACGCCTAACGCTATAATCTTAGGCTTTCCATACGGGTCGTTAGCTCAGCCGGTAGAGCAGCGGACTTTTAATCCGTTGGTCGCCAGTTCGAATCTGGCACGACCTACCAAATTTCGGCTCTTCCCCATTAACGGGGGATGGGCACTCATCAGACACTCTTTGGCCCAGGGCTAGCTTGAACCAGTCGCCCGCAGCCTCTCTTGAACAAGCGCCTCACTGGGCTCAAGATGACTACCGGGAGCCAATGCGCCCGATTCTATTCGCACCTGTTCGATGAGGCCGGTGTAGCTAAACGCACCACGATGCGCATATCGTTCACTGACCGAGAGTCGTCTCGACATGCCTACACTCATACCGGAATTCGGTATGCGCAGCATCGTTGGCGATAAGTCGGCTGCGTCGACGTAACGGACCCCATTCAGGCTGAGATCCGCCTGGCCTTGTCTGGAGCCAAGCGCCCGGCAGTGCAGCTCGAACGTCTGTGCGCCTGCACTCAATGCAATCGGCGCCAACACCGTGGGCCTGTGCCACCACTGGTAGATGAAGTGCAGCTGACTCGACTCGACATAAAGAACGATTCCGCAGAATCGGTCACCGAGCGAAAAAATGATGCCCTCATCACCGGGCGCCCAGTTAAAGCGGGCCTCGAGCCGATAGCTTCGATCGCAGACCAATGGTGAAACCGCCAGGGACGGCAGAGATTGCCCGATTCGGTAAAAGCTGCGCGGAGCCAGCATGCGCTCGACTTCATAGGGCGGCACATGATAGTTGCGCCGCTCGTCTCGAGTATCCAGCGGATAAACGAAGTTTGCGCCCGCTTCAGCATCAAATTCATCGACCATTCGCTGCACGATATCGGGGTGAGTCTTGGCCAGATCGACGATTTCTGCGGGGTCGTCGGCGATGTTGAACAGCATCCAGTTGTCGAGATCGATAGCCTTATCGGGTGTCTGCAGCGAAACAATCTTCCAACCATCTGCGATGAAGGCTCGATTACCCTGCAGCTCATAGTACTGGCGGGTGCGAAGCGCCGGCGCAAGGGCGTCGTCTACGACGCTTGAAAAACTCTTGCCATCCAGCGCAGGGGGCTTATGACCCTTAAACTCCTTGGGAAGCGAGGCCTGAGCGAAGTCCATCACCGTCGGCAGGATATCGGTCACGTGCACCCACTGGGGTCTCAGCGCGCCCTGGTCAGCGATGCGCCGCGGCCAGTGCATGACCAGAGGGACTCGAATACCACCGGCCATCGGCGTGCGTTTGAAATAGCGATACGGCGAGTTGCTGACCTGCGTCCACCCAGTGGGATAGCAAACATAGGTGTCTTCAGCGCCCACCCGGTTCTCGTGCAACAGGCGAAGGTTCAGCGCCATATCGTCTGGTTGGCCGACACGCCGACCGACCAGATTCATCACACCACCCGGGCCCGCGACGGCATTGGCACCGTTGTCGGAGGTAAGCAGAATCAGCGTGTTATCAAGCTGTCCTGAGGACTTCAGAAAGGACACCAGCTTGCCGATATTCTGATCGGCGTTATCGACCAGCGCGGCATACACCTCCATGTACCGAGCATATAAAGCCCGCTCGTCGGCACTGAGGCTTGCCCATTGCGGCACGCCCGGATTACGGGGCGCAAAACCCGCGTTTGGTTCAATCAGCCCGGCAGCACGCTGCCTCTCATAGCGCCGCTGGCGCAAAACATCCCAACCCTCGTCAAAACGGGTGCGGTAGCGTGCAATATCCTCGGGTTTAGCCTGCAGGGGGCCATGCGGCGTCTGAAAAGCCATGTACAGAAAAAACGGCTTCCCGGGCGAACCGCTAACATGGTGCGCCAACCACTCGACCGCCCGATCAGTGTAGTCGTCGGGCGCAAAGTAGCCTTCGGGGTAACGGATGACCTGCGCTGGATGATTTCCCTCCATCATGTTGTCCGGCTGAAAGTAGCCGGTCTCCGCGCCCATGAATCCGTAAAACTGATCAAAACCGCGTTGAATCGGCCACGAGCTGGTGTCGCCGCCCGGCAAGTTATTACGGTCGTAGGTGTTGTGCCACTTACCCACCGCAAGCGTGGAGTACCCCTGCAGACGAAGCAGCTCAGCCATGGTTGGCACGGTTGACGAAATCTCGCCGCCATAACCGGGATAGCCCGGATTACTTTGAGACAACCAACCACATCCCACGCTGTGCGGATTTTTGCCGGTGAGCAGAGCCGCCCGGGCAGGTGTACACATGGGCACTGTGGTGTATCCGGTGAATCGAAGCCCCCCCGAAGCCAACGCGTCAATGTGCGGCGTTTCGATGTCGCCACCAAAACAGCCCAGGTCAGAAAACCCCATGTCGTCCATCAGGATCACGACAACATTGGGACTCGTCGATGAAGC
>JBDLQY010000186.1:0-118943 GCA_039800325.1 Pseudomonadota bacterium | reverse complement strand
GTGCGAGCTGCAGCGCCCGTCGCCCGTTTAGTCTGTTGCGCCTGACGAGCGGCGCGGGCATCCTGCACCACTGGCCGACGTTCGCCACGCGCTTTCTGGTTTTTGGCGGCCTGAGTGGACGGGGACCGCGCGCCGGAATCGCCCGAACGAACCGTACCCGCCTTGCTCACCTGCGAAGACGCAGGCCGAGCCGCTGCGCGGGATGCTGCGTTTTGCGGGCGGGTCTCGTCGGGCTGTGATCCTGCCGTTGCCGAGCTACGCGCTACGGCCGCCTGCCGTCGATCGGGAGCGCTCGATGAAGGCGCCTGCACGGACGAGCCATGTGTAGCGGCGCCGCCTGCGGGCGTCAGACGCGGACTTTCTTGGGCCGACGCAGCGAGCTGAACCCCCAGAAAACCCAGAAAAACCATGCTCAAGACCACCCGACCGACTACCAATGGTCGGCGGCTCAGGCATAAAAACTCTTTTTTTTCAGAGTTTTGCCGGATGTTTATGAGACTACACATTATGAAATCTTGGGGCTTCCGGCGAAGCCCGTCAAGAGCAGTTGATCCGAAACAGGCGCCGAGCGCCGATGACTACGCCGGCCAGCCCATGAATTTCGCGAATCCGGATACGGGCTCACGCTCAGTTACCAAGGTATTTTCGATCGCATCAGGATTGGCATAACCCAAAGACATGCCGCAGACCAGCATGTGCTCGGCGGGAATCTGCAATTCGTCGGTAATGATGCTGTGAAACTGCATGAAGGCAGCCTGCGGGCAGGTATCGAGGCCACGAGCGCGGGCGGCGACCATGATGTTCTGCAGAAACATGCCGTAATCAAGCCAGCTGCCCACTTCCATCACGCGGTGAATGCTGAACATCAGTCCGACCGGTGCATCAAAAAACCGATAGTTGCGGGCATGCTGCGCATGCATGCGAGCCTTGTCCTCGCGTCCGATGCCTAACAAGGTGTACAGGTCCCAACCCACCTTGCGCCGTCTATCGATAAAGGGCGAGATCCATTTTTCGGGGTAGTACTTGTACTCGTCCTTGTGCTGCTTAACGGCCTCGCGATCGTGATACACGGCAAGGATGCGTTCTGACAGTCGACGCAATGGCTCGCCCGTGAGCACATGAACCTGCCAGGGCTGAGTGTTGGTGCCTGACGGCGCGCGAGTGGCAACGTCCAGAATTTCCTCAACCGTGGCGCGAGGCACAGGCCGGTCGAGAAAAGCCCGGATCGAGCGACGCGAGCGAATCGCATGATCAACGGCTTCGATACTGGCGGCACTGACTTGCATGACGCATCTCCTTGTTTGTGTGGGTCCTGACAAGCGACCGTGAAAAGCCGAATTCAGATGAAGACCAAGGCGCTGACCGCCTGCCTGAGACGGTCGGGCAGGCTTGTCGGACGCCTGGACTGCCGGTCGACGTAAACGTGAACAAAGTGCCCCTGCGCAGCCGGCTCGACATCGTCGTTACGAAACAAACCGACCTGGTAGCTGACGCTGGTTTTACCCACCCGGGTGACCCCCACGCCGGCCTGGACGATATCCGGAAACGCCATGGGCGCAAAGTAACGACAACCGCTCTCGACCACCAGGCCGATGACTGCACCCTGGTGGATATCGAGAGCACCCGTCTCAATGAGGTAGCGATTTACCGCCGTATCGAACAAGCCGTAATAAACGACGTTATTGATGTGGCCGTAAACATCATTGTCGAGCCACCGGGTCTCAAGCCTGACCTGCCAGCGGTAATTGTGGCGTTGCAGTATTTCTGCTGTTTTTACAGTCATGGGAAACACACTTTTCGACGATATTCAGGGTTTAAACGGCGCCTTAAAGCGCAGTAGTCAGACTTAAGTCTTGATTTAAAACCCTATAAATCAGTCACTTAAATCAAATACAATAATTTTGTTGCTTTGCAACAAAATTACTTGACACGCCTTGTGGCACCATTACAATTCGTTTTGTGCGGCGCACAAAAGCTGCCTTTCTTTCTCCAGACAACCTTCTATTTGAGGCTTACCATGGTTAACACTCCCGAACAGTTCATGCAAATGCACAAGGCTACCGTCGACATGATGCATGCTGCCGCCGTTACTTCCATCAGCGGTTTCGAAAAGCTGGCCTCTCTCAACATGCAGGCCGCCCGCGCCTCGATCGAAGAGTCCACAGAGGCCGTGCGCACCATGCTCGAGGTTAAAGATGTCAAGTCGCTAAGCGACATCAGCGCCACCTCTATGCAGCCGGCTGTGGACAAGTATGCTTCTTACGCCCGTCACGTGTACGAAATCGCACACGAAACCGGTAGCGAGCTGGGCCGTCTGGTTGAGCGTCAGATTGCCGATAGCAATCGCCAGCTGTACGCCGCACTCGATGCCGTCGCCAAAACCGCTCCGGTTGGCAGCGAAGGTATGGTCACCCTGGTGAAATCAGCGATGTCAGCCGCCAACACGGCCTTTGACCAGGTCAGCAAGGCGACCAAGCAGGCCGCCGAAATGGCTGAGGCCAACTTGTCGGCGGCCGCCAAGGGCAACTCGCGCAGCGCCAAGAAGGCCGCCTGAAGATAGTCAAGCAGCGCGGGGTACCCTTAGGGCGCCCCGCCTGATCACCCGGCGTGCAGTCAAGCTGCACGCTGCCTTGATCTAGACTGTCGACACTCGCCGCCGGTCTCTTAAAGCACCAGCGCAGATAATCAGGCCGCCACTGCCAAGGCTGCAGGCGCGTGAGCCGTCATCGCCCGGTACTGATCCAGAAGCCTGGCCTGCTCTCTCGTTACCGATTCGACATTGCGCTCTTTCACATGCCCGAAACCGCGCATGCCCTGGGGCAATTCGGCGATCTGTACGGCCAGCGGCAAATGCTGTGAATCCAGTCGCTGTAGAAGCTCATCGACGGTGGCCTCATAGTCGTCGATCAAACGACGCTCCATGCGGCGCTCAGCCGTGTAACCAAACACATCAAACGCGGTACCACGCAGACTCTTCAATCGCGCCAGAATCTTGAAAGCACTCAAGACCCAGGGACCGTAGTCTGATTTGATCAGCTCACCCTTATCGTTCCGTCTGGACAGCAGTGGCGGTGCAAGGTGGAATTTCAGGCGAACATCGCCTTCAAACTGCTCATGCACCTGCCGTAAAAAGTCGCCCTGCGTATAAAGCCGGGCCACTTCATATTCATCCTTGTAGGACATGAGCTTGAAGAAGCCACCGGCCACCGCAGCGGTCAAGGGCATGTCCTGAAGTGAATGCGTCGAGCGCGCACCCAGCTTTGCCTCGGCCAGACGGACACGCTCAACCAGCGCGCTAAAGCGCCGCGCCCAGGCTTCGTTCTGATAGTCAGTCAGGAAATCGATGCGCCGGGCAATCAGCTCATCCAGCGTCTCAGACAGGCGTCGCGATACCGGAATAGCTTTGGGCGGCGCTGCGACCTCTGCGACCGACTTCATATCAACTGCAGCACGGCGCCCCCAGTTGAACGCGGCCCTGTTCTGCTCAATCGATACTTCGTTCAGTTCGATGGCTCGCTCAATGGCGCGCGCCGATACCGGCACCATGCCCTTTTGCCAGGCATAACCCAGCATGAACAGATTGGCTGCGATGGCATCACCCAACAAGCCCGTTGCCAGGCGTGTGGCGTCCAGAAAATCGACCCTGCCCGCACCCGCCGCCGTTGCAATCGCCTGCTGCATGCTGTCCAGCGGGAATGACCAATCGGCATTGCGTGTGAAATCAGCCGTCGGTGTGGCGGCAACGTTCACCGCTACACGAGTGCGTCCTTCGATCATACGCGCCAGCGACTCGCGTCCGGCGGTAACCACCACATCACATCCCAGGACTGCATCGGCTGCCGCCAACCCGATACGCGGCGCATGAAGCTCGGCCTGCGTACGCGCGAATCGTACGAAGCTCATCACCGCTCCGTTCTTCTGGGCCAACCCAGCCATGTCGAGCACGGTGACGCCCTTGCCTTCCAGGTGAGCCGCCATGCCCAGGATCTGCCCGATGGTAATGACGCCCGTACCGCCAATGCCCGTGATCAGCATGGAGTACGCACCATGAATGTCAGGTGGCGTGACCTCGGGAAGTGCAATCGCCACGGCATCCTCACGCACTACGCCTGCCTTACCACGACGCGGACGGGCGCCTTCGAGCGTCACGAAACTGGGGCAGAAACCATTCACACAGGAAAAGTCTTTGTTGCAGGACGACTGGTTGATGGCCCGCTTGCGGCCAAACTCGGTTTGCACCGGTTCAATCGATACACAGTTCGACTTCACGCCACAGTCGCCACAGCCCTCGCAGACCGCTTCATTGATGAAGGCACGACGCTCGGGATCAGGGTAGGTGCCACGCTTGCGCCGGCGCCGCTTCTCGGCCGCGCAGGTCTGGTCGTAAATCAGTACCGATACACCCTTGAACTCACGCAACTGGCGCTGGACCGCATCAAGCTCGCTGCGGTGATGCACCGAAACACCCGCCGGGAAATAGCCCGAAGGATATTTTTGTGGCTCGTCACTGACCACAACTAACTTCTGCACGCCCTCCGCCAGCACCTGCTGGGCAATGCGATCAGGCGTGAGCTGACCGTCGTGCCGCTGGCCGCCCGTCATGGCTACGGCATCGTTAAAAAGAATCTTGTAGGTAATGGCCGTGTTGGTGGCAAGCGCATGCCGGATGGCGAGCGACCCGGAGTGAAAGTAAGTGCCGTCCCCCAGATTTTGAAAGACATGCGGCGTCTCACTGAAGGGGGCCTGTCCAACCCAGGTCATGCCCTCGCCGCCCATCTGCGTGAAGGTTGCTGTAGACCGGTCCATCCAGATGGCCATGTAATGGCAACCGATGCCCGCGTTGGCGCGCGAGCCCTCAGGAACGCGCGTCGAGGTGTTGTGCGGGCAACCTGAACAGAAATAGGGAATACGTTCGATGCTTTGAACAGCCCGCAGACTGCTGCGCTCTTTGGCATCGAGCTCTGCCAGCCGGGCATTAACACGTGACAACAGCTGAGCGCTGGGCCCACCAATATCACTGTCAGACTGATCAGCCCATTGCCGCAGGCGGGCAGCGATGATGCGGGCTAATAGCGCGGGAGTGAGTTCGCCCGCTTCAGGAACCAAAGGAGCACCGTGGTCATCACGTTTGCCGACAACCCTGGGCCGAACCGCAGCCGCAAACAGTTGTTCTTTCAGCTGCGATTCGATGATCGAGCGCTTCTCTTCGACCACCAGCACCTCTTCGCAATCGCGAGCGAAGCGCTGAATACCCGTGGGCTCAAGGGGCCACGGCATGGCCACCTTATAGACCCTGACACCGGCAGCGTCCGCCGCCTGCTGATCGATTCCCAAATCGGCCAGGGCCTGCATCACATCCAGCCAGCTCTTGCCCGAGGACACGATGCCAAGCCGGGCCGGACGGCCCTCAGCGCGTCCCAGCACACAGCGATCAAGCCCGTTGGCGCGGGCGTAGGCCAGGGCAGCAGGCAACTTGTAACGCACCAATCTTTCTTCGATCTTGAGGAAAGGCTCTTCGGGCCAGCGCGCATTAAGCCCGCCTGGTGGAATCTCGACATCACCGGGCAGGACTACGCGTATCCGGTCATGCGTGACATCCACGATGCCGGCCGTCTCCAGTGAATCGGTCACCGATTTGAACCCAACCCAAACGCCGGCAAAACGCGACATCGCAAACCCGTGCAGACCCAGGTCGAGATAGTCCTGCACCGTGGCGGGTGCGAGCACCGGCATGGAGACCGCCATGAAAATATGATCGGTCTGGGCTGCAACCGTGGACGACTTGGCGCCGTGATCATCACCGCCAATGGCGATCACGCCACCGTTAGGCGCTGTCCCCGCCTGGTTGGCATGGCGGAAGGCATCGCCGCTTCGATCGACACCCGGCCCCTTGCCATACCAGATGGAAAACACACCGTCGTAGCGCGCACCGGGCTGACAGTGCAACTGCTGCGTGCCCCAGATCGCGGTGGCTGCAAGGTCTTCATTGAGGCCTGGAACAAACTTGACATGATGAGTATCGAGGTGCGCCCGCGCCTTCCACAGCGCCTGATCATAGGCGCCAATGGGAGAGCCCCGATACCCTGAGATATAGCCCGCCGTATTCAGCCCAACTGCCACATCGCGCTGTCGCTGCATCAGGGGAAGCCGGACCAGGGCCTGGGTACCGGTGAGGTAGACCTGACCCTCAGTGGCCGTGTACTTGTCATCGAGCGATACTGCGCGGAGCATGGGCTCGGCAGGCATATTCATCGCGTCATCCTCCTCAAGCTGGGCGAACCTGGAGCCCGCCTCTAGACTGCAGGGCCGCCGACCATCGGTCGCGGCTTAATGTCGGATTATGCGCGAGCTGAACCGCGCGCGGGTTGCTCAGAGCCCACTTCGCCCCCCAAAGCAGCGGCCCCCGCTCTAAGCTTCTCAAAGGCCATACCTAGGATAGAAGCGGGGCCTTTGACGCCCAGCTCAATGTGGCGGCGGCTGCCATCTTCGCCCATTGAAGGCAGGCTGAAAACCTTGATGCCTGAAAACTCACGCTCGAGCGACTCCATGAGTGGCGTCGCAGTGGATTCAGCGAGTTCGTACACCAGAAACGAGCGCTCATCCAGAACCTGTTGATGATGCAGATGCGAGAAACGCTCGTCGAGGACCCAGGCCATCATGGGCCAGGCCATGACTGGAAAGCCGGGAAGGAAAAAGTGCTGGCGAATCTCGAAGCCAGGAATACGGTTATAGGGATTGGGGATAATGCCAGCGCCCGCTGGGAACTCGCCCATTTTCAGGCGCTGTTGATTTTCAGGCAGCGACATATCCGCCTTGGCACGCCCTTCAGCCGCCATCTCGGCCGTACGCAGGGCGATCAGGCGCGCGGCCTCAGGGTGCAGTTGTACCTCGACCCCGAGTGCGGCGGCTGCCGCCTGGCGGGTGTGATCGTCGGGCGTCGCGCCAATGCCACCGCATGAAAACACGACATCGCCGCTGGCAAAGGTTTCACGCAGCACGCCGATCAGGCGCTCACGATCATCGCCCAGATAGCGGGCCCACGAGAGCTGCAGGCCACGTGCCGAGAGCAACTCAATCGCCTTAGCCAGATGCTTGTCTTCGCGTCGCCCTGACAGAATTTCATCGCCGATGATGATGATGCCGAAACCCATCAAGCCTTCTCCTCAGTGCCCGCCCAGCATACGGCGCAGCGCCAGTAAATGCTGCATCCAGAACCCACGACCGTAGTCCCTGCCCTCAACCTGATCCCGAATGCCGGTGGGAACAAAACCCGCACGAAAATCGGCTGTACCAAAAACCACATCCCAGATGGGAAACAGCACCGCGAAATTGCAGCCGCGTGCCGGGCCATCGTGGCCGTAATCAACCGCATGGTGCAGCCGGTGAAAGCTGGGACTGACCAGGAAACGTTCACCGACCGCGCCAAAGCGCCAGCGCAGATTGGCATGCTGCAGGCTTTGCAACAGTCGGGAGAGCAGCACGATGGCAATGAACTGTCCAGGCGCCACACCGATTAACAGTGCCACCCCGGCCAGAAGGCCGTCACGAATCAGGTCATCGAGCAGATGGTTACGATCATCGGTCCAGAAGGTCATCTGGCGCTGGCTGTGATGTACGGCATGCAGCGCCCACCACCAGCGCAGGCGATGCTGACCCCGGTGCATCCAGTAATCAACAAAGTCGAGAACCACCAGGTACAGGGCAAAACTGACCCAGGCGATATCAGTTACACCGGGCCATAGCTGGTCAAGCTGCAGACGCGACAAACCCGCCAGCCGCAACTGTGCTTCAAGAATATCGACCAAGGGGGCCAGCAGGGCAAACGCCACGAGCGGCACCACGCCCAGCCGCCGCAGTGCGGTGTACAGCAGATCAACCTGCCATTCGGACCGTCCCGCAGGCGCCTCGGCGGGATAGCGGCGCTCGAGTAGCCCCAGCACAATAGCCAGCAGCACAATTTCGAGCGCGCCAATGATTACCCACTCAAGGGCATCAAAGGCCATGTCGTTAAATTTCATGAGGCCCACCGCGTACAACAGCGGCTGCACCGCGGATTCATGCAGCCACTGCTGCGCAAGGGCAATAAAGTCAGTCAGGACATCAAACATCAGTGCTTGCCCCGGTAGTCGGGATGCTCAGGAATCGTTGCGAAACAAAACCCACGTGCCTTAAGCCCGGTAATGAGTGGGTCAAGCATAGGCGCATAGGGATCTTTACGTGACCAGATGCCCAGATGCGCCATGAGGATATCGCCAGTCCGAATATTGGCCAGCGCCTGTGCCAGCAGACGGTCGTTGGGGAAACGGTCAGACGGCAACTCGTCACCCAGAAAACCGGCTGCGGCCCAGTGTACATGGGCATATCCACAATCCGCGGCTGAGCGCATGGCGCTGGCTGGCGCCTTACCGCCCGGCGCCCGCCAGATCGGATCCAGCCCACGCGTGGTTAACACACGAAAGCGGTCCTCAACGCGGCGCAGTTCGGTGCAGAGTTCAGTGCCACCCCAGCGAAGATCTCGACCCGCCTGCTGTCCGAACTCGGGCCGCGCCACGAATGCGGCGGTGGCCCGCTGCGCAGCGGTACCCTCTCTAAGATACACATGGTCGAACGTATGACTGCCGAATGCATGCCCCTCAGCGACCCGCGCCCGCCAATACTCGGCCCAGGATGCGTCCAGCGAATAATCACCACGGGGCGTTGCCTCGTTGGCCAGAAAAAAGGTAGCCCTAACCTGATGACGTTTCAAAATGCCGGCAATCAACTCAGCATCTCTCATGTTGCCGGTATCGAGCGTAAGGTATACCTGCCCCCGGCACTGGGATGGCGTAGAGGCATGACCCGCACCGCTGCTGGCCTGTACGCCAGTGACCATGATCAGGCCGATAAAGCCAAGTACCCACGAGAAAGAGCCTCGACCCCTGGAGAAATCGCGACAATTCATTGGCTCGCGCTTTCAGTGTGCCGCACGACCGCTACATCAGCGGCGCGCGATTTCGAAAGAAGATTCCGTGCGGTGAGCGCCCCACCGCGATCGTGTCCACAATGCGCCGTTCGTTGAGGTCAATGACCGCGACCTGACGGGCAAAGCGTTGCGTGACCCACAGGAACCGGCCGTCGGCGGTGAGTTCCATGCAGTCGGGCCCACCGGGCACCGAAATGGTGTCGACCACCGACAGGGTCTGAAGATCAATGCGTGAGATGCTGTTGGCCACCCGGTTAGTGACGAAGACATGGCGGCCATCACCGGCCCCGCGCAGGTTGTGAGCGCCCTTGCCAGTGACAATGCGTTTGACCCGCTTTCGCTCGCGCCAGTCGATGACATCGACATAGTTTTCGCCCATGACGCCCACCAGCAGATAACGGTCGTCGCGGGTTACCACGATGCCCGCCGGTTGGCTGCCGGTTTTCATCTTCCAGGCGACTTCCATGCTGGGAAGCGCGATGGCTGCGATCTCACCACTGTCCTGCAGGGTGACGAAGACCATGCTGCTGTCGGCCGAGAACCACAGATGGCTGGGCGCCTTGGGCAAAGTCAGTCGCCTGGCCAGCTTGAGTTCACCATTGTCGTGCTGGTAAAGGTCAACCCGATCGAGGCGCAGGGCCGCAACGCCAAACCAGCGTCGGTCAGGCGAAAAACCGATTTGATAGGGGTCATCAATGGCAGCGACGCGGCGCTGAACGGCAGCACTGACTGGGTCAACGTAGATGAGGTCATCACTCATCGCGTTACCGATGATCAGCGAGCGCCCATCGGGGGTGGGATACAGGTGGTGCGGCTCTTTGCCCACCGTAAGGCGGCTGATTTCGGTGCGCTTGGCTTTGTCAATCAGCGACACCGATGCATCACGGGAGTTGAGCACGAAGACCAGCTCAGGCTGGCTGGCGATCGCGGGCAGAGCCGCAAGGGCGCAGAGCAGGCCGGCGAAGACCGGCGCGATAAAGCGTTTCAAGATGAGACCTGAATCGGTGAAACAAGCCTTAATTTTGCAGCAAAACCGATACACTTCCCAGTCTATGCTGTCCGTTCTTGAGGTCACTCTGCCGGTTTTTGCCTTGGTCTTCTGCGGCTATGTCGCAGCGGCGCGACGCATGCTGCCTGATAAGGCGGTCGAAGGCATCAACGCCTTTGTGTTCTGGTTTGCCCTGCCCGCCATGTTGTTTCGCGTAGTTGCGCAACGTCCCATCGGCGACCTGATCGATGGGCGCTTTACCCTGGGTTATCTGGTGGCCAGCTTTGCACTGTTCGGCCTCACTGCCTGGCTGGCGCGTAGCGGCCGCCTCACCGGAACCGTGCAGTCTGTGGGTCAGTCGGCCGCTCTGTCGCTCAATGCGGCGCACGGCAATGTGGGCTATCTGGGGCTGCCTCTGGTGGGAGAAATCAGTGCGCGCGCCCTGCCCACCGTCGCACTCATCATCATCTGCGATATTTTTGTAGTCATTTCGCTCACCATTGCGATCCTAGAGTGGCACACACGCAGGGGCGCTGGCGGCAGCATTATCCTGAAAGTCGCCGCCGGGCTGGCGCGCTCGCCGCTGGTTTTCTCACTGGCTGCGGGCTTGATTTTTTCGTTGTTCGCACTTCCGCAACCCGCTGTATTCGACAACTTTACCCGTCTGCTGGGGGCAGCGGCGGGTCCGTGCGCCCTGTTCGCCATCGGCGCCGCTCTGGGCGGCCGCAAGCTTGAGGTCGACCGGCAAATCGGTGGCTTGGTTTTGCTCAAACTGGTGTTGTACCCAGTTCTGATGGCTGTATCGCTGCTGCTGGTCTTCAAGCCCGACCCGTATGCTGCGGCAGTGGCCGTGGTATGCGCGGCACTGCCGTCGGCCAGCAATGGATTCATCGTGGCGCAACGCTACGGCATGTCGACCCATGCCATCAGTGCGTCCATCGTCAGTGGCACGGCCCTCGCGGTCGTCACTGTCAGCTTTGTGATCTGGGCGGTGGGGCTGCGCAGCTAGGCGCGTAACGCGTCCCAAGCCTTCTGAAGCCGTTTAACCGACACAGGCATGGGTGTCCGCAGCGTCTGCGCAAACAGCGATACCCGCAGTTCTTCAAGCATCCATCGAAACTCTTCCAGACGCGCATCGTCAAGACCGCGCCGCTGCTGTAGCAGGCGCCGCAGATTCAGCACCAGTGGCGCCATCTCGGCCTGCAGGCGCGCATCGCGCACCGAGTCTTCGCGTAGCTTATCGATCCGCATCGCAACCGCTTTGACGTAGCGCGGTAAATGACGAAGCTGAGCCCACGGAGTCATCGCAATAAAGCGCTTACCCAGCAGGCCCTGCAGCTGCGTCTCAATATCGGTGAGAGCGGCGGGATGCGCCCGTAGAGCCGGCCACTTGCGCTGCAGCTGCGCATGCTCATTCAGAATCTCAGACACCGTGCGCACCAGCTCTTGGCCGATCAGCGACAGACGCGGACGTGCTTCCTGGACACGGCTCTTGAAGCTGTCTGCATCACAGGGCAAGGGATCAGCCAGACAGGCCCGTTCAATGAGGGCTGCAGTCAAGTCACGACGCAGATCTTCGCCCGAGCCAAAGCTTGCAAACTGAAGGGCCAGCCTCTGAAAATCAGCGATATTGCGCTCGAAAAACTTCAGCGGCTCACGCAAAGCCAACACAAACAATCGAATCAGGCCCGCCCTGTGCTCGCGAACCGCCCGCTCGGGTTCATCAAAGACTGCGAGCTCGACCGAATCGAGCTTGTCGATTAAGGCCGGATAACCGATCAGGATCTGCATACGCCCATCGATGCGCTGCTCAAGCTCCATCAACTCAGGCAGGGTACCGAACTGCCAATCGGTGTAGCGCTGTCCCGCGCGCGCCAATCCTGGCACGGCGGCTTGCGCAACGGCAGCGCCCGCACCAGAGGCTGCGCGCACTCCACCCGATCCGCCCGCGCCAGCAGCCGCGGCGGTGGTAAGACCCGTTGTGCCGGCGACACCCGCCGTACCCGCGGCCGCAGACTCGGCCCCGGCGATAGCCCCGGACCGATCAGAAACCTGAGCCGGAAGCGTCGCGGCAATCCCCAGCGAACTGAGGGCCTGCCGGAAAGCGCCCTGCGCCCGATCACCGTGATCTGTCTTGATCTGAGCGAGGTTGCGCCCCAAGGCCAAACGCACGCCGTGGTCGCCCAGCAGACGGAAGTTCATCAGCAGATGCGGCGGTACGGTCTCAATGCGGAAATCGGTGGCTTGAGCCCGCACCCCATGGGTCTGAGCCATATCGTCGATCAGCGCGCTGATCAGTGGGCGCTCGCCCAAACGCTCGGACCAGCGTGCAACGAACGCCTGCGCCTGCTCGGGCAAAGGCACCAGATGACGACGCAGGCGCTGCGGCAGAGATTTCATCAAGGCCTGCACCTTGTCCCTGAGCATGCCAGGAACCAGCCACTCGCAGCGAATCGGATCAACCTGATTCAACAGCACCAACGGTACCGTCAGGGTGAGGCCGTCATCATCTGAACCCGGATCAAAGCGATATTCAAGGTCAAAGCTCGCCCCCCGCATGAGCATCTGGCGCGGAAACGCATCGCTGGCGACCCCATCGGCCTCACGCCGCAGCAGTGACTCCCTGGACAGCAGCAGGCGCGCGCGCGCCGCATGGTCAATGCGCGATAACCAGCGCTCAAGGCTTTGCAGAGATACCACTTCGGCAGGCAGCGCCGCGTCATACCAGTCATACAGAAACTGCTCATCCACCAGCAGATCGGGACGCCTGATCTGCTGCTCGAGCTTTTCGATATCGGCTACCAGCTTTCGATTGTGAATCAGGAAAGGCAGCCGGGCTTCGATGCCGTCCGCCATCAGTCCCTCGCGAATGAGCAGCTCACGCGCAAGCTTGGGATCGCGAGGCGCCAGAGGTACGCGACGCTGAGTGTAAAGATTAAGACCGTAAAGCACGCCCCGCTCGTGCGCGATCGCATGGCCAGACGCCTTCGACCATACGGGGTCACCCCAGCTACGCTGGATCAGATGTGAGGCCGCCTGCTCGATCCACTGCGGCTCAACCCGGGCAACCGTCCTCGCATAGATGCGCGCGGTATCGACAATCTCTGCGGCCATCAGCCATCGCGGCGCTTTCTTGACCAGGGCGGATCCAGGGTGAATGGTAAAACGCACCTGATGCGTACCCTGATAGCTCGGCTCATCGAGGGGTTTGCAACCAAGATTACCCAGCAGGCCACTGAGCAAAGCCCGGTGCACAGCCTCATAGTTGGCGGCGTTGTCGTTGGGCTTCCAGTTCAGGCCGGTAATTGCATCGGTGAGCTGCGCATGGACATCGGCCCACTCGCGCAGCTTTCGGACTGAGAGAAACTCGCGCTCAAGCTGCTGGGCAAGCTTACGATGCGATTCACGCTCGGAAATCGCCTTCTGCCAGTAATCCCAGAGCTTCACCCAACTTAAAAAATCAGAGTGCTCGTCAGCAAAGCGGCGATGCGCCTGGTCGGCGGCCTGCTGCGCCTCGAGCGGTCGTTCGCGAGGGTCCTGCACTGACAGCGCAGCCGCAATGATCAGCAGCTCACGCAGGCAGTTGTACTCATGGGCCGCAAGAAGCATGCGTCCGATGCGCGGATCAACGGGAAGTCTAGACAGCTGCACGCCGATGCGTGTGAGCTGGTGCCGCTCATCAACGGCCCCGAGCTCATGCAGCGAGGCAAAGCCATCGACAATCGCACGGCGCGGCGGTGGATCGAGAAACGGGAACGCATCAATATCTGCCAGCCGCAGCGCCTTCATGCGCAGAATGACCGCTGCCAGCGACGAGCGCAGTACCTCGGGGTCGGTAAAGCGCGGGCGCCCCAGAAAGTCGCGCTCATCGTAGAGGCGGATGCACACACCGTCAGCCACCCGCCCGCATCGACCGGCCCGCTGATTGGCTGCGGCCTGTGAGATCGGTTCGATCTGCAGCTGCTCGACCTTGCCGCGATAGCGATAACGCTTAACGCGTGCCAGACCCGTATCGACCACGTAGCGAATACCGGGCACCGTAATGGAGGTTTCCGCCACGTTGGTGGCCAGCACGATGCGCCGAGAGGATCCCGGCGAAAAAATCCGTGCTTGCTCAGCGGCTGACAAGCGCGAAAAAAGGGGCAAAACCTCAACGGAGCCCCGCGACCACGGCGACCCGCTGCGCGCTGCGCTCTCGCGCGCCACCAGTCGACGCAGATGGTCGGCAACGTCGCGAATCTCACGTTCACCGGGCAGAAAGACCAGTGCATCCCCGGGCGCCTCACGCCACAGACTTTCGATCGCCTCATCGATCCGGGAAGGCAGATCGGTCTCGTCATCATCGTCGCGATGGGCATCGTCAAAACCCTGATACCGGATTTCAACCGGATAGAGTCGACCCGATACCTCAATCACCGGAGCGGGCACAGGGTCAGAGTCGGCTCCTGTGGGTTGGGCAAAATGTCGTGCGAATCGGTCAGCGTCGATGGTGGCCGACGTGATCACCAGCTTGAGACTATCGCGGCGGGGTCCCTGGACCAGTTGGCGCAGATATCCAAGGAGGAAATCAATGTTGAGGCTGCGCTCGTGGGCCTCATCGATGATGAGCGTGTCGTACTGACTCAGCAGCGGATCGGACTGAGTTTCTGCCAGCAAAACCCCGTCGGTCATCAGCTTAATGGTGGCGCCAGCCGACACGTTTTCGTTGAATCGAATTTTGTAGCCGACGTGCATGCCCGGCGGCGACCCCAGCTCCTGCGCGATGCGATTAGCAACCGTGGTCGCAGCGATACGGCGCGGCTGGGTGTGACCGATAAGGCCTGCCTGACCTCGTCCTGCCAGAGCACAGATCTTGGGCAGCTGAGTGGTTTTACCCGACCCGGTCTCGCCGCAGACAATCACCACCGAATGCTCGCGAATAGCCTGTGCGATACGCTCGCGACTGGCAGATACCGGCAGAGCATCCGGGAAACCGAGCGGGGGAAGGGGCAGTCGCTGCGCGAGGTTAGACGCCGCGCGGGAGCGGCCTCGCTGGGGCAAATTCATAGTCCGAAATTATAATGCTGCGATGGAAACCGCTCATGCTCATATCGACAACCCGTCCGCCTTCGTGGGATGGCTGCGCACGGTCGCACCCTATATCCACGCCTTTCGCGGCCGCACCTTCGTGGTGGGAGTCCCCGGCGAGCTGATCGCAACCGGTCGCCTGAATGCGCTGGTACAAGACCTTGGACTGCTACACGCCATGGGCATGCGCATCGTGCTGGTGCATGGCTCAAGACCCCAGGTCGAAGAACAACTACGGCTGCGTGGCGCGGTCTCACAGGCGGTCAACGGCATACGGGTCACCGACCCGGTGGCGCTTGAGTGCGCCAAAGAGGCGGCCGGCGAGATTCGTCTCGACATTGAGGCGGCGTTCTCGCAGGGGCTGCCCAACACGCCTATGGCGCACTCGGCCATTCGTGTGGTTTCGGGCAACCTCATCACCGCCCGGCCCGTGGGTATCGTGTCGGGCACCGATTTTCAACATACCGGGCTTACCCGAAAGGTCGATGCGCAAACCATCCGGCACCTGCTCGACAACGGGGCTATCGTGCTGCTGTCACCGCTGGGTTTTTCGCCCACGGGCGAAGCGTTTAACCTCAGCATGGAAGACGTGGCGGCCAACACCGCGATCGCGCTTGACGCCGACAAGCTCATTTTTGTCGCCGACACGGGAGCCATCACCACCCGCTCGGGTGAGTTACTGGGTGAAATCTCAGAGGCTCAGGCCCGCAGTATTCTGGACGAAGCCTACCTTCAGCCCGATTCCGCCAATTACCTGAAACAGGCGCTGCGGGCCTGTGAGGGTGGGGTTGCGCGGGCACACATCGTGCCGTTTGAACCTGACGGCAGCGTGCTGCTTGAACTCTTTCGTCACGACGGCGTGGGCACCATGGTGGTCGAAGAAACGCTTGAGGCTCTTCGAGAGGCCAGCACTGACGACGTGGGTGGCATTCTGGCGCTCATTCGACCGCTCGAAGATGATGGCACTCTGGTGCGCCGCGATCGCGCCCTCATCGAGCGCGAAATCGGTAATTTTACCGTCATCGAACACGATGGGGTCATTTTCGGTTGCGCGGCCCTCTATGCGTTTCCAGACAGCCGGATGGGTGAAATGGCTTGCCTGGCTGTCACCCCCGGAGCGCAGGGTCAGGGGGATGGCGAACGCATCCTCACCCGAATCGAACAACGCGCGCGTTCAGCAGGGTTGAAACAACTCTTTGTGCTGACCACGCGTACCATGCATTGGTTTCTCAAACGGGGGTTCGTTCAGGCCTCGCCCGAGGCGCTGCCGGCTCAGCGACAGCGGCTTTACAACTGGCAGCGTAAATCGCAAGTCCTCATCAAAAATCTCTGACATCTCATGTTCAAGCGGCTGAATGCTCAGCCCAGGAGTGGCAATGGCGCGTACCGTTTTCTGTTTGAAGCTGCAGCGAGAGGCTGAGGGCCTCGACTTCCCGCCCTACCCCGGTGAACTGGGTAAACGGCTATGGGAAAACGTGTCGAAAGAGGCCTGGCAGGGCTGGGTACGTCATCAGACCATGCTGGTGAACGAAAACCGGCTGAATCTGGCGGATGCCAGGGCTCGAAAGTACCTCGCCACGCAGATGGAGAAGTACTTCTTCGGCGATGGCGGCGACAAACCAGCGGGCTACGTCCCGCCGCCGCAAGACTAAGAAGCCTACGCGCCCACCCGCCAGCGATAAACACGCATCGGCGGCACATTGAGCCACTCAATCTCGGTGAGCTCTGGCTCGCCCAGCACGGGGCGGGCGATTTGTGCAACCGCATCACGCAGCTGATAGGCCACAAAAAACCCGCCAGGCTTGAGTGCTTCACAGACCGCTTCTATAACAGCGCGTCCGACTGTGGCGGGCATGGTCGAAAACGGAATGCCCGAAATGATGCAGTCGGGTGCGGCCAGGTGGTGCGCCGAGACAGCAGCCGATAGCTCTTGGGCGCTACCCTGATGCACCACGAGACGGCGGTCTTCAAGCTGCGAGACGTGTTCAGCGAAGTGCAGGTCAAGCTCGATCGCCAGCAATCGCGCTGAAGCCGGTAGCGCTTTCAACAGCGCTCGCGTGGTCCCGCCTGTTCCGGGCCCCAGCTCAACGACTGACTGGGCTTGCGATAAATGCGCCACGCGGACGATACGACGCTCAAGGTGGCTGGAACTGGGCACCACCGAACCGACGTCGGCCGGCCGTCGAAAAAAACCCTTGAGGAACGTCAACCGATCGTCCGGTTGGGATTTGAGCGATTGTTCTCGAGCGACCACTGATCACCTCATTGCGCTGCCTTGCGGGTAACCACACCCGAGGCGCTCGCCACTAACGCGACCGATGCGGGTCGACGCGCGAACAAGCCCACGGTGACGACACCTGGCCATTGGTTGATCTCAAGCTCGAGGGCGGCGGCATCGGTAATATCGAGCCCCGATACATCGAGAATCATGTTGCCGTTATCGGTCACGAAGCCCGCACGAACCCGCGGCGTTCCGCCCAGCGCGATCAGACGCGCGCCGACCAGACCACCGGCCATTGGAATAACTTCAACGGGCAGCGGAAACCGTCCAAGGCGATCGACCCACTTGGACTCGTCCACGATACAGACAAAGCGTTCGCTGGCCGCCGCCACGATTTTTTCACGAGTGAGCGCACCGCCCCCGCCCTTAATCATCTGCAGCGATTCGTTGATCTCATCAGCACCGTCAACATAGACGGGAACCCGCTCACCCCGGGTAACCACTTGATTGAGGTCAAGCACCTCAATACCCTGGGCCCGCAGCAGCGTGCTGGTGCGTTCTGAGCTGGACACCGCGCGCGGGAAACGTTCGAGCCGGCGACCCAGCGCCTCGATAAAAAACCCCACCGTTGAGCCACTGCCGACTCCGACAATCGCCCCCTCGACCAGGTACTCGATGGCAGCCTCGGCTGCCTCGCGCTTAAGTTCGTTCTGTTTCATGCGAGGATTCTAACGGTGTCAAAGCGTCAGACGCAGCGCAAACTCTTGCCATCACGGCGATTGCTTGACATGACGCGAAATTGACGTCCAAACCAGGCATGACAGTTACGGAGGCTTCATGGAAAAACGATCTCTGAAATCGGCTCGCCTGACGACGGCCGCCTATGACGTTGATACCCGTGTTCTTGAGATTGAGTTTCATGGTGGCGAGCTGCGTCGCTTCAAAAACGTGCCGGCAGAAGTCTGGCGACGCCTGCTGGCAGCGCCCAATCCGGCTAGCTTTTTCGAGGACCGAATCGAGGAGGAATACCCCTTCGAGCGCTCGCGCAGCCTAGCCGGCGGCAACGCACGCAGCACCCTTGACTCGCTGTTCGGAGCTGACGACAAGAAGGCTTCATGAGCCTGCAACGCTGCTGGATTCTCTGTACGGTTGTCGACAATTTTGGCGACGCCGGCGTGTGCTGGCGTCTGGCGCGCCAGCTATCGGCCGAGCAGGCGATGGCGGTTACTCTGTTCATAGACCGTCCGCAGACCCTGGCTGCCCTGGAACCCAGGCTAAGGACCGAGCTTGAATCGACGCACACTCTGGACGCTGTACACATCCGTACCTGGCCACAAGAAACCACGCCAGAAGATTTACCCGACATCCTGATCAGTGCGTTTGGCTGCCACCCCCCCGCGTGGCTAAGAGCCCGGCTGGCCAGAGCGCCCAGCCGTCCGATCTGGGTCAACCTCGAATACCTCAGCGCCGAGCCCTGGGTTGAGGGCTGCCATCGCCTGATCTCCACCAAGCCCGACGACGGCGCGGTCGAGCATTTTTTCTACCCGGGCTTTACGCCCGGTACCGGAGGGCTGCTGCGCGAGCGCGGCCTACTCGAGAGAGTTGACGAGTTCCGTCGTGGCCCGGCGCGGCAGGCCTGGTTGCGGCAAAACGGCCTACCGATCCAGGCCGGCCGCCGCCTGGCCAGTCTGTTCTGCTACCCAGAGGCGCCCGTCGCGGCGTGGCTGTCCGCCATCGCAGTCTGCGACCAGCCTTGGCTGGTGGTGGTGCCCGCTGGCGTCGCCGAATTAGCCGTAGCGGCAGTCATGGGTAAACCCCTGCAACCGGGAGAGCAGGCGTCGCTGGGGTCGCTGTGTGTCATGCGACTGCCCTTTTTGCCGCAGTCGGACTATGACCGCCTGCTATGGTCAAGCGACCTGAATCTGGTGCGCGGTGAGGACTCCTGGGTTCGTGCGCACTGGGCTACATCACCGTTTATCTGGCAGGCCTACAGACAGGAGAACGATGCGCACTGGCCCAAAGTAGAGGCCTTCATTGACCGCATCCGCACGGTGATCGATCCTGGCACAAGCAGCGCGCCACCCGAAAAAGCAACACCCAGGCAAAGGCCGCCGGGGGGACGTCCACCTGAGGAAGTGCCGCCCGAGGCAATATCACTCGAGGAGTCCCAACCCGCGGCAATACCATCAGCCAATGCTCCGGCGACCGCCAGTGCGGCTGTGCGCGCGCTCGAGACCATGACCGCGGCCTGGAACGGGCGCGGCCCGATCGAGCCCGCATGGGCCGCATTTTCAGGGCAGCTGGACGCCTTGTCAGAGTATTTCCAGGTCTGGCGGACCCATCTATCGCAACAGGATGATCTGGCCGCGCAACTGGCGCGACATTGCCGTGATCGGCTATGATTTAGGGTTTTCCGCCCTCACAGGCCGAGGCTTTCCATGAAAATCGCGCAGGAACTCAGAACCGGCAACGTCATCATGATCGGCAAAGATCCCATGGTGGTTCAAAAGGCCGAGTACAACAAATCGGGCCGCAACGCCGCCGTGGTGAAGATGAAGATGAAGAATCTTCTGAACGGTTCGGCCATGGAAACCGTCTTCAAGGCCGACGAAAAGTTTGATGTACTGGTGCTTGACCGCCGTGAGGTCACTTACTCGTACTTTGCCGACCCCATGTACGTATTTATGGACACCGAGTACAACCAATTTGAGGTCGAGGCCGACTCAATGGGTGACGCGCTCAACTTCATCGATGACGGTATGGCCTGCGAGGTCGTCTTCTATGACGGTCGCGCCATATCGGTCGAAATGCCCAATAACGTCGTTCGCGAAGTGGAGTACACCGAGCCAGCGGTCAAGGGTGACACCTCGGGCAAGGTCATGAAACCCGCCCGCATCAAGCCCACCGGCTATGAGGTCTCAGTCCCGGCCTTCGTCGAAATCGGCGACCGTATCGAAATCGATACGCGTACTGGCGAATACCGCAGTCGCGTCAAGGCTTGAGCAAGCTGGTGCGCCAAAGCCCTTGGTAGGCTGGCGCACCCCTTCCGCGCAGGAGCAGATGATGGCAAGCACCTCGCCGCTGATGAACACCTACTCGCAACAGCCGGTGGCCTTTACCCACGGCGACGGCGTCTGGCTTTACGACAGCACTGGCAAACGTTACCTCGACTGTCTGGCGGGCATCGCCGTCAACACGCTGGGTCACAACCACCCGCGACTGGTGGCGGCGTTACGTGAGCAGATCGTACGGGTCATTCACGTCTCTAACCTGTTCGTGCATCCCCTGCGCGACCAGCTGGCCAGGCTGCTGATCGAACGCAGTGGCATGACCAATGTTTTCTTCTGCAATTCGGGGCTCGAGGCGAATGAGGCCGCCATCAAGATTGCTCGCAAATACGGGCACGACCGTGGCATAGCCCTGCCGCGCATCATCGTTTACGAAAAGTCTTTTCACGGCCGATCAATTGCCACCTTGTCGGCCACAGGCAACGAAAAGGTCCAGAAGGGCTTTGAACCCCTGGTCGAAGGCTTTGTTCGAGTCCCCCTCAACGATCTCGCCGCGGTGCGCGCCGCAGCTGATCAGCATCCCGATATTGTTGCCATCTTCATCGAAGCCATTCAGGGCGAAGGCGGAATCAACCCGGCTCATGTCGAGTACCTTAAAGAGCTTCGCCGCCTGTGCGATGAGCGCCAGTGGTTGCTCATGATCGACGAGGTGCAGTGCGGTATGGGCCGCACGGGTAAATGGTTTGCCCACCAGTGGGCCGAAGTGCTGCCCGATGTCATGCCGCTGGCTAAAGGTCTGGGATCTGGTGTACCCATCGGTGCAGTCGTCGCCCATGGCGTGGCGGCCAACGTATTCCAGCCCGGCAATCACGGCACAACCTTCGGCGGCAACCCGCTGGCTATGCGGGCGGGCATTGAAACCATTCTCGCCATGGAGGCCGAAGACCTGCTTAACAATGCAGCGGTGGTCGGCTCTTATCTCATCGATGAGGTTGCGCGGCGCTTGAAAGGCAATCCCGGCCTGGTTGAAATCCGCGGTCAGGGACTCATGATTGGCATCGAACTCGACCGACCCTGCGGCGCCCTGGTGGGTCAGGCCCTTGAGGCCGGACTGGTGCTTAACGTCACCGCAGATCGGGTGGTGCGGCTGTTGCCGCCGCTGATCTTCACGCGCGAGCATGCTGACTACCTGCTCGAACGTCTCATTCCGCTCATACAGGCCCATGTCGCCGCCCGGCCCTGAGCCCACCTTCACCAGGACAGGCCATGGCTGGCATCAAACATTTTTTGCAGCTCAAAGATTTCTCGCGCGACGAGATTAATTACCTCTTTGCGCGCAGCCGCGTCATCCGCGATCGGTTCAAACGCTACGAAACCTATCACCCTCTGGCTGACCGCACACTGGTCATGATTTTTGAAAAGGCCAGCACCCGCACAAGGCTATCCTTTGAGGCGGGCATGCAGCAGCTGGGCGGTTCGGCCATTTATCTCAATACCCGCGACTCGCAGCTGGGGCGCGGCGAACCGGTCGAAGATGCCGCACAGGTCATTTCGCGCATGTGTGATCTGGTCATGATCCGCACCTACGATCAAAGCATTATTGAGCGCTTTGCCGCGCACTCTCGGGTTCCAGTCATCAACGGGCTCACCAACGAGTATCACCCGTGCCAGATACTCGCAGACATCTTCACCTTCATCGAGCATCGTGGCCCCATACAGGGCAAAACAGTCGCCTGGATCGGTGATTCCAACAATGTCTGCAATACCTGGTTGCAGGCCGCTGAGCTACTCGACTTCAACGTGCATGTGTCTACCCCACCTGGCTATGAAGTCGAGCCTGAACGTGCGGGTTTATTCGGAACCGATCACTTCGAGCAGTTTGTTGACCCCCTTGAAGCCTGTCGCGGTGCCCATCTGGTCACCACTGATGTGTGGACCAGTATGGGCTTCGAAACCGAGAACGACGCGCGTCGTACGGCCTTCGCTGACTGGTGTGTTGACTCCGAGATGATGTCGGTCGCCGCCTCAGACGCCGTATTCATGCATTGTTTACCCGCCCACCGGGGCGAGGAAGTCACTGCAGAGGTCATCGACGGCCCCCAGTCTGTGGTCTGGGACGAGGCCGAAAATCGCCTGCATACGCAGAAAGCGCTGATGGAGTACCTGCTGCTTGGCCGCATCGCTGGTCTTTGATCTGGGCGGTGTGCTGCTCAACTGGCAGCCACCGCAACTCCTGAAAAGCCTGCTGCCTGAACTGTCGCTGGACGATTCAGCGGCGCGTACGCTGAGCACCGAGATTTTTCAGAGTTTCGACCCTGCCTCTGACTGGGCCCGGTTCGACCTCGGTCTGATACAGCCTGACGAACTTGCGCTTCGCATCGCCGCGAGAACCGTGCTGGGCGTTGAACAGGTTCGCCGGATCATTGACGGCATTCCCGATCACCTGCACGCCCTGCCGGGCACTGTTGAGATTCTCAAGTCACTGGCGCAGGCCGCTTCCAGCTTGAGACAGTACCCGTCTTCATCGACGATATGCCGGTCAACGTCGAAGCGGCCGCCCGCCACGGATGGCGGGGGCTTCGCTTTGAGAATGCCCCAGCGCTAGCTCAGTCGCTGCAAGGCATGGGACTGCTGCAGACGATATCGTCTTAGCGTCCGAAAAACGGATACGACGGGTCGTTGTAGCCGGGTGTGGAGGGATGACCTGGCGTTACCAGCGCGTCAACCGCCGCGTCGTCGGCCGCCGTCCAGTCAAAATCAAGTGCGGCATAGTAGGCCTCCCACTGCTCGAGCGTGCGCGGGCCGGCAATCACTGAGCTGACCGTACGATTGGCCAGTACCCAGGCGACCGCAAACTGCAGAAGGCCGGTGCCTCGCGAACGCGCATGCTCCTGAAGCTTTTGCGCGATGACCAGAGACTCTTCACGCCATTCGGTTTCCATGATGCGCTTATCGCCGCGGGCTGCCCGGGTGCCAGCCTGGGGCGCCGACCCCGGTTGGTACTTGCCTGTGAGCACGCCACGCGCAATCGGACTATACGGTGCGACCCCCAGACCGTAATTGCGACAGGCCGGCAATATTTCGACCTCGGGCATGCGGTTGAGCAGGTTGTAGTAAGGCTGGCAGATGGCAGGGCCAGCAATGCCCATGCGCTCGCACAGGCGCGCGACTTCAGCGATTCGCCAGCCGCGAAAATTGGACAGCCCAAAGTAACGAATCTTGCCCGCCCGAATAAGGTCATCCATGGCACGCAGGGGCTCTTCGAGGTCATCATGCTCAAAGTCTCGATGCAGATAATAGATGTCGAGGTAGTCCGTCTGCAGACGACGAAGGCTTGCCTCGACCTCCTGCATGATCCACTTGCGCGAATAATGTCCTTCATTGGGCGCATCCGACATTTTGTTGCCGATCTTCGAGGCCAGCACCCAACGATCGCGGTCAGGGCGAAGCAGTGGTCCTAAAACCCGCTCACACTCGCCCAGCGTGTACACATCAGCTGTATCGACGAAATTGACGCCGTGTGCGCGGGCCGAAGCCACGATATCGGCGGCCGCGCGTGCATCGGTCTGGTCGCCAAACATCATGGTGCCCAGACAAAGGGCCGATACGCGCAGGTTGGTCTTGCCCATTCTGCGAAACTTCATGAATTTCTCCTCAGGGTTGATCAAGCCCCAGCTCTGCCAGGGCGATTGTTTTAGTCGATGCGCGGAAAACCTGCGAGTCGGCCCCCGTCAATCACCAGTGCCTGCCCGGTCATAAAGGACGAGGCGGACGACGCCAGAAAAACGGCTGCTCCGGCGATTTCATCGGGCTCGCCGATGCGACGCATGGGCGTATGCTGCACCGTCTTGGCCAGGATATCCGGATTTTCCCAGAGCGCCCGCGCAAAATCGGTACGCACCAGGCCGGGGGCGATGCAATTGGCGCGAATACCGCGCCCCCCCCACTCAACGGCCAGATTACGGGCCAATTGCAGATCAGCGGCCTTGGATAGGCAATAGGCGCCCAGCGTGTCTGAGCCCTGAAAACCACCGATGGACGATACGATGATGATGGAGCCCGATCTGCGCTCAAGCATCAGGGGTATGGCCATATTGCATAGCCACACGTTGCTGCGCACATTGGTGTTCATGACTCGATCAAAAGCCTCGTCGGGCATGTCGATGGACGGGCCAAACCACGGATTCACCGCCGCATTGCACACCAAAACATCGAGGCCACCCCATCGCGCCCGGGTCGTCTCAAGCAAAGCCCGCAGTTCTTCTTTGCGTCCGATATGACAGGCTACCGCCAAGGCTTGTCCACCCGCCGCCTCAATCTCGCTCACAACGGCCTCGCAGGCATCCAGCTTGCGGCTGGAAACCACGACTTGTGCGCCATGCCGGGCAAGATTGAGCGCAATGGCTCGTCCTATGCCACGACTGGCCCCCGTGACCACGGCGACCTTTCCGGTGAGATCGAATAGATTCGCGCCTGTCTGCGTCAAGCCCGTCTGCGTCAACATGGAACTCCGCTGCGTCATGCGTACAATCCGTCAGTGTAATGGCTCTGCTCAGCATCAATAACGCGCATCTCGCCTTTGGCCATGTGGCGCTCCTGGACGGAACCGACCTCGCTATCGAGGCCGGTGAACGCGTCGCGCTCATCGGTCGTAACGGTACCGGCAAGTCTTCGCTGCTGCGGGTGATCGCGGGTCAGGCCATGCTTGATGATGGTCTACTGGTTCGCCAAAGCGGCGTCAGCCTCGCGGTCGTCGAACAAGAGCCCAGCTTCAACGATGCTCAGACGGTGTTTGAGGCCGTCGCTGCGGGTTTACCGGAGCATGCACAGGCGCTGGCCGAATACCAGCGTCTGGCCGCCGCCTTGGGCACCGTGTCGGGAGAATCACAGCACGCGACCTCTGAGCGGCCGCTCGATCGATTGGCGCAACTGCAGTCCCAACTTGAGGCCAATGGCGGCTGGGAAAGTCGTCACCGCATTGAACGGGTGATCAGCCAGCTGGGCCTCAACGCCGATGCCGCGTTGGCCCAGTTATCGGGCGGTACCCGTAAACGCGTGGCGATTGCGCGGGCGCTGGCCGCTGAACCTGATCTGCTGCTACTCGACGAACCAACCAATCACCTCGATATTGAATCGATTGCCTGGCTGGAAGGGCTATTGCTCTCCCGTCGCGGTGCAACCCTGTTCATCACGCACGACCGCCAGATGATGGACCGGGTCTGCACTCGTATCATTGAGCTCGACCGCGGCAGGCTACGCTCGTATCCGGGTAGTTTCTCCGCCTACCTGGCGCGCAAGCAGGACGAACTGGCGCAAGAACAGGTCAGCGACGCCCGTTTCGACAAGTTTCTCGCCCAGGAAGAGGTCTGGATTCGCAAGGGCGTACAGGCGCGGCGCACCCGTGACGAAGGACGCGTGCGAAGGCTGGAAGACCTGCGACGTCAGCGTGCGGCACGGCGCGAACGTTCGGGCACCAGCCGAATAGAAGTCGATCAGGGCGAAGCCTCTGGCAAGCAGGTCGCCGAGCTTATCGGCGTGGGCAAGCGTTGGGGCGAGCAATGGGTGGTCCGCTCGCTTGACTGTGTGGTGCAGCGGGCCGATCGCCTGGCACTGATCGGCCCCAATGGCGCTGGCAAGACCACCTTGCTGCGCCTCATCCTGGGCCAACTGCCACCCGACGAGGGGCAGGTTCGCAAGGGCACGCAACTGCAAATCGCCTATTTTGACCAGATGCGGGAACAGCTGGACGACTCAGCCAGCCTGATCGACACCATCAGCCCCGGTTCAGAATGGATTGAAATAGCGGGTAAACGCGTTCATGTCATGAGCTACCTGGGACGATTTTTATTCGCCCCCGAACGGGCCCGCTCGCCCGTTGGCAGCCTCTCGGGCGGGGAGCGTAACCGGCTTTTGCTGGCGCGTCTGTTCGCGCGCCCGGCCAATCTGCTGGTACTCGACGAACCGACAAATGATCTCGATGTTGAAACGCTCGAACTGCTGGAGGAGTTACTCTCGGAGTACCCGGGCACCGTACTGCTGGTCAGCCACGACCGTGCTTTTATCGACGCGGTTGCCACTCAATCGCTGGCCTGGGAGGCACCGGGCGTCTGGCGTGAGTATGCGGGTGGTTATGCCGATGTCATCCAGGCCAGGGCCCGAGCGCGGGCTGATACTCAGCGCGAGACTTCGCTGACCACCGCACCCATCGGCAGCCAGGACGACGCCCCCGAATCGCGTACCCGCACCCGTTCACGCCAAAAACTGTCCTACAAAGAAAACCGCGAGCTGCAGGAACTGCCCGCTCGCATCGAGCAGCTCGAGCGCGAGCAAAGCGAGCTGTCTGCGCGCCTGGCTGACAGCGAGACGTATCGCGGCGATGCCGCAGCCGTGCGGCAACTTCATGAACGCTCGGAAAGTATCGAAGCTGAACTGATACAGTGCCTCGAACGCTGGACAGAGCTTGAGTCGCGCGCCTCTACCATCACGCCGTCATGAATCAAAAATTTCACATTGAAGCCATCAACCTGGCCCAGGCATCGCACCGCGCTGCGCTCGTCATGCTGATCGACGAATACGCCCGCACCCCCGAGGGCGGCGCCAACGCCCTGCCCCCCGCCGTGCTAGAGCGTCTGCCAACGATGCTGGCCGATCGCCCCCACTATGCTGGCTGGCTCGCCTTTGACGGACCGCAGGCAGTAGGACTGATCAACTGCTTTGAGGGTGTATCAACCTTTCGCGCCATGCCCCTGCTGAATATTCACGATATTGTGGTCAGCGCCAACCATCGTCGCCTTGGCATCGGACGCGCTTTACTGGCGGCCGCCGAGGCAGGAGCCCGCGCGCGCGGGTGCTGCAAACTCACACTTGAGGTCCTTGAAGGCAATCACCCCGCGATCGCAGCCTACAGGCAGGCTGGTTTCGCGCCCTACGCGCTAGACCCCGCTATGGGTCGGGCGATGTTTTTTGAAAAAAAGTTCTAATCT
Source organism: Pseudomonadota bacterium (assembly GCA_039800325.1). GTDB lineage: Bacteria > Pseudomonadota > Gammaproteobacteria > Burkholderiales > Burkholderiaceae_E > SYIM01. The sequence goes on along the minus strand of JBDLQY010000186.1, from coordinate 91,714 downwards.
CTAGGTCTTTTCTCCACCAGGAGTGTCCTATGCCCTCGTTTGATATCGCCTGTGAAGCCAATCAGGTCGAGGTCCGTAACGCCATTGACCAGGCCAACAAGGAAATCGCCAACCGATTTGATTTCAAGGGTTCTGACGCTCGTATTGAACAGAAAGAGCGCGAACTCACAGCCTTCGCCGACGACGACTTCAAATTGGGACAGGTTCGCGACGTACTGCTGGCAAAATTTGCCAAACGTAATGTTGACGTGCGGTTTCTCGACTATGGCGAGGTACAGAAAGTCGGCGGGGACAAGGTTAAGCAGGTCATCACCGTTCGCCATGGCGTGGCGGCCGACGATGCTAAAAAGATCGTACGCCTGATCAAGGACAGTAAGTTAAAGGTACAGGCAAGCATTCAGGGCGAGGTGGTGCGGGTGTCTGGCGCCAAGCGAGATGACCTGCAGGCGGCCATCGCTCTGCTGAAAAAAGACATGACGCAGGTACCGCTCAGCTACCAGAACTTCCGCGACTAACGCCCCACGACCAGGCGCGGCTCGGCACCCGGCAACAGGCCAGCGAATCGCTCGCGAACCGAGCGCTCAATGCCGGCAGCATCAAGACCCTCTTCGCGCAGCAGCTGCCCCTGCTCGCCATGGTCAATGAAACGATCAGGCAGACCCAGCTGCAACAGCGAAATCGTAATGCCCTGAGCGGCCAGCGACTCTGCTACCGCGCTGCCTGCCCCCCCCATCACCTCGTGCTCTTCGACGGTGACAAACGCATCATGCGTGCAGGCGAGTTGGGCCAGCAGTGCATCGTCGATGGGCTTGACAAAGCGCATATTGACGACCGTAGCACCTAAGGCCTCAGCAGCAACCAGACAGGGCGCCAGCAAGGTGCCAAACGCCAGCAACGCGATTCGCTTGCCCTCGCGGCGGACCTCAGCTTTGCCCATGGGCAGGCAGGACAAATCGCGCTTGACGGCTACCCCCGGGCCACTGCCGCGAGGGTAACGAACGGCAGCGGGTCCGTCGTGAGCAAAGGCCGTACTGAGCATCTGACGGCATTCGTTCTCATCAGACGGCGCCATGACAACCAGATTGGGCACACAACGCAGATAGGCATAGTCAAAGACACCCGCATGGGTGGCTCCGTCAGCACCAACCAGACCGGCCCGATCGATCGCGAAGGTAACCGGCAAATTCTGCAGCGCTACGTCATGAATCAGTTGATCGTAGGCACGCTGCAGAAAGGTGCTGTAGATCGCGACGACCGGTTTAAGCCCCTCGCAGGCGATACCGCCCGCGAACGTGACCGCATGCTGTTCGGCGATGCCCACGTCATGATAGCGATCAGGAAAACGCTTTTCGAACTCGACCAGCCCCGAACCCTCGCGCATGGCTGGCGTGATAGCCACCAAGCGTGGATCAGCCTCTGCCATATCGCACACCCAATCGGAAAACACCTGTGTAAAGGTGAGCTTTCCAGGCGCGCTGGGCTTCTTGATTCCTTCATCGGGATCAAATCGCCCGGGGCCGTGGTAAAGAATGGGATCGAGCTCGGCGCGGCGATAGCCCTTACCTTTCTTGGTCACCACATGCAGAAATTGCGGCCCGCGCAGATCCCGCAGGTTCTGCAGCGTGGGAATAAGGCTGTCGAAGTCGTGCCCATCAATGGGACCGACATAGTTAAAGCCAAACTCCTCAAACAGGGTTCCCGGCAGGACCATGCCTTTGGCATGCTCTTCGAATCGTTTAGCCAATTCGAGCACCGGCGGAACAACCGACAGCATGGCCTTGCCAACATCGCGCGCCCGGGCGTAAAAACGGCCCGACATCAGGCGCGCGAGATGACGCTGCAGAGCCCCCACCGGCGGCGAGATCGACATATCGTTGTCATTAAGAATGACCAGTAGATCAATGTCGCCGATAACCCCCGCGTTGTTCATAGCCTCAAACGCCATACCGGCACTCATGGCGCCATCGCCGATGATGGCTACATGGCGGCGACGCTCAGGGCCCTCATTGTCACCGGTTGTGCGCGCGGCCACAGCCATACCCAACGCCGCCGAAATCGAAGTCGACGAGTGAGCCGTACCAAAAGTGTCGTATTCGCTTTCAACCCGACGCGGAAACCCCGACATGCCGCCAAACTGGCGCAGGCCGGGCATGCGGTCGCGGCGACCCGTCAGAATTTTATGCGGATAACTCTGATGACCTACGTCCCATACCAGGCGATCGCGCGGCGTGTTGAACACGTAGTGCAGTGCAATGCTCAGCTCGACCGTACCCAGGTTGGAGGATAGATGTCCTCCGGTGCTGGCTACCGAACGCAGCAGAAATTCACGCAGCTCATCGGCCAGGGGCAACAGCTGGTCACGGCTTAAGCGACGCAGATCAGCGGGCGAATCGATACCCTTAAGCAGGCTATTTGAGTTTGAGGCTTCAGGCATGGCCATAGTCCTTCAAGAGGTGCGCTGTACGATGAGGTTAGAAATTTCACGCAGCCGCCGAGCGGGTGGGCCAAGTACGGCCAGCGCGGTGTCGGCCTCAGATTGCAGCGAACCCGCCAGCGCGCGGGCCGCCGTCATGCCCATCACGGATACATAGGTGGGCTTGTTTTGCTCAGAGTCTTTACCGGCGGTTTTTCCGAGGGTAGCAGAATCAGCGGTGACATCCAGGATGTCGTCGACCACCTGGAAGGCCAGGCCGACGGCTGCGGCAAAACGCTCTAAAGCAGCCGCTGGGCCCACAGGCAGGGGCGCACCACAGGCTGCGCCAAGTCTGACCGACGCGATCAGCATGGCGCCCGTCTTGCGACGATGCATGTCCTCCAGAGCCTCACGGCTGAGCGAATGACCCACCGCCTGCAGGTCAATCGCCTGGCCACCCGCCATGCCCAGCGACCCTGCAGCCTGCGACAGATCGCGCAATAAACGCGCCGCCTGATCGGGCCGGGCGGCATGCTCAATCGCATCGGCCAGAGCCTCAAAGGCCAGCGCCTGCAGGGCATCGCCCACCAGCATGGCCATGGCCTCACCGTAGGCCACATGGACCGTGGGTTTACCCCGGCGCAGCACGTCGTTATCCATGCAGGGCATGTCATCGTGTACGAGCGAGTAGGCATGAATAAGCTCGACCGCGCAGGCTGCTGCATCGAGCGCGGCCAAGGGCGCGCCGACCAGCTCACCGGCGGCATGCACCAGCAAAGGTCGAATTCGCTTACCGCCACCCAGCACCGCGTAGCGCATCGCTTCGTGAAGCCTGGCAAGAGCCCCGTCAGTCTGCGGCAAGCGGCTCGCAAGCGCCTGTTCGGTGCGCCGCGCCTTTTCAGCCATCCATTGCTCGAACGCCTTCCCATCAGCCATAACGGGTGTCGCCGGCGCGGTGGCGGAGCGATCGAGCGACTGCTGAGAGGCAGTCATGAAGCGCCTCCGTCAGGATCGAAGGGCTGCAGCAGCTCGGCCTCGAGCACACGCACCCGATTTTGAACCTCGGTCAGCAGGCGCCGACAGTGGGTCGCGAGGCGAGTTCCGCGCTGATAGGCCGCCAGCGAGGCCTCAAGACTCAGGCCCTCTGACTCCATGGCCTGCACAATCGACTCGAGCTCGCTCAGGGCGGCTTCAAAATCGGCCGGCAGGGTTTCTTGCTCAGCTTCGCTACCTGGCTGCTGTAAACGGCTCTTGACCATTGTCAGATGTAGTTGACACTTTGTTGCTGAAAATCGGGATGTTACTTGGATTTCCCCGGCTTATCGAGGGTCTCTGGCCCGAAGACCCAGGCGATATCAGCCCCGGACTTGCCTGCGGCGCCAATCCGGGTATCCTTCGCCCTCCGCTTGACGATCGGCGGCATCTCGGAAGGGCTTCTTGAGCACCCGACGCGGGGATGTCGATCGGTCAGGCTTGGGTTCGTCCTTCGACTTTTTTGTCTGTGGAGGGTCAGGATGTCGGATCTGGGTCGCAGGGAATTCCTCGCGCGCTCGCGCGCGCAACTACCCGTCCATGCTTATTTCGATGAGGCGCTATACCGGCGCGAGATCGAGCTGTTGTTTCGTCGCGGCCCCGGCTACGTGGGCCACGAACTGATGGTGCCGCAGGTCGGCGATTACTACGCCCTGTCCCAGGAGGACGAGGGGCGTGTCCTGGTGCGCTCGCAACAGGGCGTTGAGCTATTGTCCAACGTCTGCCGTCATCGACAGGCGGTCATGCTGAACGGCCGCGGCCATAGGCAGAACATCGTGTGCCCGCTGCACCGCTGGACATACGATCTCTCCGGTCAACTGATGGGGGCGCCGCATTTTCAGCAGCAGCCCTGCCTGAATCTGGGACGTTCACCCCTGCAGAACTGGCAGGGCATGTTGTTTAGCGGACAACGCGATGTGACGCGCGATCTGGCCAGCCTGGGTGTGGCGCGCGATCTCGATTTCAGCGGCTACGTGCTGGACCACGTCGAGACTCATCAGTGCAATTACAACTGGAAGACCTTCATCGAGGTCTATCTTGAGGACTACCACGTCGAGCCCTTTCACCCAGGGCTTGGACAGTTTGTATCCTGTGAGGCGCTCACCTGGGAGTTCGGCGACTGGCATTCAGTGCAGACCGTTGGTATCCGCAACGGCCTGCGGCAGCCGGGTACGCCCACCTACGGTAAGTGGCATGAGCAGGTGCTGCGCGTGTACGGCGAACGTACCCCGCCCTATGGTGCCATCTGGCTTACCTACTACCCCAATCTCATGGTGGAGTGGTATCCGCATGTTCTGGTGATTTCCACGCTGGTGCCTAAGGGACCGCGCAGCACCGTCAATTACGTTGAGTTTTACTACCCCGAGGAAATCGCCCTGTTCGAGCGCGAGTTTGTCGAGGCCGAGCGTGCTGCCTACCTGGAAACCGCCGTTGAAGATGACGAAATCGCAGAACGGATGGATGCAGGACGGCTCATTCTCATGAATCGCGGCGAAGATGATGCCGGCCCCTACCAGAGCCCTATGGAAGACGGCATGCAGCATTTTCACGAGTTTCTTAGACGCGAGCTGGCTTTATGAGTCTGTTTGAGGCCAGCGCTGACTCCCAGCCTGTCTCGCCATCTACAGGAGGTACGCCTTGAGCGCCCTTCACACCACCCTGATCACCGCCGATGAACTGGCTGGCATCATTGACCATTGTGTGCTGCTTGACTGCCGCCACGATTTGTTCGACCCGGTTAAAGGTCAGCAGGAATACCAGACCTCGCATCTGCCAGGCGCCCGCTTCGTGTCTATCGATCATGATCTGGCTGGGATGAAAGGCGACGGTCGTCGGGGACGCCACCCGCTGCCTGACCGTGAAACCCTGCGCCAACGACTGCAGTCTCTGGGCATCAGTGACGACACCCAAATCGTTGCCTACGATGCCGACACCGGTACCTATGCAGCCCGTCTGTGGTGGCTGGCGCGCTGGTTGGGACATGAAAAGGTTGCCGTGCTTGAAGGCGGATTCAAGGCCTGGAAGGCTGCCTCTTACCCCACCAGCCCTGAAAATCCGGCCACCCCATCCCCGGGCAAGCTCACACTTCGCACGCCGCTTGAGCAAGCCGTGGCCGTCGAAGAGCTGCTGGCCGACCAGGCGACGCGCGCCCTACGGGTTGTCGACGCTCGCGCGCCAGAACGCTACCGCGGAGAGGTCGAACCGCTTGATCCGGTGGCGGGTCATATACCCGGCGCGTTCAATAGGCCGCTGGGGCTGAACCTTCGCCCTGATGGACGCTTCAAGCCTGCGCCGGTTTTGCACGATGAATTTAAGGCCCTGCTCGGAGACAGCCCCATGGCCATGGTCGTGCACAGCTGCGGCTCGGGTGTCAGCGCCTGCCACAATCTGCTGGCCATGCGCCATGCCGGCTTAAGCGGCGCGCGCCTGTATGCCGGGTCATGGAGCGAGTGGTGCGCCGACTCGTCGCGCCCAGTGGCCAAAGGCGCCGCTGCTGGTTAACTCGTCAATGTGCGTGCGCGCCTGAGGTCAGCACGGCAATCACCGCGACCCCGGCCAGCATCAGCACCACCTGGACAACACCACTGCGTTGACTCAGTCGGCTTTGGCGGTGCAGGTCTGGCACCAGATCGGCCAGCGCCACATAGATAAAACTGGCAGCCGCAACCGTCAGCACATAAGGCAGCAAGGCTGCGCCGTCGGCGAAGGCGAGGTATCCGACCACCCCGCCCGCCACGGCCGCAAGCGAAGACAGCAGGTTGAACCACAATGCGCGCGCTCGACTGTATCCCGCGTTAATCAGCACGATGAAGTCGCCGATCTCTTGTGGTATCTCGTGAGCGGCAATCGCCAAGGCGGTAAGCCAGCCCAGGCGGATGTCGATTAGAAAAGCCGCGGCAATCATCGCACCATCGGCAAAATTATGAATGGCATCGCCCACCAGAATAAGCAATCCGCCAGGGCCCGCTTCTTCGTGGTCGTGTCCGGCATGGTGAGCATGACCATCGCCTTCATGATGGTGGCTGTGCCTGAGAATGGCCAGCTTCTCAAGCAGAAAAAAACCAATAAGACCGCCTAGAAGCGTCCAGGCCAAGGGGTGGATATCGACTCCGGACTCAAACGCCTCGGGAATCAGGTGCAGTACGGCAGTACCAAGTAATAGCCCCGCCGAGAGACTGACCAGCCGCGGCACGATACGCGCCAGCAACGTGACGGACAGCAGCGCCGCCGCCAGCACGCTCAAAGCGCCGGCGGCGGCAGTCGCGAGCATGATGTGAACGAAGGCGGAGTCCATGCGATGAGTATGAGCGGGCAAAAAGATAGACGAGAATGTGACAGTATAACATCCTGCACTCGCATCAGACTCAACATGACTCGGCTGCACGCAGCGGGTTGCCTGTAAGCGGCGCCCTACGGTCTCCCCGCAAGCGGCGGTCAGATTGAGTGCCCTGCAAACGACGCGCAGGGCGCCTGGCGCTTTATGCGGTCGATATCGGCAGGTGTCAGACCGCCGTGCGCAGTGTCTCGATCAAGCGGTCAAGCTTGCCTGCATCCGAGGCGAAAAGTCGTATGCCCTCGGCCAGCTTTTCACTGGCCATGGCATCTTCATTCACAGCCCAGCGAAACTGCTTCTCATCCAAGCGCACTCGTTCGAGTGCCGGGTCTGCAGATGGCTGCGCTTGCAGATGGCGCACGACCGGCTCCTGCGAGGCCTGCAGCTGCTGCAGCAGCTCAGGACTGATCGTCAGCAGGTCACAACCCGCCAGCGCCAGCACCTGCCCCGTAGACCGAAAGCTGGCACCCATCACCTCGGTGGGATAAGCGAACTGCTTGTAGTACCGGTAGATACGACGCACCGACAGCACACCTGGGTCTTCTTCGGGGGCGAAATCGCGGCCTTCTTTACGTTTGTACCAATCAAGAATTCGTCCAACGAACGGCGAAATCAGCGTAATACCCGCATCGGCGCAGGAAACCGCTTGCGCGAAAGAAAACAAGAGGGTCAGGTTGCAGTGGATGCCCTCTCGCTCGAGACGTTCAGCTGCACGAATACCTTCCCAGGTGGCGGCAATTTTGATCATGACGCGAGCACGATCGACCCCCTGGGCCTCGTACAGCCCCATGAGGCGACGAGCGCAGGCGATTGTTCCCTCGGTGTCAAAAGACAGGCGCGCATCAACCTCGGTGGATACGCGTCCCGGCACGATGGCCAGTATTTCACAGCCGAAACGTACCAGCAGGTGCTCAACGATTTGGCCCACAGTCTCATCGCGATGCCGCGCAACAGTCTCGCGCAGCAGCGACTCATAGGCCGGCATGCCTACCGCTTTCAGAATCAGGCTGGGGTTGGTGGTGGCATCGCGCGGCGCATAGGCGCGCATGGACTGGAAATCGCCTGTGTCGGCCACAACCCGGGTGAACTGGCGAAGCTGCTCAAGTGAATTCATGACTATAGGAACATGTGGTTAGGCCGATATCGGACCGCCAGCGCGCTGGCGACCGCGATCAGCAGAAAAAGCACGGCGCTCCAGATCGCGTACGGTATGCCCAGCATGGGCAGGTTGGCCTCATCACAACGGGCTGTAGCCTCAAACACAGAGGGCCAGACATCAGCCAGATGAAGCCCGCCGACGATGCGATCCGCAAGGGTGAGCCTGCAATCGGCACTGCGCGCCGCCACGAAGTGCTGCCACAGAGCAGCCCCGAGACCCGATAAAGCAAGCGGCAAAGCACCCCACGCGGGCCAACGTCGCGGACGCTCTCGGGTTCCCATCAGGGCGCCGGCCGCGCACACCAAAATCAGCAGCAACACAATCAGTCGCTGCAATACGCACCAAGAGCAGGGCTCAAACCCGAAGGCATGCTGCGAAACGACGGCGGCGGCCAAGGCCGCCGCTCCGATCAGCGCGCAGCCGCCGAGTACCGCTCGCGGCGACAGGCGCATGAATAGCATCAACCGAACATATCAGCCCAGATGTTTTTCGCCCATGAATTGGCGTAGACACCTTCGAGCTGGTTGGCCTGGGTAGACAAGCCGCCTGCACCCTGTACGGCCACCATGGTTTTTTGCTCAGCGTTATATCGGTGCACGGATGCCACATGCACGACATTGCTGGCATCAACAAAGCTGTAGCAGGTATTGGCCATGGTGAGCGGGCTGGGCGCACGACCATTCATGATTTCGACGATAGCCGCAGCCGCCGCCTTACCATGCTGGTTGGCCATATGGCCCGACTTAGGCATACCAGGCGCCGACAGGGTTGCGTCACCCAGCACGTGAATGCCTGGCGCGGCGGTGGACTCCAGGGTAACCCAGTCAACCGCACACCAAAGCTTGTTGGCATTGACCAGACCCGAACGGTGCGCAAGCTGCCCCGCACTTTGCGGCGGCACGATGTTGAGCACATTGGCCTTGACACGATCGCCGAGCTCGGTGACCGCGGTGTTGTTGCGGGCATCAACCTCAGTGACCTGACTGTTGGCACGGTACTCAATCATGCCCGCGTAGGCCCCGTTCCAGCTGGCCAGAAACAGGCCCTTTTTGGACTGAATATCGGGGTTGGCATCAAGCACGATAATCTTGCTGCGCGGCTTGGCTGCCTTGAGGTAGCTGGCCACCTGACATACGCGCTCATACGGCCCGGGAGGACAGCGGTATGGTGCCTTGGGAATCGACAGCACATACACGCCACCGTCTGGCATGGCCTCGAGCTGCTGCCTCAGAGCGACTGTCTGCGGACCAGCCTTCCAGGCATGCAGAATCGTTTTCTGGGCTTCGGCATTCAGGCCCTGAATGGCACCAAAATCAAAGTCGATACCTGGCGAAACAATAATGCGGTCAAATGTCTGGTCAGCCAGCTTTTTGAAACTGACCTGCTTCTTGGCTGGGTCGATCTTTTCGACCTCGTCGTTGAGCACCACCACGCCCGCCTGACGCAGACCGCCATAGCCCACGGTGAGATCCTGAATGCGGCGGTGACCGCCCACGACCAGATTCGACAGAGGGCAGGATACAAACGCGGTTTCGCGATCGACCAGCATGACGTCGATGGCGTCACCGCCCCATAGCTTGAGGTAGCGCGCTGCGGTGGCACCGCCGAAACCGGCACCGACCACCAGGACGCGGCCCAGCTTCTTTTGCGATACGGCCGGCGCGCCAGCACCCGTTGCACACCCGGACAAAAACGCAGGTGCACCCAGAGCCGAAACCGTCGCCGCAGAGCCTGCGACACGCAAAAGACCGCGACGCCCACCGTTTACAGATTGATTGCCCATGACCGCCCCCTCAGCGCTTCTGGCTGGCAAAGTACGCGGCGAGACGCGCGATTTCGTCGTCGGTATAGCCCTTGGCGAGCTGATGCATGATGGTCGCCTGGCGCTTGCCGCTGCGAAACGCGTTCATCTGCTCGATGAAGTACGCCGCCGGTTGCCCGGCAAGACCAGGTAGTCCGCTGCCAGGCGCTACACGGCCTTCTGTACCGTGGCAGTTTGCGCAGTTGGCAGCGATGTAGCGAATGTCCGTGGCTGACGCCACTGCCGGAATAGCCGCGGCCAGCACGCCCGCTGCGATACCAGTGGCTAGGGTTCGCTTGAACATCACGGGTCTCCTTTGTGGTTGAAATTGTGTGATGGGCAAATAGCGGGCAACGACTGTGCGTGATCGCTAACCCGCTGATGCGTTGACTCAACTCGGTTGTTGGCTCAGGCCGTGGCCACCTCGGCAGACTCTTCGCCGTCGGCTGTCATACCGCCCGATGAAGCGGGCGAAGACCGACCATCAAACGACAGCAAAACCTGCTCAGCCTCGTCGAGATCGACCGTGACGCGCCCACCGCTGACCAGACGTCCAAACAGAAGCTCATCTGCAAGTGCCTTACGGATAGTGTCCTGGATGAGCCGCTGCATAGGCCGCGCCCCCATGAGCGGATCAAAACCCTTGGAGGCCAGATGCTTACGCAAAGCCTCGGTGAAGATGACCTCGACCTTCTTCTCGTGCAGTTGCTCCTCAAGCTGCATGAGAAATTTGTCGACCACGCGCAGGATGATGTCCTCATCGAGCGCCCGGAAACTGATGATGGCATCGAGTCGGTTGCGAAACTCGGGCGTAAACAGACGCTTGATCTCGGCCATCTCGTCGCCCGCCTGACGGGTGTCCGAGAAGCCGATTACCCGACGCTGGAGATCGGCCGCGCCTGCGTTGGTGGTCATGATGATGATCACGTTGCGAAAATCAGCCTTACGCCCATTGTTGTCGGTAAGCGTGCCGTGATCCATGACCTGAAGCAGAATGTTGAAAATGTCTGGATGCGCCTTCTCGATTTCATCGAGCAGCAGCACTGCATGAGGCTTCTTGGTAATGGCCTCGGTCAGCAAACCGCCCTGATCAAAGCCCACATAGCCCGGGGGCGCACCAATAAGGCGAGAAACCGCATGCCGCTCCATGTATTCGGACATGTCAAAGCGGATGAGCTCGATACCCAGAATGAACGCCAGCTGCTTGGCGACCTCAGTCTTGCCGACGCCCGTGGGCCCAGAAAACAGGAAGGAACCAATAGGTTTATCGGGCTTGCCCAAACCCGAACGAGACATCTTGATGGCCGCCGCAAGGGCCTCAATGGCAGGCTCTTGACCAAACACAGTGGCCTTGAGATCGCGATCAAGCGTCTGCAGGCGGCTGCGATCGTCCGAGGACACCGACGCGGGCGGAATACGGGCGATTTTTGCCACGATATCTTCAATGTCGCCCTTGCCGATGACCTTTTTCTGACGTGACTTCGGCAGGATGCGCTGGGCAGCGCCCGCCTCGTCGATGACATCGATGGCTTTATCGGGCAGATGCCGGTCGTTGATGTACTTGGCCGATAGTTCAGCTGCGGCCGACAGCGCCGAGGCCGAATACTTCACGCCGTGGTGCTCTTCAAAGCGAGACTTCAGTCCGCGCAAAATCTGTACGGTCTGCTCAACCGAGGGTTCGTTGACGTCAATTTTCTGGAACCGCCGCGACAGGGCATGATCTTTTTCGAAAATGCCACGGTATTCGTTGTACGTGGTGGCGCCAATGCACTTCAATTGCCCTGAGGACAGCGCGGGCTTGAGCAGGTTGGAAGCATCCAGGGTTCCGCCCGAGGCAGAGCCAGCCCCGATCAGCGTGTGGATCTCGTCGATGAAAAGAATAGACCCCTGCGTGGACTTGAGTTGCTTCAAAACCGCTTTCAGGCGCTGTTCAAAATCGCCTCGGTACTTGGTGCCCGCCAGCAGCGCGCCCATGTCGAGCGAAAACACGGTGGAACCACCCAGAATTTCGGGTACGTCCCCCTGGGTGATGCGCCAGGCGAGTCCCTCGGCAATGGCCGTTTTACCCACGCCAGCTTCTCCCACCAGAAGCGGATTGTTTTTGCGACGGCGGCACAGCACCTGAATCACACGCTCAACTTCGTGCTCACGCCCGATGAGGGGGTCAATGCGCCCCTCGCGCGCGGCCGTGTTGAGGTTAAGTGTGTACTGCTCGAGCGCGCCCGGCTGCGCTGATGCGGCCCCCGAGGCAGGCGCGCCGCTTTCCTGTTCAGCCTCGGCGCCATCTTCTTTCTGAGGCTCTTTGGGCTGCGGAGCTTTGGTAATGCCGTGAGAGATGTAATTGACGACATCGAGTCGAGTGATGCCCTGCTGATGCAGGTAGTACACCGCGTGCGAATCCTTTTCGCCAAAAATCGCGACCAGCACGTTGGCGCCCGTGACCTCTTTCTTGCCGTTTGAGGTGGACTGCACATGCATGATGGCGCGCTGTATGACGCGCTGAAATCCGAGCGTGGGCTGGGTATCGATTTCTTCAGTACCCGGCACAACTGGCGTGTTTTCTTTGATGAAGCTGGTGAGATTGCGACGCAAATCATCGATGGACGCCGCGCAAGCGCGCAGCACCTCGGCCGCAGACGGGTTATCCAACAACGCCAGCAACAGGTGCTCGACGGTGATGAACTCATGTCGCTGCTGCCTGGCCTCGACAAAGGCCATGTGCAGACTGACTTCAAGCTCCTGGGCGATCATGCTTCCTCCATCACGCACTGCAGCGGATGCTGATGCTGGCGCGAAAAACTGCTGACTTGCTCAACTTTCGTGGCTGCCACGTCCCGGGGATAAATCCCGCAGACGCCGCGCCCCTCTCGGTGAACCGCGAACATGACCTGGGTGGCCTTTTCTCGGTTCATGCCAAAAAACTTCTGCAGCACGATGACAACAAACTCCATCGGAGTGTAATCGTCATTGAGTAGCAATACCTGATACATGGGCGGAGGCGCCAGACGGGATTCCTGTCGCTCGAGTACGGTGCCGGGGTCGTGACGGGTAGCCATCGACGCATTCTAGCGACTGATCGTGGCGCCGCAACAACGTCTGTGCCGCTTGCCGCCCCTTGACGCACGCCTGTCGGCCCAATCCGGGCGTGCTGGACTTGACGCCATCCTCTAACTGGAAAAAAATCCGCATGCTCCAAAGGGACTTTAACGCAGTTCCCGGGGTGCTGCCCGGCCACCAAACCGCATAGGGTTTGGCGTCGCGCACCACCGGCGGCGCTCATTCGGCGCAGCTGGGCACTCACTGGGAGGTCGGATCAGGCGGGCCTGTATGCTCAGAGAGCAGGTGCAGGAAACAGTTTTCTGGCCGATCTTGAATGTCAATCGAAGAAAGGCCGGCAAAGTTATGGCAACGGGTACTGTCAAGTGGTTCAACGACGCTAAGGGTTTCGGATTCATCACGCCCGATGACGGCGGCGAAGATTTATTTGCCCATTTCAGCGCCATCCAAATGAGCGGTTTTAAAAGCTTGAAGGAAGGACAGAAGGTGCAGTTTGACGTCGTGCAAGGCCCCAAGGGCAAGCAAGCGTCGAATATTCAAAACGCCTGATATCGCAGATCCGAAGGCCTGGATGACAGCCGTCGTCCAGGCCGCGGCGGATGCCTGCGTGCTCTGCATGCGGGCATTTTGCGCCGGCGTTAAGCCGGCTTTTTTTCGTCTGCCCCTAGGGCCGATTACGCGCTATCCTTAAAGGCTTTGTGCGCGTGAGCCATATCGCGCCCGCGGCTCTGAGCCCGCGCCGGGTTGCTCGCGCCTGTAAGCATCGAATAAGCATCAAATAGGCATCGAAACCGGGAGAAATCACGCATGAGCAGCGATCCGACCATCATTTACACGCTGACCGACGAAGCACCATTACTAGCCACCTACGCCTTCCTGCCCATCATTCAGACATTTGCTAAGCCGGCCGGTATTCGGGTCGAGCCCTGCGATATTTCGGTTGCGGCCCGCATTCTCGGTAACTTCCCCGAGCACCTCACGCCTGAGCAGCGCGTGCCCGACACCCTCACCGAGCTGGGCAAAAGGACGCTGGAATCCGACGCCAACATCATCAAACTGCCTAATATCAGTGCCTCGATTCCTCAGCTGCTGGCGACCATCAAAGAGCTTCAGTCCAAGGGCTACAAAATTCCCGACTACCCGGCCGACCCCAAGACCGAGGAAGAAAAGCAGATTAAGGCACGCTATTCAAAGTGTGTGGGTTCCGCTGTAAATCCAGTCCTGCGCCAGGGCAACTCTGATCGGCGCGCGCCGCGCTCGGTCAAAGAGTATGCGCGCAAAAATCCTCACTCAATGTCGGAGTGGTCGCAGGCCTCGCGCACGCACGTCTCGCATATGCGCGGCGGCGATTTCTATCACGGCGAGAAGTCTATGACGCTCGACAAGGCGCGCGACGTCAAGATGGAACTCATCACCCGAAGCGGCAAGACCCTGGTGCTCAAGCCCAAGGTATCGCTGCAGGCCGGTGAAATCATCGACTCAATGTTTATGAGTCGCAAAGCCTTGTGCGCCTTCTATGAGCGCGAGATTGAAGATGCGCGCAAGTCGGGCGTCATGTTCTCGCTGCACGTCAAAGCCACCATGATGAAGGTCTCGCACCCCATCGTGTTCGGTCATTGCGTGCGCATCTTTTACAAAGACGTATTCGCCAAACACGGTGAGCTGTTCAAGCAGCTGGGCGTTAATGTCAACAACGGCATGGTCGACCTCTATAACAAGATCGCCACTCTGCCCGATTCGCAGCGCGAGCAGATCATGCGCGACATCCAGGCCTGCCACGAACATCGCCCCGAACTGGCCATGGTCGACTCGGCCAAGGGCATCACCAATTTCCACTCGCCCAGCGATGTCATCGTGGACGCCTCGATGCCAGCCATGATTCGTGCAGGCGGAAAAATGTACGGCGCAGACGGCCGTCTCAAAGAGGTCAAGGCTGTTATCCCCGAAAGCACGTTTGCGCGCATTTACCAGGAGACGATCAACTTCTGTAAGTGGCACGGCGCGTTCGACCCCCGCACCATGGGTACCGTGCCCAATGTCGGCCTCATGGCTCAAGAGGCTGAAGAGTACGGCTCGCATGACAAAACCTTCGAAATTTCTGAAGATGGCATTGCCAATATCACCGACCTCAGCACCGGCGAGGTGCTGCTCACACAGAACGTTGAAGAGGGCGATATTTGGCGTATGTGCCAGGTGAAAGATGCGCCCATTCGCGACTGGGTCAAGCTGGCCGTTACGCGCTGCCGCAACTCTGGCATGCCGGCCGTGTTCTGGCTGGACCCCTATCGTCCACACGAGAACGAGCTCATCAAGAAGGTGCATATCTACCTGAAAGATCACGACACCACGGGGCTTGATATTCAAATCATGTCTCAGGTTCGTGCCATGCGTTACACGCTTGAGCGCGTGATCCGTGGCTTCGACACCATCTCAGTCACTGGCAATATTCTGCGCGACTACCTCACCGATCTCTTCCCCATCATGGAGCTGGGCACCAGCGCCAAGATGTTGTCCATCGTGCCGCTGATGGCCGGCGGCGGTATGTATGAAACCGGCGCGGGTGGCTCGGCACCCAAGCATGTGCAGCAGCTGGTCGAGGAAAACCACCTGCGCTGGGATTCGCTGGGCGAGTTCCTGGCCCTGGCGGTCAGCCTGGAAGAGTTGGGCATCAAGACGGGCAATCAGCGGGCCAAAATCCTGGCAAAAACGCTGGATGCCGCCACGGGCAAACTGCTCGACAATCGCAAGTCGCCCTCACCCAAAACGGGCGAGCTCGATAATCGTGGCAGCCAGTTTTATCTGGCCAAGTACTGGGCCCAGGAGCTGGCTGCGCAAAAAGACGATGCCGACCTGGCTGCGCATTTCGCTTCGCTGGCGCGCGCACTGACCGATAACGAGCAGACCATCGTCGCGGAGTTGACCGCAATTCAGGGTAAAAAGGTCGATATTGGCGGTTACTACCGACCTGATGAGACCAAGGTCAGCGCAGTGATGCGGCCCAGCCCCACGCTGAACGCAGCCATCGCTGCCATGGCCGGCTGATCATGCCCGGGCGCTCGCTCGTCGGCGTTGCTCAGCGCCTCACGCGGGCGGCGCCCATCGGTATCGCTCAGCGCGTCACGCGGGCGGCGCTCGCGCTCGCGTGCCTGATGGGCGGCATGGCGGTCAGCTCAATGGCGGCCGCCCAGGGCACGCCACAGCAAGGCCTGCCGGTTGTCAGCCTGCAGGCCGGCATGCACATCATTCGTGCCGAGGTGGCCGCTGACCCCTCATCACGGGCAACCGGACTGATGTTTCGCCAGTCGCTGGGCCCAAACCAGGGCATGCTGTTTGTGTTCAGCGAGCGCGCCACGCACTGCTTCTGGATGCGCAATACCCTCATTGCGCTATCGATTGCCTTCATCGACGACGGCGGTCGCATCGTCAATATCGCCAACATGGCGCCCCAGACCGAAAACAGTCACTGCCCTGACGCCCCGGTCCGCTTCGCGCTCGAAATGGAACAAGGCTGGTTTGAGCGCCGCGGTATAAGCGCAGGCAGCCTGCTGGTAAATCGGCAGTTTTTCGGAGACGGCGCCCGTTGAGGGCTGGTGCGACAGCCGGGCTTGGGGTGGCCCCAAGGCCCGGTTACCGCCGAATACTCAGGCGAAGTTACGCGCTGCGAAGTCCCAGTTGACCAGGTGATTCAGGTAGGTCTCGACGAACTTGGGACGGGCATTGCGGTAATCGATGTAGTAGGCGTGTTCCCACAAATCGATGGTCAGCAGGGGCTTATCAGCGCCCGACAGTGGCGTGGCCGCATTACTGGTGTTGACGATATCCACTGAGCCGTCGGCCTTTTTTACCAGCCAGGTCCAGCTCGAACCGAAATTACCCACCGCGCTCTTGGTGAAGGCCTCTTTGAAGGCCGCATAAGAACCCCACTTCGCCGTAATCGCAGCTCCCAGGGCGCCTGCGGGTTCGCCGCCGCCGTTGGGCTTCATGCAATTCCAGAAGAAGCTGTGGTTCCAGACCTGGGCTGCGTTGTTAAACATGCCGCCCGATGATTTGCGCACGATGTCCTCAAGCGAGGCGTTCTCGAATTCGGTGCCTTTGATCAGGTTGTTCAGGTTGGTGGCGTAAGCCTGATGATGCTTGCCGTAGTGATACTCGAAGGTTTCCTTCGACATGTGCGGCGCTAGCGCATCGGTTGCGTAGGGCAACGCGGGGAGAGTGTGTTCCATCTGAAAATCCTCGATCGTTGGAAGGTGAACAGGAAACGGGCGCAGATTCTAGGCCTAAACCGAGACGCGCACCAAGACGACCCGCAATGCCGGACGGGTCAATGGCAGAGCCCCGATAGCCGGGAGCAAGCTGCCCGCTGCGTATCCTAGCCCGCGTCCGGCCCGGTCGCTGGACTATCCAACCTGGATGCGACCGTCTGCCGAACGGTTGCGATCAGCTCTCCGCGGGCAAGGCTTACTCGCACATCGGCACCGGGGCTGACCGCCGCCGCCTGCCGCAAGACCTGGCCGTGCTCGTCGGTGACGATGGCATAACCCCGCTCAAGTACCGCCTGGGGGCTCACCAGGGCCAGCGCAGCCGCCCCGTGCTCAAGCCGCCCAGAGCGTCGCTCAAGTGTCTGCCGGCCCGCTCGCAACAGGCGCTGGCTTAGCGAATCCAGGCGTGCAGACGCAGCCCGCGTATCCGGCGTACGCAGACGCGCGGTCAACCGGTCCAGGCGATGACTTCTCAAGGTTTGGGCAGACGCCTGTGCGCTTGCCAGCCGAGCACCCAAAGCCTCCAGCTGACGGGCCCTGAGTGCCCACTGCGCCGAGGGCGGACGCAGCAGCCTCACCGCGAGATCAAGCTGCTGCGATGCGTTATCGAAGCGGCGCTGCGCCAGCTCACGCAAGCGTGCGACGCAGGCGAACACGCTTTCGATGAGTTGCCTTCGATCGGGAGCAGCCTGTTCAGCGGCCGCCGTCGGCGTTGGCGCTCGCAGGTCGGCGACAAAATCGGCAATCGTGAAGTCAGTCTCGTGCCCCACTCCGCAGACGATAGGAATTGGACTGGCTGCCAGCGCGCGCGCCAGCCTCTCATCATTGAAAGCCCACAAATCTTCGATAGATCCGCCGCCGCGTACCAAAAGCAGTACATCGCACTCGGCCCGCGCGATCGCGCACTGCAGCGCGGCGATCAGCGCGGCAGGGGCTTCGGATCCTTGGACGGGCGATGGGTAAATCACAACGGGAATCTGAGGCGCCCGCCGCGTGAGCGTCGTCAAGACATCCCGTAGGGCAGCTGCCTGCAGCGATGTAATGATGCCAATCTGACGCGGCAGGGCCGGCAGCGGCCGCTTCCGCTCAGCGTCAAACAGACCCTCGCCCTGCAGACGAGCCTTGAGAGCGAGAAAGCGCTGATACAAATCGCCTGCGCCGGCGCGGCGCATCATCTCGACGTTCAGCTGGTAGTCGCCACGCGGTTCGTAGAGCGTTACGAGCGCGCGGACTTCGACCTGGTCTCCGTCCCTGGGACTAAAGTCGAGATACTGGGCACGGCCACGGAACATCACCGCGCGAACCTGCGCGCCGGAGTCTTTCAGGCTGAAGTAATAGTGGCCACTGGCGGCGCGCGTGAGATTGGATATTTCGCCGCTGACCCACACCGGCGGGACGCTGCGCTCAAACAGGCTCGCAACGGCGCGGTTGAGCTGGGCAACCGTGAGAATTTCCCGCGTCATTGCTTGTTCTGACATCGCCGATCCAGTCTCCATGCGGTCCCGCTGGCTAGAGCTATCCACAAACCCGCGATTTCACTCGCTTTGCGCCTACCGTCCGTCGGAAATCACAGTAATTCGTACAAGCCATTGAATTAAATAGGTATTTTTTATTTAGAAAGTTCCGAACCAAAGATTGAATCCGACGATCGGACGAAAAGCGCCGGACATGCGCCAGTTTATACACAGTGTTGTCCACAAGCCCCCGCCTTGCTCGAACCCCGCAAAAACCCGGACAATCGCCGCCTGACTTAAGGAGCTCCCGTGCTCGCATTGATTGAGGCCGCTGGTTGGCCCATCTGGTTCCTGATCGCATGTTCGGTGGTAGCCCTGGCCCTGATGGTCGAGCGGGCGCTATCGCTGCGACGCAGTCGCGTCGCTCCCAAGGGTTTGCTTGAAGAGTTGTTGGCCCGGCGCGAGCGGCAGCCGCTTAGCTACGATCTGCTCGATCGACTGGCCGCAGGCTCGGCCCTTGGGCGGATTCTCGCCACCGGCATCCGTCACGAATCGGGTGGACCCGCCGCCATGAGACAGGCCATGCAGGAGGCTGGCCAGACAGTGGCTCACGAACTGGGGCGCTACCTGACTGCACTGGGTACCGTGGCCAGTATCGCGCCGCTTCTGGGTCTGTTCGGCACGGTCATCGGCATGATTGAAATTTTCGCCGCCTCTTCGCCGGGGTCGGCCAGCGCCAATCCCCAACAACTGGCCCAGGGCATCAGTATTGCGCTTTACAACACCGCCTTTGGCATCTTGATCGCAGTTCCCGCCATGATTGCCTACCGCCATTTCAGGGCAAGGGTCGATGGCCTGCTCGTTCTGATGGAGCAGCAGGCATCCAGTCTGGTGAATTACTGCGTAGTCGCGGCGGAACGCTCCTGATGGATTTTCGCCGCCGGCTGCGGGCCGAAGAGCCCGAGATCAACTTCATCCCGCTGATCGATCTGCTGCTGGTGATCCTGATTTTTCTCATGATCACCACCACCTATGCGCGTTTTCGCGAGTTGCCGCTCAACCTGCCCGGTGTTCAGGCCGAGCCGCTCGCCACGCGTCCGGGCGAAATTGTGGTGGCCGTGGCGCGCGACGGACGTTATCTCCTGGATGCCGGGCAGCCCAGGTTTGTTGCACCCACCGCTCTCGCCGACGAATTACGGGTACTTGCGTCGGGCGTACAAAATCCCCTGGTGGTGATTCACGCCGACGCCGGCGCCAGTCACCAGTCTGTCATGGCCATTCTCGAAGCGGCCCGCACGGCGGGGCTTGCGCGCGTCAGTTTTGCCGCGCGCAGCGCGGGTCCCTGAACGGCCGGACCTCGTGCTGCGCCGTCTGCTCGAGCGTCTGCTGCTGCGAATCTGGTTCGGGCGCGGCCCGGGACCAGCGGCGGACCGGCTGCTGCTGACGCCCCTGGCTTTTATCACTGAACGCATCAGTCGACGACGACGTGAACGGATACGCAGGCTGCCGCATCCGCCATTACCCGTGGTCGTGTTTGGCAATCTGGTCGCAGGCGGGGCTGGCAAGACACCGCTGGTGATCGCCGTCGCGCGAGTATTAAGCGCTCGGGGGTGGCGCGTAGGACTACTGGCCAGCGGCTATCGCGCTCGGCGCTCCGAGGCCCGGCTGGTCGGAGCCCACGATGACGCTCAAGACCATGGCGACGAACCCGTCCTGCTGGCCTTGAGCACGGGTCTGCCTGTGGCCGCGGGTCGGTTTCGCGAGAAGGCTCTGCATCGGCTCATCGATGCGCACCCAGACCTGACTGTGGTGCTGGCAGATGATGGACTGCAACATACCCATCTGCCGCGCAGTCTCGAAGTGGTGGTGTTCGATGCCCGAGGTGCAGGTAACGGCTGCCTGCTACCCGCGGGGCCGCTGCGAGAACCGCTTGATCACGTGCGGCAGATGGATGCGTTAATGCTCAACGATCAGGCGCGCATTCCAGACGGGCTTGAACCGCCTATGACCTTCCGCTTCCGCGTCGTGCCTGACCGGTTCATACCCCTGGCCCCCGGGGGGCCAGCGCTGGATATCCAAAACTTCCGACAACACTGCACATCGGCCGCCCGCGGCGGTCTGCTTGCGCTGGCCGGCATCGCTCAGCCCGACCGATTTTTTAAGACACTTCAGACTCTGGGCTTCTCGCCCTCCCGTTATTTGCCGCTGGACGACCATGCCGTCATTGATCCAACATTTCTGGCCGCACAACCAGAGGCCATCATCGTGATGACGGGCAAGGACGCCGTAAAATGTAGGCCATTCGCCGATTCGCGTTGCTGGTGGCTCGACCTGAGCACCGAATGCGACCCGGCCTTCATCAACTGGCTGGAAGAACAACTTGGACGCACGACTGCTGGACATTCTGGTATGCCCGATCTGCAAGGGTCCGCTCGTTCATGAGCGTGCACCAGCCGACGCTGCGCCCGACTCCCCGCAGGCGGAACTCATCTGCAAACACGACCGGCTTGCATTTCCCGTTCGAGACGCCATTCCGCGCATGCTGGTCGATGAGGCGCGACGCCTGGACGACGCCCCCGTCTAAGGCTGGCCGGCTTTTGTCTGTCTCGTTTACCCGACCAGATCCGGTCATATCCTTGCTGAGAACCTGATGAGCGTGTGCCCCTTTGTTGCACTCATACCGGCGCGGCTGGCATCTACTCGCCTGCCCGATAAGCCAATGGCCGATATCGGCGGCAAGCCCATGGTGGTACGGGTGGCCGAACGCGCCCAGCAATCGGGAGCGCTTAGGGTCGCGATCGCCACGGATGCCGAGGCGATCGCGCAGGCGGCCAACCGAGCCGGCTTCGAGGCCGTACTGACCCGGGCTGACCATCCCTCGGGGACTGACAGACTCGCTGAAGCCGCCCGGATTCTGGGCCTGAACGATGACACGATCGTCGTCAATGTTCAGGGTGACGAGCCCCTGATTGAGCCCGAGCTGATCGCTCGGGTCGCGCAAGCCCTGCAGACGGCGTCGGATTGCGTGATGTCCACCGCGGCGCATCGCCTGGATGACCCGACCGCCTTCGCGAATCCCAACATCGTCAAGCTGGTCACCGATGCCCAAGACCGGGCGCTGTATTTTTCGCGCGCCATGATTCCCTTCGAGCGTGACGCGCGCCCTTCAGGCCCGATGCCCTCAGTCTCTGATCGGCTTACCGCAGCAGGTCTGCCGCTACGCCACGTGGGTTTATATGCCTATCGGGTGGCCTTTCTGAAACAGTTCCCGCAATTAACTCCGTCACCCATCGAAGGCATCGAAGCCCTCGAACAGCTGCGCGTGCTGTGGCATGGCTATCGAATCGCCGTGCACCGTACAGCAGCATCGCCGGCGCCCGGTGTGGATACCCCGGAAGATCTGGAAGTCGTGCGACGCCTGTGGAACAGAAGCGCGACTTGAACCCATCTGTCCGGACCTCTTGAATTAACGCAGCGCCATCATCGGACATTGCCACAAGATTGACCCCTCTCGGGCTTGCAGTTAACCTGCGATCCCATCCCCCTCACTCTTCCAAAAGGCTAACGCCATGCGTCTGATCCTGTTAGGGCCGCCGGGTGCCGGCAAGGGAACACAGGCCGGTTTCATCACCCGCAAGTTTGGTATTCCCCAGATTTCCACGGGAGACATGCTTCGCGCGGCGGTCAAAGCGGGAACACCGCTGGGCCTTGCAGCCAAGAAAGTGATGGACTCCGGCGGGCTTGTGTCCGACGACATCATCATCGGTTTGGTCAAAGATCGCCTCACGCAGGCTGACTGCGCATCGGGCTATCTGTTTGACGGTTTTCCGCGCACCATTCCACAGGCCGAAGCCATGAAGCAGGCCGGAGTCGGCATTGATTTCGTCCTTGAGATCGATGTACCTGACAGCGACATCGTCGAACGCATGAGCGGGCGCAGGGTGCATCCGGGCAGTGGCCGCACTTACCATGTCCGTTTCAATCCGCCCAAGGTGGTTGGCAAGGATGACATCAGCGGCGAAGATCTCATTCAGCGCGATGATGATCGTGAAGAAACCGTCCGCAAGCGCCTTGAGGTCTATCACGCGCAGACCCGGCAACTGGTCGACTACTACGGTAACTGGGCCCGCAGCGGTCAGCAGGGGGCGCCACGCTACCGGAAAATCTCCGGCCAGGGTGCGGTTGAAACCATCACTGAGCGCGCCCTGGCGGCTCTGGTCGGGTAGTCCACCCCATCGGCGGCCCGCGCCGAGCGGCGGGCACCTGCGACCAGCCCGGGGAGCCCGTGCCCTCCAGAGGGCGCCAGGTTGTATCCAGACCTCCCATAGAGCGAGCCCGTAGCTCACGAGCCCGCACATACCCGTGTAGAATCCGCGGGTTTTCAAAACCATAACGGAGGATGGACATGGCAGCGACTTCAGCCGGCCTTTGGCTTGCGCTGATCTGCGGCGTTATCGCGGTGCTTTATGGCATCAGCTCTAGCCGATGGATCACGAGTCTCGATGCGGGTAATGCCCGTATGCAGGAAATCGCCAATGCGATTCAACAAGGTGCCAAGGCTTACCTGAATCGGCAGTACCGCACGATCGCCATCGTGGGCGTGGTGCTGTTCATCATTATCGCCATCGCGCCCGGGCTGGGCATGTCAACCGCCATTGGCTTCGCGATCGGTGCCATTTTGTCAGGCGCTGCCGGATTCATCGGTATGAACGTCTCCGTGCGCGCCAATGTCCGTACAGCGCAGGCCGCCACGCGGGGCCTGAACGAAGCGCTGGCTGTTGCCTTCCGGGGTGGCGCCATCACTGGCATGCTGGTCGTGGGCCTGGGTCTTCTGGGCGTGGCCGGCTACTACGCCATTCTGATGGCCGGGGCCCCCAAAGGTGCTGATTTGCACCATGTGCTCAAGCCGCTCATTGGCCTTGCCTTCGGCTCGTCGCTCATCTCCATCTTCGCTCGTCTGGGCGGCGGCATCTTCACCAAGGGCGCCGACGTGGGCGCTGACCTGGTGGGCAAGGTAGAAGCCGGCATCCCAGAGGACGATCCGCGCAATCCGGCGGTCATTGCCGACAACGTGGGCGACAACGTCGGCGACTGTGCTGGTATGGCCGCCGATCTCTTCGAAACCTATGCGGTCACCCTGATTGCCACCATGCTGCTGGGTGCGCTGATGGTGACCGGTGCCGAGGCTCAGGCAGTGGTGTATCCGCTGGCGCTGGGCGGCCTGTCAATCATCGCTTCCATCATTGGCGCCATGGCGGTCAAGGCCAAAGAGGGCCAGACCAACGTTATGCCTGCGCTTTACCGCGGCCTGATCGTAGCCGGTGTCATCGCCACCATCGCTTCCTACCCCATCACCATCTGGATGTTCGGCGATGCTGACCTGTCCAAAGCAGGCACTTCCGCTAACAAGCTTTGGCTATGCGTGGTGGTCGGTATGGTGCTGACGGGCCTCATCGTCTGGGTCACCGAGTACTACACCGGCACGCAGTATGCTCCGGTGCGCTACGTGGCGCAGGCTTCGACCACCGGTCACGCAACCAACATCATCGCGGGCATCGCCGTCTCAATGAAGTCTACGGCCTGGCCGGTGCTGATGGTCTGTGCGGCTATCCTTGTGTCGTACTGGCTCGGCGGGCTCTACGGTATCGCAACAGCGGCCACCGCCATGCTGTCCATGGCTGGCATCATTGTGGCCCTGGACGCCTACGGCCCCATCACCGATAACGCGGGTGGCATTGCTGAAATGGCTGATCTGCCTGATTCAGTGCGTAACATCACTGATCCGCTCGACGCTGTGGGCAACACCACCAAAGCGGTTACCAAGGGCTATGCCATCGGATCGGCCGGTCTCGCCGCACTGGTGCTGTTTGCCGACTACACGCACGCACTCGAGTCGGCCAACATCTCGGCTACGTTCGATCTGTCCAATCATATGGTCATCATCGGCCTGTTCATTGGCGGTCTGATCCCGTTCCTGTTCGGTGCCATGGCCATGGAGGCCGTTGGTCGCTCGGCGGGTGCCGTGGTCGAGGAAGTGCGTCGTCAGTTCCGCGAAATCAAGGGCATCATGGAAGGAACAGCCAAACCCGATTATTCGCGCGCGGTTGATCTGCTCACTTCTGCAGCCATCAAAGAAATGCTGATCCCGTCGCTGCTACCCGTCATCGTTCCGGTGGTGGTTGGCATGGTGCTCGGACCAGCGGCGCTGGGTGGTCTGCTGATGGGTACCATCGTTACGGGTCTGTTCGTTGCCATATCAATGTGTACCGGTGGCGGCGCCTGGGACAATGCCAAAAAGTACATCGAAGAAGGTCACCACGGTGGTAAGGGATCCGACGCCCACAAGGCGGCGGTCACAGGTGACACCGTCGGCGATCCCTACAAGGACACGGCTGGCCCCGCAGTTAATCCGCTCATCAAGATCATCAACATCGTGGCCCTGCTCATGGTGCCGCTGATGGCAACGATCTGGGGCTGATCATAGTGAGCGCGAAACGGGCGATTCGATCGACCGAATCGCCCCGATCACGCTGATCAGCGCGGGCGGCCCCAGGGCCGCCCGTTGTGTTTCTGGCAGGTCATCTCAAAGGAGTTGAGCATGGAACTCAAAGGTCATTCGGTCATTGTCACTGGCGGAGCATCTGGCCTGGGCGGCGCGACCAGCGAGATGCTGGTCGCAGCGGGCGCCCGTGTGGTCATCGCCGACGTCAACGCAGATCTCGGTCAGACTCTGGCGGGGCAACTGGGCTCAGCAGCCCGATTTGTTCGCTGTGACGTCACGTCTGAAGCTGACGCCAAAGCTGCAGTAGCAGCGGCAATCGAGATGGGCAGTCTGATTGGACTGGTGAACTGCGCCGGTATCGGTCCCCCAGCGAAAACCGTGGGTAAAGATGGCCCCCACCCGCTTGACCTGTTCATGCGCGTGGTCAATATCAATCTCGTTGGCAGCTTCAACATGCTGCGACTGGCTGCCGCCGCCATGATGAGCAATACGCCCAACACCGAGGGCGAGCGTGGCGTCATCATCAACACCGCATCCGTTGCCGCTTATGACGGTCAGGTGGGTCAGGCTGCCTACGCCGCCTCCAAGGGTGGCATTGTCGGCATGACCCTGCCCATAGCCCGCGACCTGGCGCGTGACGGCATCCGGGTCATGACGATTGCGCCGGGGCTATTTCTCACACCGCTGCTACAGAGTCTGCCGCCCGCCGCTCAAGAGTCGCTGGGCAAGCAGGTGCCCTTCCCGTCACGCCTGGGCAAGCCACAGGAATACGCGCAGATGGTGCGCCACATTTTTGACAACGTCATGCTCAATGGCGAAACCATTCGCCTAGATGGCGCCATCCGCATGGCGCCCCGCTGAGTGGAGAGCAGCCCATGACATCACCCGCTACATCGGTAGGGTCTGATGCACAGGCCCTGGTGCTGCAGCACCGTCGCCAGGGTGTGCTGACCCTCACACTGAACAGGCCTGACCAGTTCAATGCACTTTCTTCCGCTCTGATGAGTGCCCTGCAGGCTGCGCTCGATGCGGCAGCGACTGATGAGTCAGTGCGGGTCGTGGTGCTGGCCGGGGCCGGCAAAGCGTTCTGCGCAGGGCACGATTTACGCGAGATGCGTGCCAGCCCCAGCGAAACCTTTTATCGCAAGCTGTTTGCGCAGTGCACCCGCATGATGCGCACCCTTCAGACATTGCCGCAGCCCGTCATCGCGCGCGTGCACGGAATCGCCACGGCTGCGGGCTGCCAGCTGGTCGCCAGTTGCGATCTGGCCGTCGCTTCGACATCGGCTCGCTTTGCGGTCTCCGGTGTCAATTTAGGCCTTTTCTGTTCCACGCCGTCGGTAGCCCTGGCGCGTAACCTCAACCGTAAGCAGGCCTTTGAAATGCTGGTGACCGGCGGCTTCATTGATGCGCACCAGGCCCAGACACGGGGGCTGGTCAATCAGGTCGCACCTGATGAGTCTTTGGATGAGGCCATCGCGCAACTCGCCGACGTCATCTGCGCGAAACCGGCTGTAGCCATTGCCATGGGCAAGTCGCTGTTTTATCGCCAGCTTGAAATGGGTATTGATGCAGCCTATCAGCTGGCCGGACAGACCATGGCCTGCAACATGATGGACGACGATGCTCTGGAAGGTGTGCAGGCCTTTATCGAGAAACGCAGACCGGGCTGGGCGGCATAGGGTACACACAGCGACGGCAAGGCCCCCGCCGCCGCACCTATTGCGAACCGCCTCACCTATTGCGAACCGCCTCGGATATCGCACGCCGCAGCGATCATCGGCCGCCAAGGCACGGACTCATTAACGTCGGCGCACCGCCATGGCCACGCCGGTGGCCACGATCAAGGCCATGCCTAGCAGGGCTATCGGGTCGGGAAAAGCGCCGAAGACAATCACGCCCGTCATCAGGGCAAAGACCGCATGCGAATATGTATAGGGCGCCAGGGTGCTGGCCGTGGCCAGCGCATACCCGCGAAGCAGCAGCAGGTGTCCGAAGGCGCCGAAGCAGCCCGTGGTGATCATCAATAGCAGATCGAACCACGAATGCGGCCATTCAAAGACAAAGGGCAGCAGCAGCGACAAAATCCCAGTGGCTACGATGCCACCGATGAAAAGCGTAGCGATAGTGTCATCGCCGGCCGCCAACATGCGAGTCAACAGCGAGTAGCCGGTTGCGAAGAACGATGCCATCACGGCCAGCAGTGCGCCCCAGCCGAACACCTCACCACCCGGGCGTACGATAAGCAACACGCCCGCAAAACTCAGCGCCAGAGCCCAGCCACTACCCGGTGGCGCGCGCTCTTTGAGCCAGTAAACCGCACCAAGCGTCACCAGCATCGGTGAGATGCTAATGATGGCGGTCGCCTCAGCCTGTGGCAGCAGCGACAATGCGGTAAAGAACATAATCGAAGAAAAGGCCAGTAATGCGCCTCGGGCGATCTGAGCGGCAGGCCGTCGTGTTCGCATCAGGGCACGCCCATAGCTTGGCGCCAGAAATACCACCATGACGGCAATATGGAAGAAGTAGCGCGACCATGCCACCATCAAAGGTGAGTACCGCTCAGCGAGTAGTTTGGCGATGGAGTCCAGTGCCGCGAAGCAGGCACTGGCGGCAACCACAAAAGCAATGCCGCGAAGTCGCAGTGCGGGCGCGTCGCGCTCAGTGGGCGACGGGTTGCTCATTGACCAGCGTCACCAGCCCCGGAATCTCAACCTTGAGCACGGCCTTGCGTAAAGCCTTGAGCGCGTCCAGCCGGGAGTAACTTTTGCGCCAGGCCAGGGTTACACGCCGCATCGGCACCGGGGCAGCGAAGGGGATGTAGCGCAACAGGCCGTCTTCACCCGTGCGCGGAGCTGCTGAGCGCGGCAATACGGTGATACCGATACCAGAGGCGACCATATGCCGAATGGTTTCCAGCGATGAACCCTCGAAGGTTTTCTGAATGCCGGCGCTGGCTTGCGAGTATCGAGAAAATTCAGGGCATACCTCAAGCACATGATCGCGAAAGCAATGCCCTGCGCCCAACAGCAACATGGTCTGCTCTTTAAGCTCGCTTGAGGAGATGGTCTTGCGTCGCGCCAATTCATGACCCTTAGGTACCGCCACAACAAAAGGCTCATCGTACAGCGCATGCGTCACCAGCCCCTGATCTGGGAAGGGCTCAGCCAGAATGGCCACGTCGATATCGCCCTGACGCAGAAGCTCAAGCAGCTTGACCGTAAAGTTTTCCTGCAAGAGCAGAGGCATCTTAGGCGCATCGTCGATGACGTGACGCATCAAAGGTGGCAATAGATAAGGCCCGATGGTGTAGATGACCCCAACCCGCAACGGCCCCACCAGCGGGTCTTTTCCCTGCTTGGCGATTTCTTTGATGGCGCTGGCCTGTTCGAGTACCCGCTGCGCCTGCTCGATGATCTGCTCACCCAAAGGTGTAACGCTAACCTCAGACGACCCGCGCTCAAATAACTGCACACCGAGTTCATCTTCCAGTTTGCGGATAGCCACTGACAGCGTGGGCTGACTGACAAAACAAGCTTCAGCTGCACGACCGAAGTGGCGCTCGCGCGCGACAGCGACGATGTATTTCAGTTCAGTGAGCGTCATTTGCTGTTGATCATACCAACCCGGGGCATACTGTGGGCATGAACCATCCCTCTGCAATGGAATCGTCCGCCTGTCTCATTGGTCTTGACTGGGGCACCAGCTCGCTGCGCGCCTACCTCTTTACCGCAAACGGCCAGGTGATCGATCAGCGGTCAGCCCCACAGGGCATCCTCTCGGTTACCGATGGCCAATTCGCACAAACCTGGCAGGCGCTGTGCGCACCGTGGCTGGCGCAGACCACAACGCTACCGGTCATCGCCAGCGGCATGATTGGCAGTCGCCAGGGTTGGCGTGAAGCAGCCTATCTGCCCACTCCAGCCGGTTTTGATGAACTAGGCCATACACTCACGGTTCTTGATGACCTCGCCGGGCGTGTATTCCGAATCGTGCCTGGGCTCAGCCACCGAAACGGATCTTTACCCGACGTCATGCGCGGCGAGGAAACCCAGGTGGCGGGTCTACTCGCGAAGGCCGGTACGCCAGGTGGTATCGCGGCGCCTGCTGCCCACACCGACCGCCTGCGTATCGTGCTGCCGGGTACGCATAGCAAATGGGTGCAGGTGAAGCAGGCGCGCATCGTGGCCTTCCGCAGCTACATGACGGGCGAGGTCTATGCGGTCATGCAGAAGCACTCCATCCTGGGCCGCACCAGTGCCGAACCTTCGGCTCAGGACGAGACCGAGCTTGGTGCTTACTGGCGAGCATTTGATGCGGCTGTGCGTTTGGCGGCCAGTCAACCCCAGTCGCTGCTCGCTCTGTTTTTCAGCACGCGCAGCAAAGGCCTGTTTGGCGAGTTGAACGCCATCGAACAAAGCGGCTGGCTATCCGGACTGACCATAGGTTGCGAACTGAGCGCCGAATTGGGCGAGCATGCGGGCGCGGATAGTGCCCCCGACTCTCATCACCGCGAGTCCATCATCATTGTGGGATCCCGCGAGCTGGCGCGGCGTTATGAACGCGCCCTGCACCTGTTGGGGCGTGCTGCACAAATCGCAGACGGTGAACCGGCCGCATCGGGTCTATTTGCCATCGCACAACGTGCCAGGCTGATCGCCTAGCGGGGTACAGTCACCATCGTTTGAGTTCTACGATTCAATTCCGAACACACCCGCTCTGCCCCGCTAGAGCACGAGCCGGTCTCGATCGATCACACCATGAACATCACGCCCATCAGCACGCTTCATCCAGCACTGGCCGAACTACCCCTCATCGCAATTCTGCGCGGCATTAAACCCGATGAGGCTGAGGCTATCGGTGGGGCACTCTGGCAGACTGGTTTTCGCGTTATCGAAGTACCCCTTAACTCGCCTGATCCACTCACCAGCATTCGCCTCCTGCGCAAAGCGCTACCACAGGCCTTGGTGGGCGCAGGAACTGTGCTGGATGCAGCGCAAGTCGAGGCACTGGCGACGGTTGACTGTCAGCTCATCGTGGCGCCGAATCTCGACACCACGGTAGTGACCGAGGCCCGCGCGCGCGGCATGCTTTGCATGCCGGGGGTCGCAACACCCACCGAGGCTTTCGCCGCCCTCAGGTCAGGAGCTCACGCTTTAAAGCTTTTCCCCGCCGAGGGCCTACCCCCATCCGTCGTTAAAGCGTGGCGGGCGACTCTACCTGCGGGCGTGGGACTCTTTCCGGTGGGTGGCATCACACCCGAACGCATGACCGACTATCGCGCAGCGTCCGCGAATGGCTTCGGGCTGGGCTCCGCCTTGTACACCCCCGGACTCAGCGCAACCGAAGTAGCTGTTCGTGCCGCCCAATTTGTAAAGGCATGGTACGCCAGCTGACTCAAGCCTTCAGATAGTCTTCGCGCTCGCCCAGCCAGCGTGCTACATGCGTTGCGGCCTGCTCTGGATGTTCACGCAACATCAACGCCGCGCAGTCGCGCGCTGCTTCGACGAGATCGGCATCGCGCTCAAGGTCGGCAAAGCGCAGCAAGGCCTGGCCTGACTGACGGGCACCGAGAAATTCACCAGGCCCGCGCTGACGCAGATCGTGGCGTGCGATCTCGAAACCATCTGTAGTGTCATGCATCACCTGCAGTCGTTCGCGAGCCGCCGGCGACAGGGGAGGATAGTAAAGCAGCACGCACGCACTGCGCGTCGCACCTCGCCCTACCCTGCCCCGTAACTGATGAAGTTGTGCCAGACCGAAGCGCTCAGCATGCTCAATCACCATCAGCGAAGCATTGGGCACGTCGACACCGACCTCGATAACTGTTGTCGCCACCAGAACCTGGATCTCGCCCCGAGTAAACCCATCCATGACAGCCTGTTTATCAGAAGAACTCAGACGTCCATGGACCAGGCCTACAGATAAGGGTTGCAGCGCCTCAGACAGTGCGACATGTGTATCGATCGCCGTCTGCAGATCAAGCGCTTCAGACTCTTCCACAAGAGGACAAACCCAGTAAACCTGTCGACCCTGTTCAGCAGCCGCTCGTACCCGCTCAATCAGGTCGCCCCGACGCGACTCGGGCAAGACGCGTGTGTCGACGGGCGTTCGACCCGGCGGCAGCTCATCGATGACAGACACATCGAGGTCTGCGTAATAGCTCATGGCCAGCGTACGCGGTATGGGGGTTGCGCTCATCATGAGCTGGTGTGCCAATTGACCGCTGTCGCCCGCGCGTAGTGCCAGACGCTGAGCTACACCAAAGCGATGCTGCTCGTCGACGATCGCCAGGCCTAAACGCGAAAACTGCACACCGCTTTCGATGAGCGCATGGGTGCCAACCAGCAGATCAATTTCACCGGCTGCCACAGCGGCGCGAACTGCGCGCTTCTCAGACTCTCGCAGCGATCCCGCCAACCAGCCGACCCGGATTCCAAGCGGCTCAAGCCAGGGCGTCAGCTTACGCAAGTGCTGTTCAGCAAGAATTTCGGTGGGTGCCATCAAAGCAGCCTGGTGGCTGCTGCCGACGGCTTGTGCCGCAGCCAGCGCGGCCACCACCGTCTTGCCGCTGCCCACATCACCCTGCAGCAGACGGTTCATGGGCTGTGCACGCGCCAGATCTCGCGACACCTCAGACCAGGCGCGCCGCTGTGCTGCCGTAAGCTGAAACGGCAAGGCTGTTGTCAGACGCTGCACAAGATCCAGCGTCGGCACAGCGGAGGCCTGCTGCGCAGCACGTGCCTCGCGTGCACGCCGCAGCGATAACTGCTGGGCCAGAAACTCATCGAAGATGACGCGACGCCAGGCTGGCAACTCGCGGGCCTCAAGCGCCTGCATCGCGACATCGGCAGGCGGCTCATGCAGAAAATCGAGCGCCTGTGCAATCGTCGGAAGCGCCAGGCTTCGGATCACACCGGCATCAACCGTTTCAGTCCAGCGCAAAGTGCGCCGCACGCGAGCGAGTTCGGTCCGAATGAGCAACTGACTGATTCCGGCCACGCTGGGGTATACCGGGGTCAGGCGCTTGGGTAGGGGCGTGCCGGGCTTCACCACGCGATAACGAGGATGAATCATCTCAGGGCCAAACAGACCGCCGCGCACCTCGCCGTGCGCCCGAATACGCACACCCGCGGTCAGTTGACCCACCTGGCTCGGATAAAAGTTAAGGAATCGCAGGCTGATCGAGCCGCTGTCATCGGCGACCTCCACCAGCAGAACGCGGCGCCCTCGGGTCTCGACACGACTTGACCGCACTATCCCTTCAAACTGACCACTGTCGCCTGGACGCAGGCTGGCGACCGACACAAGCCGCGTATGGTCTTCGTAGCGCAGCGGCAGATGTAGCAGAAGCTCTTCGGGCCGACGAATGCCAAGACGCGCCAGGGCATCAAGCCCCTCACGGGTAGAGGCTGGTTTTACGTTGGATCGAGGCGCTGCCGCTGACCGGCTATCGGGCATGGTTTCAGCCGGGCAGCACCATCACGGCTTCTACTTCGAAGAGCGCGCCACGCGGCAGCGCCGCAACGCCGACGGTAGAACGAGCCGGGTAAGGCACCTGAAAAAACGACTGCATGACCGCGTTGACTGCGGCGAAGTGCGTGAGGTCTGTTAGAAAAAGCGTGAGCTTGACGCAGTGTTCGAGACCACCGCCGGCGGCTTCTGCCACTGCCCGAAGATTGGCAAAGGCACGGCGCGCCTGTGCATCAACATCACCAGCAACCAGCTGTCCCGTGGTGGGGTCGAGTGCGATCTGCCCCGACAGGTACACGGTCTGCCCGACTCGGATCGCCTGGGAATAGGGGCCGATAGCGGCCGGTGCGCTCTGGGTGGTAATGACGGCACGCTGCATGAGCAGGCTCCTGTTGTAAGGCGGCTGAAAAATGAAACGCGAGTCTAGCTTTCGCGCTAGGCACTGGCGGCTGCGTCTGGAAACGGAAAGATGAGACAGGTGGTGGTTGCGTGTGCGTAGAGTCGACCCGCAGCATCAAACAGCCGTCCCTCGGCCGTACCCACCTGGCGACCGACGCTGATAATGCGACCTTCCGCGCGAACAGGGCCCGTTTTATCGGTCAGCGCCCGCAGAAAATTCACCTTGAGCTCAAGCGTGGTGTAGCCGTAGCCTCGGGGGACTTTGGTGTGGACCGCACAGGCTAGTGCCGAGTCAAGCAGCGTGGCGACGTAGCCGCCATGCACTGAACCAATCGGGTTATAAAACTCTGCACGCGGCGTGCCCTGAAACACCATGCGTCCGGCCTCCCACTCGACCGGCACGAAATCAAGCGTTTGTGCGATGGGTACCGATGGAAACTCGCCACGTCCCATGCGCTCGAGCAATTCCATGCCCGAATAGCGCGGTAGCTCAGTCATGGGAATACGTCCGGGCGCGGCCAAAATAAGGCGCATTTCTCGCTCTCGCGCCAGCCAGCGATCAACGGTGGCCTCGACCTCGGCGGGGGAAGGCGTGGGTGAGTCTTGAGACATGATTAGACGCTTATAGGTGAGCAAAGATCTTGAGATTTCTAGAAACCGATTTCGACGCGTTTGTTGCGCTTGCCTTCGCTGCGAATACGCAAAACGCGCACGCGTCCGATCTCAGCAATATTGCGCACATGCGTGCCGCCGCAGGGTTGCAGATCAACGCCCTCGATGCGTAGCAGACGTACTCGGCCAGCGCCTCGTGGTGGCTGCACGCTCATGGTTTTGACCAGATCAGGACGCGCGTCCAGTTCAGTGTCTGTAATCCAGACCGTCTCGGTCGGTATCGCACGGGCGATCAACTCATTGACGCCTGCCTCAATACGGGCGGCATCCAGCTGACTCATGTCGATATCGAAATCAAGCCGTCCCTTATCGGCCGCGATATTGCCACCCGTGACGGGAGCCACGACCACACACGACAACACATGAAGACAGGTGTGAATTCGCATATGGGCATACCGCCTGTCCCAGTCGATCTCGGCCGTGACCAGGTCGCCAGGCTGAGGCAATGCTGAACCAGGCTCGGGCACATGCTTGACGGTATCGGGCTCATCGCCCTTACGCGTATCTGCGATGCGCACCTGCCCCCCCGTCCAACGCAGCACGCCCGTGTCACCCGGCTGGCCGCCACCCATGGGATAAAAAACCGTGCGGTCGAGCACGACGCCCAGTTCACTTGCTGACAACACACGTGCCTCACACGACTGCAGGTAGGCATCGTCCCTGAACAATAACTCGGTATGCATATCAAAATCCTCAGCCAGCCGCGCGCAGCCCTCTGAACAAACCCTCGAGCGCAATTGCCATCGTAGTCATGCCAAGCATAGCTGCGAAAATTAAACCCAGAATGGCGACAAACACCGGCCCCCAGCGATTGGCTGAATGACGGCCACTCGCGGGGTTGTGGCGTGCATCCCATCGCTCATCCGGGGTCAGCGAAAAACGAATGGCCTCCACCATGCTGACCACCATGACCAGGGCCAGTACGAAAAACCCGGCGTGACGGTACCAAGGTGTATGGCGCAGAGCCCAACCCAGGGCCGGCAGGCAGATCATGGGGTACACCCACCAATACGAAGCACGCAGATAGAGCCGGTGCAGCCCCAGCCAGCCAACTAGCAAGGCCAGCAGTCCGGCTAACGTCTTATGGCGATGGGGCTGGCCTTCCGGCGCCTGCAGGGGCGGATCAGAGGGCTTCTCGGAGGGTCGATCAGATGCGGTCACAGGCGAGCGCCACAGGTATGGATGAAGTCGCTATTGTGCATCGACTATGGAGGGGTACCCGTCGAACAAACCCGCAGCACCCAAGCCTGAGCGCCCGACCCAGGGCAACCGCCGCTTCATGCCCCGCTGAACTCTGGGGCATCCGGGTCGGCTGATACACTCAGGCGCTTCATGCCGCAGGGTTTTGCGGAACCCCGTTTACGCCTCAACTGGCTACTTCACCGTGTCGAAAACATCGGATCCCGCCCCAGGCGCGGCCACCCACGCTATCCGCATTCGTGGCGCGCGCCAGAACAACCTGAAAAACCTCGACCTTGACATCCCCACCAATCAGCTGGTGGTCGTCACAGGCGTGTCGGGGTCAGGTAAGTCGTCGCTTGTATTCGACACCCTGTACGCCGAGGGCCAGCGCCGCTACGTCGAGACGTTCTCAGCCTATGCGCGTCAATTTTTGGACCGCATGGACAAGCCGCAGGTTGATCGTATCGAGGGGGTTCCCCCTGCAATTGCCATTGACCAGACGAATCCCGTTCGTACCTCGCGCTCGACCGTGGGAACCATGACCGAGCTTAACGACCATCTCAAGCTGCTGTTCGCACGAGTGGCCACCCTGCACTGCCGACGCTGCGCAGCACCGGTACAGCGCGATACAACCGCCAGCATCGTCGAACAGGTCATGGTGCGCGCCCGGTCCTGCGCTGACCCCCGACTGGCGGTTTGTTTTCCGGTGACGGTACCGGCCAACTTCACCCGAGCGGAAGTTGAGCGCCACCTGAGCGCGCAAGGTTTCACACGCATTCTGGATGCCAAGGGCGCTGTACGCGAACTGTCAGACGACAGCACCGAGCTCTTGGGTGCATCCCGGGCGCACGACCCTGGCGTGCTCATCGTGGTGCAGGATCGCTTCCGGGCTGGTTCGGCAGAGCCCAGTCGTATCGCTGAGGCTGTCGAGGCCGCGCTTCGACATGGCCAGGGACGTATGGCCGTTCATCGACTTGATACGCCTGACGATTCAGACGCCGCGGCGACGCCTCATCCCCCGTGGCGATTCAGCGCTGGACTGCACTGCGCGGACTGCGACCTTGCCTACTCAGAGCCACTGCCCAGCCTGTTTTCCTTCAATTCGCCCATGGGCGCCTGCGACACCTGCC
Organism: Pseudomonadota bacterium; assembly: GCA_039800325.1. Lineage (GTDB taxonomy): Bacteria > Pseudomonadota > Gammaproteobacteria > Burkholderiales > Burkholderiaceae_E > SYIM01. Next base: position 55,847 of record JBDLQY010000186.1, on the reverse strand, counting down.
GTGGTTTTGGACGCGTCATCGGCATCGACCATGGTCTGGTCATCCCTGATGAGTCAAAGTCACTCGCTGAAGGTGCGGTCAAACCCTGGCAAACCGAAAGCTTCAAAGAGTGTCAGCGCGATCTGATCAAGTTCGCCGCACGCGACGGCATCCCCACTGATATGCCGTATCGCAAGCTGTCGGCAAGTCAGCAGCGCTGGGTCATCGCGGGCCAGCACGACTGGACCGGTAACTGGCAAAAACAGTGGTACGGCGTTGATCACTTTTTTGAATGGCTGGAGAGCAAGTCCTACAAGATGCACATCCGGGTGCTGCTGTCCAAGTATCGGGCCTACACAGCCTGCACGGTCTGCCGCGGCGCGCGTCTGAAGCCCGACGCACTTCTGTGGCGCTTGGGTACTGCGGAGTCCGCCTCCATGGCGCTGGGCCACTACCAGCGCTTTAAACCGGCAGGTAACGACTGGAGCGCGCAGACTCTGGAACGTTTGACCGGCCTGAGCATCCATGACCTGATGCTACTGCCCATCAGCCGGGTACAGCGCTTTTTTGATGAGATGGCGCATTCCCTTGGCCCGACCCACAGCGCGCGAAACGAAGCGATGGCCATGTTGTTGGTCGAGATTCGCGCCCGGCTTGCCTACCTGTGCGATGTGGGGCTTGGCTATCTGACACTTGATCGTCAATCGCGTACCTTGTCGGGCGGTGAAGTGCAGCGTATCAATCTGACGACTGCACTCGGTACCTCACTGGTCAATACCCTATTCGTGCTGGACGAGCCGTCCATTGGTCTGCATCCGCGCGATATGGATCGAGTCACCGGTGTCATGCTACGTCTGCGCGACGCCGGCAACTCTCTGGTGGTGGTCGAACATGATCCCCAGGTGATGTTCGCGGCAGACCGTATTCTCGATATTGGACCGGGCCCGGGCGAACGCGGCGGACAAATCGTCTACTGGGGTGATGCTGAGGGCATCCGGAAGGCCAATACCCTGACCGGTGACTATCTGTCAGGGCGTCGCCAGATCGATACCGGTCATGCCATGCCCGTACATGCCAGCACGCCGCGACTGGTGTTGGAGGGCGCGCGCGAACACAATCTCAAATCAGTCAACGTCGAGATTCCACTCGAGCGCTTTGTGTGCATCACCGGGGTGTCGGGTAGCGGTAAATCAACACTCATGCAAAACGTGCTGCTGCCTGCGCTCATGAAGGCAAAGGGCAAGCCCACCGAGGCGCCTGGCGTCTTCGATCGGCTGCTGGGCGATGACTGGTTGACCGATGTGGTCTTCGTTGATCAGTCCCCCATCGGCAAAACCGCGCGCTCAAACCCGGTCAGCTATGTCGGTGCCTTTGACGCCATCCGCAAACGTCTGGCCTCGGTACCCCTCGCGCGCGAGCGCCACTACACGCCTGGCACGTTCAGCTTCAACTCTGGAGACGGACGCTGCGGCACCTGCGGTGGCAATGGGTTCGAACATGTCGAAATGCAGTTTCTGTCAGATGTCTACCTGCGGTGTCCTGACTGCAACGGCAGCCGCTTTCGACCGGAAACCCTCGAAGTTCGCATGGAGGGGGCAGCTGCGGCGCGCCGTGCCGATGGTTCGCTGTTTGGCGATGCCTCAGTAGCCGATATTCTGGACATGACAGTCTCGGAAGCACTCGCGTTTTTTACCGATGACCGCGAGGTTCGGCAGCGCCTGCAACCGCTGTCCGATGTGGGACTTGACTACCTGCGCCTGGGACAGCCCGTGCCCACCCTATCGGGAGGCGAAGCTCAGCGTCTGAAGCTTGCCGGGTTTCTTGCCGAGGCGGCTGGCCAGGGGCTTGCGCAACCCGCGTCTGCCGGCTGGCATACCGCACGCGCAGGGCGCCGGGGTACGCTCTTCATGTTTGATGAGCCCACCACAGGCCTGCACTTCGATGATGTGGCGCGGCTTCTGCGCGCGCTGCGTAAGCTGCTCGCGGCGGGGCACTCGCTCCTGGTCATCGAACATAATCTGGACGTGGTGCGGGCCAGTGACTGGGTCATCGACCTGGGACCCGAGGGTGGCGATGGCGGTGGCGAAGTCGTGGCAGTCGGTTCACCACCTGATCTCATGCATGCGCCGAGATCAGCCACCGGTAAAGCGCTAGCCGGCTATCTGTCGCAGCTGGGCGAAGAGTCTGCCGGATTGAACACGGCCACGCCGGCTCTTCGATCGGATACTGACGCACGAGGTACTCCAGGCGCTCTGACTACAAACGGCAGCTCAACTGGGTCAGCCCACCTGATCGCGGCCGAACCCCGGCCCGAGCGTTCGCTGCAAAGCGTGCTGCGCGACCGCAGCAGGCAAGCCATCCTGGTGCACAAAGCACGCGAGCACAATCTCAAGAACATCGACGTGCAGATTCCGCGTGATCAGCTGACGGTCATCACCGGTGTATCGGGTTCCGGCAAATCAACCCTGGCCTTCGATGTCATCTTTGGCGAGGGTCAACGACGCTATCTGGAGTCGCTCAATGCCTATGCACGCCAATTCGTGCAGCCCGCGAGCCGGCCCGATGTCGACGGCATCTTCGGTATTCCACCCACGGTGGCCATTGAGCAGCGGACCAGCCGCGGCGGTCGTAAAAGTACCGTTGCCACGCTGACCGAGATTTACCATTTTCTGCGTTTGCTCTATGTGAAGCTGGGCACCCAGCACTGCCCGGACTGTCGCGTTGCTATTGAGCCGCAGTCGCTTGAAGTCATTCTGGCGCGCATCATGCGCGACTACCGCGGACAACATATCGGCCTGCTGGCGCCGCTGATTGTCAGCCGAAAAGGTGTTTACACTGATCTGGCCAAATGGGCCAAGGCACGCGGCCATACCCATCTTCGCGTCGACGGTCGGTTTCTGCCCACGGATCGTTTTCCACGCATCGATCGATTCGTTGAACACGATATCGAATTACCCGTGGCCAGTCTGCGGGTTGACCCCAGCAACGAAGGACAACTGCGCAGCGCACTGACGCAGGCGCTCGATCTGGGTAAGGGCCGGGTGATGGTGATTGCGCCGCTTGACGAGCTTGCGCTCGCCACGCGCGTCGGCGATGCGGATCGTTTTGTCGCTGCATCTGACGCACTCAAGGGTAAGCTCTTTTCAAGCCGTCGCGCCTGCCCCAGCTGTGGCCAGAGCTTTGCCGAGCTCGATCCGAGGCTGTTCTCTTTCAACTCCAAAATTGGCTGGTGCTCTGGATGCCTGGGCACCGGCGTCACACTGCCCTACCTCCCTGAAGTCGATGAGCGCCCCGGCCGTTCAGGCCAGGATCTCAGCACCGAATCCGTGGGCAGTCTCGCCGAAAAACTCGCGGATCAGATGGCCACGAAGACCGGTGATGACGACGAGGACTCATCTGACCTAGCGGAAGGGCAGCCCTGCGAGCGCTGCGAAGGTCGACGACTGAATACGGTCGCTCTGGCCGTCACGCTGGCCGATCTTTCAATCGCCCAGCTCACCGCCATGCCGGTCGATGACTGCGGTCGCTGGCTGCGACAAGTCGAATTCGCCGGGCGCAGCGCTGAAATCGCGCGCGATGTACTGGCTGAGATTCGTTCGAGATTGTCATTTTTATCAGCGGTGGGTCTGGGCTATCTGGCGCTTGACCGCGCGGCACCCACCTTATCGGGTGGCGAGGCACAGCGTATTCGGCTTGCAGCGCAATTAGGCTCGAACCTGCAGGGCGTGTGCTACGTGCTTGATGAGCCCACGATCGGCCTGCACCCGCGCGACAATCGCATTCTGCTCGACACCCTGCAAGCCCTGCGCGACAAGGGCAACACGCTGCTGGTGGTCGAGCATGATGAAGACACCATCCGCCGCGCAGATCACATCATTGACATAGGCCCAGGCGCCGGACGCCTCGGCGGCCAGATCATCGCCAGCGGCAACCATGCTGACCTCATGTCAAACCCGGCCAGCATCACCGGACACTTTCTCTCGAAGCCACTCGCGCATCCGCTGATCGAAAGACGATCCGCGCCCGATACCGCACGTGCACACACATGGCTCAACCTGCGCGGCGCACACCTGCACAACCTGCGCCATGTTGACGCCAGCATCCCTCTGGGTCGACTCACGGTCATCACCGGTGTTTCCGGATCGGGCAAGTCCACGCTGGCGCGTGACGTACTGCTGCGCAATATGGCCAGCCTGGTGAGGGCGCGCCAGAATAAGACGCGCGCACCCGCACTGATTGGGGTCGAGTCGATCAGCAGCTGGGAAGGAATCACGCGCGTTCTGGAGGTTGATCAAACCCCCATTGGCAAAACACCCCGCTCCTGCCCGGCCACCTATGTAGGCTTCTGGGATGCCATTCGACGTTTATTTGCCGACAGTGCCGAGGCCCGTTTACGTGGCTACTCGCCAGCCCGTTTCAGCTTCAACACAGGCCAGGGGCGCTGTCCCGGCTGCGAGGGCCAGGGCGTGCAAACGCTTGAAATGAGCTTTCTGCCCGACGTGAAACTTCTATGCGAGGTTTGTAGAGGTCGTCGATTCAATGCCGAAACGCTGGGCGTACTGCTTCGTGATCGCTCGATCGGTGACGTGCTGGCCATGAGTGTCGACGAGGCGCTGGAGTGGTTTGCTGCGCACCCCTCAATCGCGCATCCGCTGAAACTGCTGCAGGATGTCGGATTGGGTTACCTCACCCTTGGGCAACCAAGCCCCACCCTGTCAGGTGGCGAGGCGCAGCGTATCAAACTGGTCACCGAACTGGCCAAGGTGCGGCTGGATGCTCCCGACGATGATCCACGCGTGGCGCGGGCAAAGGCCAAGGCTGTAGCAGCAGGCGCTGCAGTACCCGCTGGGCCTCATACGCTATATGTACTCGATGAGCCCACCGTGGGCCTGCATATGGCCGACGTCGAAAAACTCATCCGGGTTTTGCATCGCCTGGTCCAGGCTGGCAACACCCTGGTGGTCGTCGAACATAACCTGGATATCTGGGCTGAAGCTGACTGGATTATTGACCTGGGTCCTGACGGCGGCGCTGGCGGCGGGCGCATCGTGGCCAGCGCAGCGCCTGATACGCTAGTTAGTGGCCACAGCACGCATACCGCGACAGCCTTGGCCGAGTTTATGCAGAGCAGGCCTGTGCCATGAGTGATGTGCGGCCGCGTGTGGGTCTCGCCCTGGGCAGCGGGGCTGCCCGCGGCTGGGCGCACCTGGGCGTCATCCGCGAGTTACAGGCTCTTGGCATTAAGCCCGACCTCGTGTGCGGCACCTCAATCGGGGCCCTGGTCGGGGCGGCACTCGCCAGTGGTGATTTTGATCGGCTCGAGCGCTGGGCCAGCGGACTCAAACTCACTGATGTCATTGGGCTGATGGATATTGGTCTGAGTGGCGGCATGATGAAGGGTCGCCGACTTGTCGAATTTTTGCAGCGCAACTTTCAGGACCGTCCGATTGAAACGATGCCAATGCCCTTTGGCGCTGTGGCGACCGCTCTGAGGACTGGCGGCGAAGTGTGGTTTCGAGACGGCTCCACCATCGCGGCGGTGCGTGCGTCTATCGCCATGCCGGGCCTGTTGACTCCGGTGACTCATGAAGGGCAATGGTTGGTCGATGGCGCGCTGGTTAATCCCGTGCCGGTTTCTCTGGCCCGCGCCATGGGCGCGACCATTGTCATTGCAGTCGATCTTGGCACTGACCTGGTCGGCAGGCATCTGCCGCGCGGCGGTGATTTTGCCAGCACAGCGACGCCACGCAGCTCCGCAAGCCTCGTCGGTATGCACAGCCCAAATCCGACGATCGACATGCCTGCCGCACCAGGGATTTCGTCACCCGACTCATCGCTATCCGAGCCAGAAAATTCCGCAGCTGATGCCGGTACGATCGCGCAATGGGGACGGCGCGTGCAGGCCACGCTGCGCGGACTGGTTGGCAATGACCGCGAAAAGGCCCAGGCGGCCCCGTCAATGATGGATGTAGTCACCTCCAGCATTAACGTCATGCAGGTCAGAATCAGTCGTAGTCGTCTCGCTGGCGAACCACCCGATGTACTCATTGCCCCCCGTCTTGCACACTTCGGTCTCTTTGACTTCCATCGCGCCGACGAGGCCTTCGAGACGGGTCGGCAGGCCGTCCGCGCCAGCCTCGCACAACTGGAGGCGCAGGGGCTCTGGTCATGAGTCTGCTGACACTGCCCAACCTCATCACCGTCGTTCGGGCGGCCCTGATACCCGTCATCGCATACCAGCTGGCGAGACGTCACTTTGATTGGGCGTTAGCGCTCTTCATCGCATGCGCTTTGGGCGACCTGGTGGACGGCTTTCTCGCCCGCCGCTGGAATCAGCGGACACGATTCGGTGCCATTGCCGACCCCATCGCAGACAAGCTCACCATGCTGACGGTCACCCTCATGCTCGCCGCAGAGGGCTTGCTGCCGGCCTGGGTGGCCGCCGCTGTCATTGCACGTGACGTTGTCATCGTGTTTGGTGCTGTCGCTTTTCATTTTCTGGTGCATGAATTCGATATGGCCCCGTCTCGGCTATCGAAGCTCAATACGGCTTTTGAATTCATCACCCTGACTGCGGTCATGATCGACGCGACTGAGATGATCGAGATGACTCGATGGCTCGAGCCCGCGTACTATGCGCTCACCGTCACCATCGCCGCATCCGGTTTGCAGTACGTCTGGATCTGGGGTCGACGGGCTGTGCGGGCAATCGATCGCAACGATCCGCCACAGCCCCCGTCTCGACCTCTGAACTGAAGACGGTCTGAACCGCCGGCCTGATCACCATGGAACTCAACCATCAGGAAGTCACCACACCGGCGCGTGCCGCGGCGACCGTCATGTTGCTGCGGCCATCCACGTCAGGGCCTGAGGTTTACCTGCTGCGCCGACATGCTTCATCCGATGTGCTGGCCGGCGCCTACGTCTTTCCGGGTGGCAAGCTCGATGCAGACGACCATGATGAGCCCATGCTGGCTCGACTTGATCGCTCTCCCGAACATCTGCATGCGTTGCTGGCTGACCCACAGCTCGATCCGGCGCGCGCAGCTGGGCATTTCGTCGCTGCATGCCGCGAAACCTTTGAGGAGTGCGGTATTTTGCTGGCCGATGATGCCGATGCGGACACAGTCCAACGCGCCAGTACTCAATCCCGCGAAGGTTTTCAGTTTGTTGAGGTACTGCAAACCCTCAACCTGAGGTTGGCCACGCAGGTGCTGCTGCCATGGTCGCGCTGGATTACGCCCCGTGTGCCCTCAGTTCAGCAGAAGCGCTTTGACACGCGGTTTTTTATGGCAGTAGCTCCAACGGATCAGGTCGCGCGTCACGATCCGAGAGAAACGAGCGGCGGTGAGTGGATGCGCCCTCGCGACGCACTTGAGCGTTATTGGGCGCGTGATATCGAACTGGCTCCGCCTCAGATCATGAGCCTTGCTCATCTCTCGCGCTTTCCTGATGTTGAGTCGATTCTGGCCGAAGCCCGAAGACGCCCGCCTCCTGTCATTCAACCCGAGCCGATCGCGGTCGACGGCGGACGCATCGTCGCCTATCCGGGCGATGTCGCGCATCCCTTGCGTGATCGAGCGATGCCGGGGCCATTGCGTCTCGTCTGGCGAAAAGATCGTTTTGAGCCCGAACAAGGGTTCGACGCTCTCTTTAGCTGAACCCAAACCCGCCCTGTTCGCGGCGCCATCACGCTGACGCGGCGCAATACTGTCATCTTCGCGCCATCTCAGACTGCTCCCTTGATCTCAAGGAGCCGTGATGAATACAGCAATTCTGCGAACCCTGGTGGGTTTCACTACGGTGCTGGGTGCTGCCGTCGCCGCGCAGGCGCAGCCCGGCCCTATGACGGGTAAAGCGGTCTACGAAGATAAGTGTGCGGGTTGCCACGGGCTGGGAGGCAAAGGCGATGGGCCCGTGAGTCAGTTTCTGACCCGTTCCGCGGGTGATCTCACCACCATCGCTCTTCGAAACGGTGGCCGTTTTCCAACTGAACTGGTGTGGGACGTGATTGATGGGCGCAGCGCGGGTGCTACGGGGCCGCATGGTTCGCGCGAGATGCCCATCTGGGGTCAGGAGTTTCGCGAGGAAGCGCTCCGTACTAATCGCGGCAGCGGTTCGGGCGCCGGCAGCGGTCGCGGTATGGGTCCGGGGCCTGAATGGCACACACGAAACCGTATCGTCGCCCTGCTGGACTACCTGCAATCCCTTCAGGCGAAGTAGCTGGGCCTTTCGAGGCAAGGCCGAGCGCCTCGGTGCTACACCGAACGCCTTGAAGCGCCGCACCGGGTCATCAGTGCAGCGCCGGGCGGCGTAGCAGGCTGTTGCGATCGACTGACTTGATCCTTAGACGAAGCAGATCTCCGTCGCGCGCGACCAGCATGGGCACTTCGACGCCCGCTGGTCCCAGACCCCAGAGTGCGCCATAAAGAGCAGCCAGACTTTCGACGCGCTGGCCCGCGATATCAAGAAGAAGGTCGCCCTGCTGAAGTCCCGCATGCGCGGCAGGGCCTCCGCGGGCGATTCCCATGATCGCAACCTGTCCCTCGTTTTCGTTGGCATAAATACCCAGCCAGGGTCGCGCAGCAAGCCCGCTTGAACCGGTGGCGAGCAGGCTGGATAGAATCGGTTCGAGCAGGGCCACGGGCACACTGAGATTCGCCTGCTCCATCTCTGTAGCGCCCTCGCTCTCAACGGCCTGTACCAGCAAGGATCCGATGCCAATAAGCTGTCCACGTTCGTTAATCAACGCAGCCCCGCTCCACTCAGGATGCGCTGGGCTGGTGAAAATCGCCTGCTCAATCAGGTATTCCCAATACCCCGCGAACTGACGCGTTTCAACTACGCGCGCTTTTAGCGCATGCGGCCTGCCGCCGTGACCCAACATAAAAACGCGGTCGCCACGCCCGAGCTGGTGAACGCCCGCACGCGAAATGCTGGGCAAGTCCAGTGTCGCCAGCGGCCGCACCAGACCGAATCCGGTCGCCTGGTCGTAGGCCAGCGGATAGGCAGGTACAACCTTGCCCTCGCGGGTCGTCAGCCAGATAGAGCTTGCCTCGGTAATCAGATATCCAATGGTCAGTACGGTACCTTCTTCATCAATAACCACGCCATTGCCGCCGCGCTCGGTACCGAGTGTTTCGGCGGTGAAGGCATCCTCAGGAATCTCGGCACGTAAAGCGACCACTGCATCCAGCAGGGGCTGGAGTTCGAAATCGACATCGTCTTCGCGCGGCTGAAGCTCTTCACGAAACGACCACTGCGTTGTGTCAGACATGCACGTGCCTCTTGCGGAACCGACCGATTGACATGATGAAGCGCCAGGCTACCCGATATGGGGGCGGGAAAGACATCCTGCAAGAAGGGGCCGGGCTTACCGGGCCCTCCAGTGTAGGCCAAGGTCGAGCTGGACAGGGTTACACTCAAGACTCTTTCGCGCGGATGCCTGACATGAATCTCAGATCTTTCACGCTCTATGACCTTATCGCACGCAATGACCGTCTGTACGGCAATCGTATCGCGTTTATGGAGGACCACCACCGCATCACCCATGCCCAGTTCGCGCAGCGCAGCGCACGCCTTGCAGCGGGGCTCGCCGCGCTTGGCCTGGGTGGCGGCGATCGCATCGCAGTGCTGGCCGGGAACTCGCTGGCTTATGTGGACATCTTTGGCGCAGCAGCCAAGCTTGGCGCCCTCGTAGTACCCATTAACATCAGGCTGTCGCCTGAGGAAATTGCGCATATCCTGGCCGACGTAAGCCCGACGATTCTGGTGGCCGCGCCCGATTTACGTGCGCTGCTACCAGCCTCGCTCAAGGGCATCCGCTGCCTCAGCATGGGTAGCGCCGATACTGGCTGGCCATCGCTTGAAACGGCTTATTCGGATGCCCCCTCGGGCGATCCCGCTGCAAGCGCGCAATCATCGGTCGTCGATACCGACGGACTGGTCATCATTCACACGGCGGCCGTGGGCGGAAAGGCTCGCGGGGCGGTACTGACCCATCGCGGCTTGCTCTCGGCCAGCGCTTCCGCACTGCTCAGCTGGCGGCTGCAGCCTGATGACGTCAACATGGGCGTGCTGCCGCTTTATCACGTCGCGGGTCTCGGGCTGCTATTGGCTGCGCAGCATGCGGGTGCAGCCTCGGTGATCATGCCGCGATTTGATGCTGACGCGCTGGCCCGGTCTATCGACCAGGAACAGGGCAGCATCGTTGCTACATTTGCGCCCATGCTGGCTTCGCTGATCGACGCTGCAGCCAAGTGCGGCTCGTCGCTGCAAAGCCTGCGAATTGTCACTGGCCTTGAAGCCCCCGATACCGTTACTCGATTGCACAGCGCACATCCGGGCGCTCAGTTTTTTTCGATTTACGGGCAAACCGAAACCTCGGGTATGGTCACCATGTCTGCATTTGACGAGCGTCCGGGCAGCGCGGGCCGCCCCTCGCCGCTTAATACCGTCGTTGTTCTAGACGACGAAGACCGTGTTCTGCCCACCGGCCAGACGGGCGAGATCGCTGTACGCGGACCCATGGTATTCGAAGGCTATTGGGGGCTACCCGATGACTCCGCACATACCCTGCGCAAAGGCTGGCACCACACCGGTGATATGGGCCGTTTCGATGAGCAGGGCTACCTCTGGTACCAGGGCCGTTCACCGGCCAAAGAGCTCATCAAACCGGGTGGCGAGAACGTTTACCCGGCCGAAGTCGAGCGTACGCTGTGCGAGCATCCGGCAGTCGCCGCCGCAGTTGTGTTTGGCGTACCCGACCCTCACTGGGGCGAGGCGGTCAGTGCCGTTTGCGAGCTAAAAATAGGCCAGACAGTCAGCGCTGAGGCGCTGTCGGCTTTCGTGGCCGAACGCATCGCGCGCTACAAAAGGCCCAAACATGTTCAGTTCGTCGCGCAGCTGGCCAAGACCGCCAACGGCAGCATTGACCGCGCAGCGGTAAAGAAGCAATTCGGAGCCTCCTGACCAGACCGAAACCCTGCCACTGCCCCTAAGCTTGATGCCGGCTTGGGGCGCGACCTTCTGTACTGGTTTCAGGCAGGCTCTTGACCGTGCTGAGGCTATTGACCGTGCTCAGCCCTGAGCATGCGCGCGGCCTGCACCATGGCCGACAGCTTGCCCTGCGCAACCTCACGCGGCAGATATTTCATGCCACAGTCAGGTGCAAGAATGACCTGCTCGGGCTTCACATGCTGCAATGCCCGGCGAATACGCGCAGCAATCATTTCAGGGGTTTCAATGGCCATGTCGGACAGATCGACGCAACCGACCATCAGCTGTTTTTCGTGCAGCCCCGTGAGGACACTGGTGTCCAGCTTGCTTTGCGCGGTTTCAAGCGACACCTGGCTGCAGCGGCAGCGGGCAAGCTCGGGCAGGAATGAATAGCCCGAGGGACGCGCATGAATGATGGCGGCGTAGCCAAAACAGATGTGCACAGCCGTTGTGCCGGTCACGCCCTCAAGCGCCCGGTTGAGTGCATCCAACCCGTACTGCCGCGCCTTCTCGGGGCGAGCCTGCATATAGGGTTCGTCGATCTGCACCACGTCAGCACCGGCTGCGAATAAATCTTTGATCTCAGCGTTGATGGCGTCGGCATAGTCGGCTGCCGCGTCTTCTTCATGCTTATAAAAATCGTTTTGTGCCTGCTGCAGCATGGTGAAGGGGCCAGGAACTGTGATCTTGGTCAGCCTTTGGGTGTGCTGCTTGAGAAAACGTAGATCGTCGACCTCAACCGCATGTTTTCGACGAATTTTACCGACGATACGCGGCACCGGATTGGGATGCCCCGAGCGATCCAGTGCGGTACCCGGGTTATCAATATCGACCCCCTCAAGCGCGGTGGCAAAACGGTTGGAATAACTCTCACGACGAATTTCGCCGTCGGTGATGATGTCAAGACCCGCCTCTTCCTGAGCGCGGATGGCCACCAGGGTGGCATCGTCCTGCGCCAGAGCCAGATAGGGTTCAGGAATACGCCATAGCTCTCGCGCACGAACACGCGGAGGAAAGCGCCCAGCCAAACGGGCCCGGTCGATCAGCCATTCAGGCTGCGGATAGCTGCCGACAATCGTGGTCGGAAAGAGCATGGAAAACCCCAGGAAAGCCCGGGCGATCGCCCGGGCAGAGCCAACACCTCAGGCGAGGCGACTGAGCACGCCACGCAGGGTCGTAATCAGGCGATCGATGTGCGAGGGCTCGATGATGAGCGGCGGCGACAAAGCGATGATGTCACCGGTGGTCCGTACGAGCAGCCCCGACTGGAAGGCATCAACCATGGCGTCGTAGGCACGCGCACCCGGTTTGCCGTCGCGGGGGGCGAGCTCAATCGCACCGATAAGACCGATGTTGCGGATGTCGATGACATGCGGAAGGTCACGCAGCGAATGAACAGCATCTTCCCAGGCCGATGCAATGGACGCTACCCGGGTAAGCAGACCCTCACGTGCGTAGACATCCAGCGTTGCCAGTCCCGCCGCGCACGCCAGCGGATGCCCTGAATAGGTATAGCCATGGAAGAGCTCGATGAGGCTCTCAGGGCCATTCATGAACGCATCGTGAACAGCGTCTTTGGCAAATACTGCACCCATGGGCACCGTAGCGTTGGTGATGCCTTTAGCCGTGGTGTAGAGGTCAGGCTCAACCCCGAAGTAATTGACGGCAAACGGCGTACCCAGACGACCGAAGCCCGTGATGACCTCGTCAAAAATCAACAGGATGCCGTGCTTCGTGCACAGCTCGCGCAGACGCTGCAGATACCCTTTGGGCGGAATCAGTACGCCCGTGGAACCCGCGACCGGCTCGATGATGACAGCCGCGATGGTGTCCGCACCATGCAGCGCAACCATGCGCTCGAGTTCATCGGCCAGATGCGCGCCCCAGGCCGGCTGGCCGCGCGTGAAGGCATTATGCTGAAGGTTGTGCGTGTGCGGCAGATGGTCTGTCGACGGCAGCAGGCTGGATGAGAAAGCGCGCCGGTTGGCCACCATCCCTCCAACCGAAATACCGCCAAAGCCCACACCATGATAGCCACGCTCGCGCCCGATGAGGCGGGTGCGCTGCGGCTCGCCGCGGGCACGGTGATAGGCCAGCGCAATTTTCAGTGCGGTGTCGACCGACTCTGAGCCCGAGTTGGTGAAAAACACCTTGCCGTAGCCCTTGGGGGCTATATCAGTAAGACGGCGGGCGAACTCGAAGCCAATGGGATGGCCCATCTGGAAGGCCGGCGCGAAGTCGAGCTGACGCACCTGCTCAGCCACCGCCTGGGCAATTTCTTCGCGGGCGTGACCGGCATTGACGCACCACAGGCCGGCTGTACCGTCGAGGATCTCGCGACCCTCGGGGGTCCAATACAGCATACCCTTGGCCCGCGCGAGCAGCCTGGGAGCTGCCTTGAACTGGCGGTTGGCGGTAAACGGCATCCACCAGCTTTCGAGATCGAGCTGATTGAGTGCTTTGAGAGAGGCCTTGTCGGGGGCGTTCATGGCGATTCTCCTGGCTACGCCCGACACGCGTGTTCGGGCTTATACGACCGACCATTCTCCCTGAGCGTTGTCCCTGTCGATGCCACCGGCTCTGTCAGGCGGACACCTCCCGGTGGGATAATGGCGACCAAAAGCCCCAGTTTAGACCCTTTCCGGCGCCCGTCATAGTCGCCATCCCGCCCGCTTGGAGTGTTACGCCCATGAGCCTTGAGTCAAGCATCGCCACGCTGCGCACCCTGGTCGCATTCGATACGGTCAGCGCCAATGCCAATCTGGCACTCATCGAATGGGTCGCCAATCGCCTCGAGAGCCTGGGCGCCCGCATCACCATTCAGCACGGTGAAGAAAAGGGCAAGGCCAATTTACTGGCCAGCATCGGACCCGATCGCGCCGGCGGCATGCTGCTATCGGGCCACTCCGACGTCGTGCCCGTGGCTGGACAGAACTGGAGCACCGACCCCTTCGCCCTCACCGAGCGCGGCGACCGTCTGCACGCCCGCGGTTCGGCCGACATGAAGGGCTTCATAGCCTGCGTGATCGAATCGGTTCCGCAGATGCTGGCAGCCAGGCTCGAAACACCGATTCATATCGCCCTGTCTTACGACGAAGAAACCAGCATGCGCGGCATGAGACAGCTTGCTGCACAGCTGGCGACCATGCCGTCCAAGCCCGCCGGATGCATCATCGGCGAACCGACCTCGATGCGGGTGGTGGTGGCCAACAAGGGTGCCTGCGGTTACCGGGTAAGGGTCCGCGGTCATTCGGTGCACTCGTCGCTGCGCGACAGTGGCGTGTCCGCCGTCGAGATCGCCGCTCGTATCGTCGTTTACGTGCAACAGCTGCAGGAAGAGATGCGCTCTGCCGATCGCCACGACGGGTTCGAATTTCCGCATACCAGCCTGCACGTGGGACGGATTCAGGGTGGAACCGCCCATAACATCACGGCCAAAGACTGCGAATTTCTTCTGGAGATCCGTGCGCTTCCCGGTATGACTGCGACTGAGCTGGTTTCGCGCATTCGGCGTTGGTGCGATGACACCTTGCTGGCACCGATGCGCGCCATCTCGCCCGACTGCGGGATCGAATTTGAAGAAATCTTTGACACGCCCGCGCTCGATGAGCGCGGCAACACTTACCTGGCGCAGGCGATCAGGCCCCTTTGTGGCCATGAGCCTGTCGGCCGGGTCAGCTTCGGCACTGAGGCGGGCATACTTCAGGGTGTCGGCATTCCCACCATCGTTTGCGGTCCCGGACAGATTGCAGTGGCGCATCAGCCCGACGAGTTCGTTGAACGCGAGCAGCTGGCCCGCTGCCTGAGCTTTCTGACAACCCTGACCACCCGCCTTGAGCGCCGTGAGCTCGCGCTGGCCGCCTAGGCCAGCCATCGAAGTGCGCCGGTCGCGTGTTTCCGCCAAGGGCGGGCTGGGCATACAATGGCCTTGCGCTGTTTTTCTGCCATAAGTCATCACAACCGTTCCGGAGACACTATGAAACGCCGTAGTCTTATGGGCGCCCTGGGCGCCGCGCTGCTTCCCCTCGCTCTGGCGATGCCCGCCCAGGCGGCCTATCCCGACCGTCCCATCACCATGATCGTGCCCTGGGGCGCGGGTGGCGGCACCGACGCTGTCGCGCGCTTTGTCGCTGCCGAGCTTGAAAAAGCCGTCAAACAACCCGTCAACGTGGTCAACCGCACGGGCGGCAGCGGCGTCGTGGGTCACCAGGCCATAGCATCAGCCGCTCCAGACGGCTACACCCTGGGCCTCATCACGGTTGAAATCGGCATGATGCGACACGCCGGGCTCACCAAACTCAGTCATGAAGACTTTACGGCCATCGCGCTGGTCAACTTCGACCCGAATGCCGTCATGGTCAGGGCCGATTCGCCCATCAAAGACGCCGCAGGTCTTATCGCAGCGGCCAAAGCTAATCCGGGCAAGCTCAAGGCTAGCGGCACGGGGCAAGGCGGTATCTGGCATCTGGGTCTGGCCGGATGGCTGGTCGAAGCGAAACTGGCTGGCAACGCGATTGGCTGGGTACCCAGCCAGGGCGCAGCCCCCGGCCTGCAGGATCTGGTCGCCGGTGGCGTTGATGTGGTCTCAGCCTCGTTGCCTGAAGGCCGCTCGCTGATTGAAGCCGGCAAAGTTAAACCCATCCTGTTGATGTCCGACAAACCCGACGGACTGTTCCCGCAGGTGCCCCTCCTCAAGGCGTCTGGCAGCAGCTGGACCAATGGCGCATGGCGTGGCGTGGCAGGCCCCAAAGGCATGCCTAAAGATGTGGTCGACAAGCTGGCTGCGGCAGTCAAAGACATCTACGATTCCAAAGCTTACAAAGACTTCCTCGCGTCGCGCGGCTTTGGCGCCACCTGGGGCAACCCGGCCGAGTTCGCTGCCTTCATGGCACGCGATGACAAAGCCAAAGGCGAGGTTATGAAGGCGGTCGGGCTCGCCAAGTAAGGCATCTTTAATGCGCATTCACGACGGCCTCATCGGGGCCGTCTTCCTGGCGCTTGCGCTGGCGGTGTTGTGGCACATCCAAGACTACCCGCCAGCGCCCGGACAGCCTCACGGCCCTGCGCTGTTTCCAGGCCTCATCGCTGCAGGCCTGGCCGCATCCTCGGGCCTTCTGGTGTTGACGAGCTTTCGCGCGGGCGCCGCGCCTCGGGCCGCGCCGGGTGAAGTCCGAATCACCGCGTTCATCGCCACCGTCGCCAGTCTGGTTTTCTACGCGCTGGTCGTGTCTCGGCTGGGCTTTCTGGTCACAGCCAGCCTGATGTTGTGTGCGCTACTGGCTGCGTATCGCGTGCGCGCGGCACGCATCATTCCCATCGCCGTCCTGGCGAGTCTGCTGGTCCACACCGGCTTTTACAAACTGTTGAAGGTACCCCTGCCCTGGGGTGTCCTGCAATCAGTCGCCTGGTGACACCCATGCGCTCATCTCAGTCAGACCTTCTCCTCAGGACAAGACGCTGATCATGGATGCCGTCATTCAGGCGCTGGGCATGGTGTTCAACCTGCAGGTCCTCACCGTCATGGTCGGAGCTGCGCTGTTCGGACTCTTCGTAGGGGCCGTGCCCGGACTGACTGCCACCATGGCAACGGCACTTCTGGTGCCCATCACGTTCTTTTTGCCCCCCATCGCCGCAGTCGCCGCCATGGTGACAGCGACTGCCATGGCCATCTTCGCAGGCGATATTCCGGGCTGCCTGGTGCGCATTCCCGGCACCCCCGCCTCCGCTGCCTACGTGGAAGAAACCCATCGCATGACGCAAAAGGGGCAGGCCGAGACGGCGCTGGGCGTATCACTCGTGTTTTCGGTGATCGGCGGCCTGTTCGGCACTCTGGTGCTGATCGTAGGAGCGCCCGCCCTGGCCGAAGCGGCCCTTAAGTTCAGCTCATTCGAGTATTTCTGGCTGGTGCTGCTAGGTCTTACCTGCGCGGTCTTTGTCAGTGGTAACCGGCCGCTCAAGGGCATGATCACGCTGTTTCTGGGCCTGCTTTTTGGCAGCGTCGGACTCGAAAATCCAGCTGCGCACCCGCGCTTCACATTCGACTCACCCGATCTGCTCAGCGGCATCAGCCTGATTCCGGCCATGATTGGTCTGTTCGCCATCAGTGAGGTCTTGCGGTTTTCGCTCGAGCCCGGCGAACTTAAGGCTACAACCCGCCAGGTGGGTGCGGTGTTTCGCGGCATGTGGGGCATGATTCGGCGCTACCCCGCGCAGACCTTGCGCGGCAGCGTTCTAGGTACGCTAGTGGGCGCGTTGCCCGGCGCAGGTGCCGACATTGCGGCCTGGATGTCCTACGCCATGAGCCGCAAGCTATCGCGCGAGCCCGAAAAATTTGGCACTGGACACCCCGAAGGTCTGGTCGAGGCCGGTGCCGCCAACAACAGCGCACTGGCCGGCGCGTGGATTCCCGCACTGGTCTTCGGCATTCCAGGCGACTCGATCACAGCCATCGTGATCGGGGTGCTGTACATGAAAAACATGAACCCGGGCCCCACGATCTTCATCAATAATCCCGAAAATATTTACGCGGTCTTCATCGTATTTATTTTGGCCAATCTGCTGATGCTGCCGCTGGGGTGGCTGTGCATCAAGCTGGCGACAACGCTGCTGCGTACGCCGCGCAATATCCTGATGGCGGTCATTTTGCTGTTTTGCGTAGTGGGTGCCTTCGCCATCAACAACTCTCCATTTGATCTTTGGATTCTCATCGCCTTCGGTTTACTCGGGTGGTTTCTGGAAGCCCACGACTTTCCCATCGCGCCGGCCATTCTGGGCATGCTGCTCGGAAGCATGCTGGAAGAGCATTTCATACGCTCGATGATCAAAGCAGACGGAAATCTTCTCGCCTTCATTGAGCGTCCCATTGCGGCGGGCCTTGCCGTAGCGACTGTGCTGATCTGGCTTGTTTCAGCCTGGCTGGGCTGGCGTCGGCATCAGATCAAAGGCGCGACCGCTGCGGTTTAGACATCATCAATAAGCCTGGTGGCACAAGCGGCCACCATAGGGCATGTCTGTCGCTGATGCTGTTGAGCCCCAAATACCCCGGCACAAACCGGTTCTGAGTGCCCGCGGACTGCACCGAATTTATCGGAGCGGGCCCGTGCCGGTGCACGCCCTGCGCGGCCTAGACCTGGAGGTTCCTGCCGGTGAATTCGTGGTGCTGCTGGGCGCTTCCGGCAGCGGTAAATCGACGCTTCTCAATCTCCTCGGAGGGTTGGATGTCCCCGACGCAGGTGAGCTTCGCGTACTGAACATCGACGTCGGTCGCTGCAATGAGGCCCAGCGAACTGCCTACCGCCGTCAGCACGTGGGCTTTGTTTTCCAGTTCTACAACCTCATTGGCAACCTCACTGCGGCTGAAAACGTTCAGTTGGTGACTGATCTGGTGACGCAATCAATACCCCCGCTTGAGGCGCTGGCCTTGGTCGGTCTGCATGATCGCGCTCATCACTTTCCGGCGCAGCTGTCGGGCGGCGAACAGCAGCGGGTAGCCATCGCTCGTGCCATTGCCAAACGCCCCACGCTTCTTTTGTGCGACGAACCGACGGGCGCCCTGGACTACCCAACCGGCAAGAGGGTGCTCGAAGTTATTCAGGATTTGAATGAGCGATTTGCCACCACCACCCTGGTTATCACCCACAACGCAGCCATCGCCGCAATGGCCCATCGTGTTCTGCGGCTCGCAGATGGCCAGGTCATCGATGACCATCGCAACGAAAAACGCCTGACTCCGTCGGAGCTGTCCTGGTGAAGGCGCTCAATCGCCTGCTGATACGGGAGCTCCTCGCACTACGTGCGCAGGCCATCACCATCGCGCTGGTGGTGGCCTGCGGTGTCGCCGCCTTCGTCGCCTGCTTCGCAACCTACGATTCGCTGCAGGCATCACGCGACCAGTATTACAGCCAGGCTCGGTTCGCAGACCTTTTTGTCAATGTGCGCAGGGCTCCTCGAAGCCTGATCGACTCCGTGCAAAACATCCGCGGCATCGAAGCACTGCAAGCCCGGCTGCAATATGCCGCGCCGCTGCGTCTTAACGCAGTCAACGATCTGCTCTTTGCGCGGCTGATCAGCCTGCCGGAATCGTCCTTCAGCGCTCAGGTTAATCGCCTGACCCTCAGGCAGGGCCGGTGGCCCGAAGCAGAAAGCCTCGAGGTGTTGATGAATGAAGGCTTTGCCAGGGCCCGGCAGGTCAGGCCTGGCGATACCGTCTCAGCCATTATTCGGGGTCGCGAACAGACGCTGAGTATCGTCGGCATTACGAACTCTCCCGAATACATTCTGGGTGCAGTTGAAGGCGCCATGCCCGATGATCGCAGCCTGGCTCTGATCTGGATGGACGAAAAGCGCCTGGAGGCAGCGCTTGATATGCGGGCAAGTTTTAATTCGTTGGCGGTGACGCTAGCCGACGATGCACAGTCAGAGGCCGTTATCGCTGAACTCGACCAACTGCTGGCTCCGTATGGATCGCGCGGCGTATACCCGCGTAAGGAACAGCCCTCCCATCGCGCACTAAATCAAGAGATCGGCGAACTGCGGGTATTCGGAACGGTACTACCCACAATCTTCGCCGCCGTAGCTGGCTTCATCGTTCAGGTCGTGATGAATCGTCTGGTGAGCGCGCAACGCCAGCAGATTGCCGCGCTTAAAGCTCTGGGTTACACCAGCGCCCGTATCGCAGCCCACTACCTGTCTCTCACCACGCTGATCACCGCAAGTGGCTGCGCGGTCGGCCTGGCGCTGGGCTACTTCCTGGGGCAGTGGCTTACCTCGATGTACACCAGCATTTTTCATTTCGGCAGCTTCCAATATCGGGTCAGCCCACTGTTCGCCTTTATTCCCTGCGCGATCACCCTCACGGCTGCACTGCTCGCAGGTCTGATGGCCGTGTCTGCGATTGTCAGGATGAGTGCAGCACAGGCGATGCACGAACCCGCGCCTTCTCGGGGGATCAACCTGCGCTTGCAACTTCATACGCTAAAGCCACGGCAACGCATGATCGTACGAGGTGTATGGCAACGCCCCTGGCGCGCGCTCTTTACCTGTTTGGGAACCGCAGGAGCCGTCGCCATATTGATTGGGGGGACCTGGTGGCGGGATGCGTTTAATCATCTGCTTGATGTGCAGTTTCACGCGGCGATGCCAGCCGATATGCATCTCGGGTTTATTGAGCAGTTGCCCACCAAACTCGCCTACGAACTCAGTCGCTTGCCCGGGGTCATGAATGTCGAGACACGGGGCAGCATCGCGGTGCGTCTAAAGTCGGATCATCACAACGAGCGCACAGTCATCGAGACCCTGTCCAGCGGCAGCCGCCTGCGCCGCGTCATGAATCAGGCGGGTCAGGTGGTCGATATCCCCAGCAGTGGTCTTCTGCTGGGAAACCATCTGGCCGGACGGCTCGGCGTTAAACCGGGTGATTGGTTGCGGGTTGAGTTTCAGGACGGCCGGCGGCAAGAACGATCGGTACTGGTGATGGGGGTATTCGAATCACTGATGGGCCGTAATGCATTCGCGCACCCCGAATTCATCAGCGAACTGACCGGCGATGCCCCGTCGGTCACACAGGCTTCTGTGCAAATTCCTGTGCAAGACCAGCCAGCCTTGATTGCAGTACTGCGCCAGTCGCCGATGTTGAGTGCGGCTCTATCGCGACAATCGATCCTGAGCGCCTTCAGGGAGACGTCTGAGCGCACCCTCAGAATCATCACGGGTGTACTCAGCGCATTCGCCGCTGTCATCGCCGTGGGAGTGATCTACAACAGCGCGAGGATCGCCCTGGCTGAACGTCGCTGGGAGCTGGCCACCCTGCGCGTGCTCGGACTCAGTCCGGCCGAGGTCGCTCCGCTGCTGCTGACCGAGATTGCGGCCGAGCTATTGCTGGCCATTCCGGTCGGCTGGGTGGCGGGTTATGCAATCGCCCTGCTCATGGTCACACTCATGAGCCCGGAGGAGTTCAGTATCCCCTTGGTGGTGGGCTCGCGCACCTATGGCTGGGCTGCTCTGGTGGCGCTGTTGAGCGGTCTGCTCAGTGCCGCCGCTGTATGGCGTCGACTCGCCACGACCGACCTGATCGCGGTCCTTAAAACCCGCGAGTAGATACATGTACGATCGATGAGCAATTCCCCAAATCCTGACGATCGCGGTCCCGCAAACAAACGCCACGTCTGGTCCAGACTGGCTGTCTGGGCGACTGGCTTTACCATGATCGCCGGTACCGTATGGGCGTTCATGCCTGCGCCGCTTGTGGTCGACGTGGCATATGTTTTTTTTGCCCCGTTTGAATCAGGAATTCAGGAAGAGGGGCGAACCCGCCTGCGTGAGCGTCACCGAATGGTTGCACCCTTTGCGGCGCAACTCGAGCGAGTCAAACTATCGGTGGGCGATCGAGTCCTGGCGGGCCAGAGCGTCGCCCGCCTGCACGCACTGCCGCCGCCGCTGGTCGACTGGCGCAGCATCACCACCCTGCGTCAGCGGGCCAGTTCGGCAAAGGCCAGCCTTGATCAGGCGCATGCCGGCGAAACCCGTGAAGCTGCGGCCCTGGCGCTTGCACACGCACAGGCCGAGCGCGACACGGTACTCGCGCGTTCTGGTTATCTGTCGCCTGCTGCGGCGGAGAGCGCACGCCTTCTGCGATCGCAGCGGGAGGCGGCGCTACGCGCCGCAGTGTTCGCACGCGAAGCCGCCGAGCATGAGCTGGCCGCTGCGCGTAGTGCGCTGCTCGAGGCCGAGGCTGT
The DNA here is from genome assembly GCA_039800325.1 of Pseudomonadota bacterium. Taxonomy (GTDB): domain Bacteria; phylum Pseudomonadota; class Gammaproteobacteria; order Burkholderiales; family Burkholderiaceae_E; genus SYIM01. Next base: position 34,137 of record JBDLQY010000186.1, on the reverse strand, counting down.
GCCCGACCAGGCCAGGCATCAGACATTGACGCTACGCGCTCCTGCTGATGGCTGGGTTGTTGCCATTGCCGAAGACAGCGAGACCACTGTCGCCGCCGGACGCACCATTTTGGAAATCGGCGACCTGAGAGATCTTGAAGTCGTCGTTGATGTGCTGTCACAGCGCGTGGCCGATATTCGGCCCGGACTATCCGTCACAATCAGACCCGCCACCGATGCGCAGTCAATCGCTGGCGTGGTCAGGCGTGTAGAGCCTGTTGCCAAAACACGTATTTCGGCGCTGGGTGTGGAAGAGCAGCGTGTCAGCGTTCTGGTCGATCTGCTCAATCCGATGATCGAACAGAGCGCGAGTCTCGGTTCAGTCATGGGGGATGGCTGGCGTGTCGATGCCTTCATCATCACGCGTAGCGAACCAAGGGTTCGGCAGCTGCCAATCGGCGCCTTGTTTCGTCATGGTGATACCTGGCAAGTGTTTGTCATCGAAGAAGGACGGGCTCGGCCAAGACAAGTCTCCGTCATTGCCCGCTCGGCTGGATCCGCCTGGATTGGCGACGAGATCGAAGACAAAAAGCCGGTGCTCGTGTTTCCGCCGGATGCCGTTCGGGACGGCACACGCGTTCGACCAAGGGCAGCCGCCAGGTCCCTATGAGAGAATGGGGCCAGCCCAACGACCGCCCCTATCCGATTGATGCTGCTCTGGTCCATCGTTGTACTCTTGACGCTCGCGGTCACCGTCGCGATGGTCTGGCCCCTGCTGTCGCGCAAACTGCCACAAGGCAGCGATGCCGATGAGGACAGACTGATCGCGGTATTCCGTGATCGCGCCGGGGAAATCGAGCGCGAGCGCGATGCGGGTCGACTCAGCGCCCAGGAGGCACAGGCTGCGCTAGATGCGCTTGTTGAGCAGATGAGCGGCGAGCTCAGTGAGGACACAACGCGCAAGCCTGAGATCGGCGGATCGCCCGGACGTACACCGCGCAGCGTGTTCGGCGCGGTGCTGGTCATGGTGTTCGTACCCATCGCCGCCATCCTCGTTTATCAAAAATTGGGGTCGCCGCACCTCACAGACGATGACGGACAGTGGTCACAGCAATGGCTGGACCCCGCGCGCATCGAAGCCATGATCACCGACCTTAAAGATCGTGTCGCTCGGTCTCCCGACGATGGCGAAGCGTGGGCCTTACTGGCGGGAGCCCATAAGTTCCGTGGAGAGCATCCGCAGGCCATTCAGGCCTTTGAGCGGGCATCCGCACTACTGCCACCCAATGCTCGACTGCTGGCCGAGTTTGCCGAGTCAATTGCTCTGACACAAGATAATCGCTTTGCCGGTCGTCCCATCGATCTACTTGAACGCGCATTGGCAGCCGACGCCGATGAGCCCAAAGCCATTGCGCTCATGGGCGCTGCCCAGTACCAGGTTGGAAATCTGCCGCGAGCCAGACAATATCTCGGACGTCTCCACGCCGAGATGCCATCAGACATGCCCGAGCGCCAGGCCATCGGCGACGTGCTCGCCCGAATCGACCGCGAACTGGGCGCAACTGCGCCCACGGCCAAAGACGCCCCGCCCGCCCAGCCGCTTGCGGCCAATGCCTCGCCCACGCAGCCAGGCGCCTCAAGCGCTTCTGCGGCACAGCCTGGCATCAGCGGAACCATCTCGCTCACGCCTGAGATGGTCGCACGCGCCCAGACACCCTTCACGCTGTTCGTCGTGGCACGCGCAGAACAGGGACCCCGTATTCCGCTTGCTGTGCTACGGGTCGACAATCCCACGCTACCTTTCAACTTCCAGCTGGATAATCGCCATGCCATGGATCCGTCCCGCACGATCAGTTCGACCGAGCGTTTGCTGGTCGAGGCGCGACTGAGCCGTGACGGCAATGCGATGCGGCAGCCGGGCGACCTGACCAGCGACAGTCTGGCGGTTTCCGCGGGCACACACGGTGTGCGTATCGTCATTGACCGCGAGGTCGGTCGGTGACCCTTGCGCTGGCTCTGCAAGGCCTTAGCTGCGCAGCCGGGCTGCGCACGCTGTTCACCTCGGTTGACCTGCGAGTACACGACGGTCAATGGGTCAAACTCACCGGTCCCAACGGCACCGGCAAAACAACGCTTCTGCGGGCCATCGCAGGACTGGTTCGCCCTCTGGAGGGTGAAATTCAATGGCGCGGACAGCCACGTTTTGCGGGTCATCATGACTGGAATGGCTGCCTGCTGTATCTGGGCCATGCCAGTGGCTGGAAAGATGCCCTCACCGCGTGTGAAAACCTGCGTAGCCAGCTGACGCTCGATGAAGAGAACCCGCCCGACGCGATGACGCTGCTCGAACAGGTCGGCATCGCGCGGCAGGCAGATCTTCCGTTTGCGCGGCTGTCGGCTGGCCAGCGTAAGCGCCTGTGGCTTGCCCGCCTGTGCGCGAGTCACCGACCCTTATGGCTTCTTGATGAACCCACCAATGCCCTCGATAACAGCGGGCAGGCTCTCTTTGAGCAACTGCTGAGTCGACACCTGCAGCGAGGTGGTTGCGCCATGATCGCCACACACCAGAGCATTGCCTGCACACAGCCGCCCATCGCGCTTGACCTCAGCGCCTACGCAGGGCGCCGACGAAGCTCGTCCGCCGCATCGGTCAGCCCGTGAGTACAGCAGGCGTTCAACACAGCGCCCTGCGCGCCTTGAGCTGGGCATGCCGGCGCGATCTCATGCTGGCGCTGCGCGCGCGGGGCGAGCTCGCCCTCATCATGGTCTTCTTTCTGCTGGTCACAGCCATGTTCCCGCTTGCGGTCAGCCCCGAAGCCGATCTGCTGCGCAGCATTGCGCCGGGTATTGCCTGGGTCGCGGCACTGCTCGCCAGTCTGTTGGGCATGGCAAGGCTTTTCGCGGGCGACCATGCTGACGGCACACTCGAACAGTGGCTGCTCGCGCCTGCCCCTCTACCCGCCCTCATGAGCGGAAAGGTATTGGCCCATTGGCTGGTCACGGGCGCTCCGTTGGTGTTACTGAGCCCACTTGCGGGTCTGCAGTTCGGGCTGCAGCCTCAGGCCATCATCGTGCTGGCCTGCAGCCTGCTGCTCGGAACCCCCATACTGGCTTGGTTGGGGGCGATCGCGGCCGCACTCACCCTGGGCGCACGAGGCGGCGCCTCTTTACTGGCGCTGCTGGTATTGCCGCTGGCAGTACCGGTCCTCATCTTTGGTGCGGGTTCAGTCGAGGCGCAGGCCGCTGGTCTGGGCGCCGAGGCGCATCTGTCCCTGCTCGGGGCTGGCTTGATCCTGATCACCCTGGGCGGACCCTGGGCAACCGCGCTCGCCGTTAGAATCGCGCACGAATGACATGACTGCGATCAACTGGTTTCACTTCGCCTCACCCGCCCGGTTTTACGGCTTGGCGGGTCTTATCGGCCTCATCAGCGGTCTGCTGGCGCTCATACTCGCCACGGCAGGCCTGTGGGTGGGGTTTTTCGTGGCGCCCACTGACTACCAGCAGGGTGAGGTCTACCGCATCATCTTTATTCACGTGCCTGCGGCCTGGATGGCCATGTTCACCTATGTGGTGATCGCTTTCTGGGGCATGCTGTCGCTTAGCCTCAACGCACGCCTGCCCGCCATGATGGGACATGCGCTTGCACCAACAGGTGCCATGTTTGCCTTCATCGCCCTCTGGACCGGTGCTTTCTGGGGGCGTCCCACCTGGGGGGCTTACTGGGTCTGGGACGCGCGCCTGACCTCAACCCTGATTTTGCTGTTTTTATACCTGGGCCTGATCGCCCTGCGATCTGCGATCGACGACCCGCGCAGGGCCGACCGCGCCTGTGCGCTGCTGGCCATTGTCGGCGTCATCAACGTACCCATCATCTACTTCTCCGTCAAGTGGTGGAATACGCTGCACCAGGGGGCCACCATCTCAATGACGGCTGCCCCAAAAATGGCACAAACCATGCTGACAGCCATGCTGCTCATGACGTTTGCAGCCTGGGCCTACACCATATGGGCCGCCATGCATCGAGTCCGCAGCATCATCGTCGAGCGCGAGGCCCACTCTGAATGGCTTGCCTCGGAGCTTGATTCACCGGGAGAGCGCCGCGCATGAGTCATCATGCTTTTTTCATTGCCATGTCCTACGGCATGCTTGCAATCTGCGTGATTGCTGAAATCATGTTGCTCACAGCGGGGCGTCGCGCCGCACTGGCACGGGCCCGCGCCGTCCGTCAGTCTGAAGAGTCATCATGAAGGCCCGCCATCGCCGCTTTGCCTGGATCTTTGCTGGCGTCATGGCGATCGCCGTAGCGGTCACGCTGGTGTTGAACGCCTTCCGGACTAATCTGGTGTTTTTTTTCACACCCACTGAAATCGCGGAAGGCAAAGCACCCACGGGCCGTTCATTTCGCGTCGGTGGTCTGGTCGAGGTGGGCAGCGTGCAGCGCAGCACCGAGGGAACTTCGGTCAGCTTCCGCGTCACCGATAATGCCCGCACCATTCAAGTCGCCTACACCGGCATCCTGCCCGATCTGTTTAAAGAGGGCCGAGGCGTCGTCGCACAGGGCTCATTGCAGGCCGATGGCAGTTTTCGGGCCAGCGAGGTTCTAGCCAAACACGACGAAAACTACATGCCACCCGAGGCCGCTGAGGCCCTCAAGCGCGCTGGGCACCCTGTTGGTGCTCCCGAACAATTTAGACAGCCCCCAAAGCCATGATTGCTGAACTCGGTCACTTTGCCCTGGCGCTAGCGCTCGCAGTCTCAATCGTACTGGGCCTGGCGCCCCTGATCGGATCATTCCTCAAAGGTCCCCAGGCGGCGCGCCTGATGGGCATGGCCTCGCCCGCATCCGGTGCGCTCTTCTCGCTGTCGCTGTTTGCGTTCCTGTGTCTGTGCACCCTGTTTGTCGGTAATGATTTTTCAGTCAAACTGGTCGCTACTCACTCGAACCTGGCCCTGCCCATCGCATACCGGGTGGCAGCCACCTGGGGCTCTCACGAAGGTTCCATGCTGTTGTGGGTGCTCATGCTGGCCGGTTGGACCGGTGCGGTTGCTGCGTTTTCAGGCTCGCTGCCCAATCTGCTTCGCGCTCGCATTCTTGCGGTCATGGGCCTGATTACGCTCGGCTTTCTGCTTTTCCTGCTTTTCACCTCCAACCCCTTCGAGCGCCTCACGCCACCACCGGCTGACGGCCGTGACCTCAACCCCCTGCTGCAGGATCCGGGCATGGTGTTCCATCCGCCGCTGCTGTACATGGGCTATGTCGGCATGGCGGTCGCGTTCGCCTTCGCGGTTGCGGGTCTTATCGGCGGCCGATTTGACGCTGCCTGGGCGCGATGGGCGCGTCCCTGGACCACGGTGGCCTGGGCCTTCCTCACTCTGGGTATCGCACTGGGTTCGTTCTGGGCTTACTATGAATTGGGCTGGGGGGGCTGGTGGTTCTGGGACCCCGTCGAAAACGCCTCGTTCATGCCCTGGCTTGTGGGAACTGCCCTGATCCACTCGCTGGCCGTCACCGAGAAGCGAGGGACGTTCCGCAGCTGGACGGTATTACTGGCTATCCTGGCCTTCAGCCTGAGCCTGCTGGGAACCTTTCTGGTGAGATCGGGCGTGTTGACGTCAGTACACGCCTTCGCAACCGACCCCGCGCGCGGCGTTTTCATTCTGATCTTTCTGGGCATCGTCGTGGGCGGCTCACTGCTGCTATTCGCCTGGCGCGCCCCGGCCATCGGTAATGGTTCAAGTTTCGGTCTGATTTCGCGAGAGTCCATGCTGCTGGCCAACAATATCGTTCTGATCGTCGCCATGGCCGCTGTCATGTTGGGCACGCTTTACCCACTCGCGCTCGATACCTTGGGCATGGGCAAGATTTCGGTCGGTCCCCCCTACTTCGATGCCGTCTTTTATCCCCTGATGGCACCGGCGCTGTTTCTCATTTCGGTGGGCCCGCTGGCGCGCTGGCGTGAAGCGTCCCTGCCCGACCTGGTAACCCGTCTGCGCTGGGCCTTGGTCATCAGCATTGCGGTGGCGCTGTTGCTGCCGTTCTCGGTTGACGGGTTCAGACCACTCACCTCTCTGGGTCTGGCCTTCGGCCTGTGGATCGCGGCTGGCGTTGCAGTAGCACTACTCGATATGCTGCGCGGCCCTGATCGCCGTCTGCAACTGCGTCGAGCCTCACTCTATCCTGCTAGCGTCTGGGGTATGCAGCTGGCCCATCTGGGCGTAGCCGTGTTCGTGGTCGGCGTCACGCTGGTCAAGAGTTATGAAAGCGAGAAAGAAGTCCGGCTGACTCCAGGACAGTCCGTTGAGGTGGGTCAATGGCGCCTCGACTTTGTCGATCTTCGCGAGGTTGTCGGTCCTAACTATGACGCCACCCGCGGCCGCTTCGAACTTCGCGAGCGCACTGCGGCGCCCGGATCGCGCCCCGAGGCCATCCTGCAGCCGGAAAAACGTATTTACCGAGCGCAACGGCAGCCGATGACAGAGGCGGCGATCGACCGCAGCCTGTGGCGAGATGTGTACGTATCCATGGGCGAACCACTGGGTGGTCTTCACTGGGCTGTCAGGGCCCATGTCAAACCCTTTGTTAACTGGATCTGGCTCGGTTGTGTGCTGATGGCAGCGGGCGGTTTTGTGGCTATCGCTGATCGTCGCTACCGCCGCCGACTGGCTCAAGCAGGCGAGCATTCCGCTTTATCCGCAGCCCGTTAAGCCATCATGCGAAGTCTGCGTTTTCTGATTCCGGTCATTCTGTTTTCGGCGATCGCCTGGTTTCTGCTCAAGGGTCTTGAGCGCGACCCACGGCAAGTGCCCTCACCGCTCATCGGCAAGCCGGCTCCCGAATTTTCGCTGCCCCTGCTCAAAGGCGAAGGGCAGTGGTCACCACAAGCCCTGCGGGGCCAGGTCTGGATGCTGAATGTCTGGGGTTCGTGGTGCGCCGCCTGCCAGATAGAGCACCCGTTGTTGAACGAACTCGCACGCAACAAAACCGTGCCTATGGTCGGTCTGGCCTGGAAGGACAAGCGCGAGGACTCGCTGAAGTGGCTTGATCGGTTTGGTGATCCTTACTCCGCCGTCATCAGCGATTTTAATGGACGGGTCGCTATCGACTGGGGCGTCTACGGTGCGCCCGAGTCATTCGTCATCGACAAGCAGGGCATCATCCGCTACAAGCAGATCGGGCCGTTTACGCCAGAAATCATCCGCGATGAGCTACTGCCCCTGCTCAAACGTCTGCACGCGTCCTGAGGCACTCCGATGAGTGATGCCGCCACTGATCAGCAATCCGAAGCCCGACTCAAAAAGCTCTCGGAAGAGCTGCGTTGTCTGGTCTGCCAGAACCAGACGCTGGCCGACTCCAATGCTGATCTCGCCGTCGATCTGCGACGCCAGGTACAGACCATGATCTCGGCCGGACAGAGTGATCGCGAAATTCGTGATTTCATGGTTGCCCGCTATGGCGATTTCGTGCTGTACAAGCCCCCGGTTCAGTCCAATACGGCACTGCTTTGGTTCGGGCCTTTTGGTCTTCTGGGTGTGGGTACGCTGATCTGGTGGCTGGTGCAACGCCGAAGCCGGCTCGCGGACGCGCCGAATCACGCTGCCCAGACGGGTCCAGAGGCCACCCATGAGCAACGCCGCGAACGCGCGAGAAAGCTGTTGGGCGACTGAGTCGTCACGAACCCGGCAGCCGCCGATCAAGCCGACGCATGCCCAGTCCGGTCAGCACCACGATGACCGAGCACAGCCCCGTGATCACCCAGGTGTATTGCCAGCTGCCGGTCGCTTGCGCCAGCGCTGCAATCAGCGGCGGAACCAATAGCTGACCAATACCAGAACCCTGCTGCATCCAACCCACTGTGGTTGATACCGAGCGCGGGTCTGGCGCATAGGCCGGAGCGCTGGCGAAGAGTGCGCCCGGAATCAGGCCGCCCACCATCGACAACAGCAGCACAGCTCCATAGCGCAGCCAGAATGGGGCCATGGTGCCAAAGGCTATCCAGGCCATGAGGGCCATGGTGACCGCGGTGACGATCACCAGCTGCCATCTGGGCATACCGCGCTCAAGCAGCCGGCCCGCGCTCAGGTTGCCTATGACGTTGATGAGTACACCCAGCGCGGTTAGCGCTCCACCCGTGCGCAGATCGATGCCCGCTTCGCGGTAGATCGTCGGCAAAAAAGAAAAAATACCCAGAAACTGGGCTGCATAAAACATAAAACACAGCATGAGCAGCCAGGGTCCTGGCGCACGCAGCGTTGTCATCGCCAACTGCCAAAGGCTTGGTCCCTGCGCCACCGCAGCGGGATCGGGTACAGCGGGCGCCTGCGCAGTTGTTGCTGACCCATTAATCGCGCTCGAACCGGTCACAGCAGGATGGGCGCGCGCGATCACCCAGGCCCAGGCCAGCGACAGCAAGGCCACCGTAATCCACAGTGGACGCCAACCTGCGGATTCGATCAACCAGGGCCCCAGCGCGAGGGCAGTGCCAGTACCCAGTGGCATATACGTACCCCACCCGCTGAGCCAGACAGACAGGCGCGCAGGCGGTACCGCACGGCGCAGCAGGGCGGGCCCCGGCAAAACAGTCAGGATGAAGCCGATGCTCTCAACAGCTCTGCTGATAAACACCACCTGCGGATCATGCGCCACGGCGCCGGTGAGACCAGCCACGCCAAGAATCAGGAGACCGCTGATCATCACGCGGCGATGGCCGAAACGATCAGCGATGGAGCCGCCCGCTATGCCCAGCAGGGACGAGCCCAGCAACAACAGTGACACCAGCCAGCTGACCTGCACCAGTGTCAGCGAAAACTCATCGCGAAGCATGCCCAGCGCCGGCGGCAGCTTGCCGGTGTTGAGCGCAGCGATGATTCCGGCCCCGATCGTGATCGGGGCCCGCCACTCATTGCGCAAGTCGCTCGGCCGCCGCGTCGATCAGACCGCGTAACTCGGTATAGCTGCGAGTGACCGGAAACTGCGGGAACTGAGCTGCGATGGCCTCAGGCGGATGAAAGAAAAATCCGGCATCGGCCGCACCCAGCATGGCGGTGTCGTTATAAGAGTCGCCTGCGGCCATGACCTGAAAATTGAGCGACTTCAGTGCATTGACTGCAGCCCGCTTTTGATCGGGCATCCGCAGACGCCAGCCGCGAACCGCACCCTGCGCGTCCACATCCAGACGGTGGCACAGCAACGACGGCCATCCCAACTGACGCATCAGCGGCTGGGCAAACTCGTAAAAGGTGTCAGACAGAATGAAGACCTGGTAACGCGACCGCAGACCGTCGAGAAACTCGCGAGCTCCATCCATGGGGCCCATGCTTTCGATCACGCGCTGGATATCAGCCAATCGCAACCCATGGCGATCGAGCAGATCGATACGAAACTGCATCAGCTTGTTGTAGTCGGGCTCATCACGGGTTGTACGCGACAGTTCGGCGATTCCACTGCGACGCGAAAACTCGATCCAGATCTCAGGAACGAGAACACCTTCGAGGTCAAGGCAGACGACTTGCAAGACAGTGCTCCCACCAGATGATCATAAACCCCCGATTATAGGACGCGCGCTGCTCGAGAGATCAGGCCCGCTCAGGGATAAAAAAACCTGCACGCGACTGATGCGCAGCGTACAAGTCCTCAATCAGTGCGGCGCGGCGCGTGAGGACCGCTCTTTGATTGATGGATCCCTTGTCAGTGATTTCGCCGCTATCGATCGAGGGTGGTTCAAGCAGTACCGCCAGACGCGCCACCCGCGACGCGCTACCCGTTCCTTCCTGCCATAATCGATCGGCCAAATTCTGAAAGGCCTGCCGAACCGCGTTGCTGTCGAGCAGGCGCGCCAGGGGTGTCCCACCCGGCATGCTGGCCAATTCAGTGCAGCTGTCGAGGCGGGCGAACAGCAGAACCGCTATTTCGTCGCGATTAAGCCCTGCTACCACCACATCCTGTACCAGGGGCGCACCGGCCGCGATGACGCGCGCCCGCAATGGTCCGACACTGACGAAAGTACCCGTGGACAACTTGAAATCTTCGGCAATACGACCATCAAAGCGCAAGCCGCGCTCAGGTTGGCTGTCATCGACCCAAAGCACGGCATCACCGGTACGGTAGTAGCCCTCTTCATCGAACGCCGCAGCACTTAAATCAGCTTCACGCCAGTAGCCCGGCATGACATGCGGCCCCCGAAAACGCGCTTCCAGCTTGCCATCGCTGGGCACCAGTTTGACCTCAACACCAGGACAGGGCAGCCCGATGTCACCCGATCGCAAGTCGGGGCGCAGTGCAAAGGTGGAAGACGGCGCGGTTTCGGTCATTCCAAGTCCTGTAAACACCGGCACCCGCATACCGATGGTATTGAGGCCGTGCTGGTCAAGTTCATCCCAGACCCTTTGCGACAGGCCGGCACCCGCAAAAAAGAAGGCATGCAGCCGAGCAAAGAGCTTCTCACGCAAGACCGTATCGGAATGCATGGCGCGCGCGATTTCTTCGAGACCGCGCGGTACGTTGAAATAAATCGTCGGCGATATTTCGCGCAGGTTACGCAGCGTTTCTGCCATGCCGTCGGGCGTGGGCCGACCGTCGTCGATGTACAGGGTACCGCCGTTATAGATCACGATGCCAGTGTTGTGCGAACCACCGAACACATGGTTCCAGGGCAGCCAGTCAACCAGCACCGGCGGTTCATCAGCAAAAAATGGAAAACACTGCCGAATCATCTGCTGATTACTGCACAGCATGCGATGGGTGGTGATGACACCTTTAGGCAGGCGCGTTGACCCTGAGGTAAAAAGCAGCCGAACAACCGTATCAGCCGTGCAGCGCGCATGGGCTGCGTCGACCAGATCGCCCGGACGAGTCTGCAGCAACTCATTGAAATAACCCTGCGACGACGCGGCAAGTTCAGCATCCAGCACGCCCGCGCCCACCAGCACTCGGGTTCCCGACGGCAGCGCAGCCGACAAGGCAGCGCCATAAGCATGCGCATCGGCCACGTAGACCAATCCTGGCGTCAGCTTACCCAGCACATGCTTGAGTTTGCTGTAATCGCGCGAGACGAGTGAATAGGCTGGCGAGACAGAGGCATGGGGAATGCCGGCCCACATTGCTCCCATGGCGAGGCTGAAATGCTCAAGGTCATTACCCGACAAGATGGCCAGCGGCCGCTCAGGTCCGAGACCCGCCTGCAAAAGCCCCTGGCCTATAGCACGCGCTCGCTCGAGCATCTGCGCATAGCTGATGCCCTGCCAGGCGCCACCCGACGCGCGTCGCGCGATCAGCATGCGCTCAGGCGTCTTCTCGACCCACTGCTGAAACCGATCAGACAGCGTGTGAGGATAGGGCCCGAGGGCCTCGGAAGAAACCAGGTGTTGAATGCCATCGGCATCTCGGAAAAGCCTTACCGATACGGCACCGCCCACTGCAGTGGGCCGACAGGGGGTGGTCATCATGGCGCGCTATCCTCAACCCGCCAGGCCCAGTAGCCGAACGGCATTGTCTTTAAGAATAAGGGAGTGCACTTCAGGGCGGAAGCCTGCCTCTTCGAAATCTTTCATCCAGCGCTCGGGTGTGATCAGCGGAAAATCCGAACCGAAGAGCATGCGATCGCGCAGCAAGGTATTGGCGTACTGCACCAGTTGTTTGGGAAAGTATTTGGGCGACCATCCTGATAAATCGATCCATACATTGGGTTTGTGCATCGCCACTGATAAGGCCTCATCCTGCCAGGGCCAGGACGGGTGTGCGATCACGATCTGCATGTCGGGAAAGTCAATCGCCACGTCGTCCAGATGCATAGGGTTAGAGTACTCCAGTCGCAAGCCGCCGCCGCAACGCATGCCGCTACCAATACCCGAATGCCCGCTGTGGAAGATCGCTGGCAACCCAAACTCAGCGATCACCTCGTAAATGGGCCAAGCCATACGGTCGTATGGATGAAAACCCTGCACGGTCGGATGAAACTTAAAACCCTTGACGCCGCTTTCTTCGATGAGGCGTCGTACCTCGCGTGCACCCATGCGGCCCTTGTGCGGATCAACGCTGCCAAAGGCGATCATCATGTCGGCGTTGTTGCGCGCTGCTTCGGCGATTTCTTCGTTGGGAATGCGCCTGCGCCCCAGCTTTGATTCGGCGTCAACCGTGAACATCACCAGACCGATCTGACGCTCCCGGTAGTAGGCCACTGTTTCGGCAATCGTCGGACGTCGGGCCGACTTGAAATACTTATCGGCCGCGCGATCGTACTCTTCGCCGTACGCATCAAAGGGGTTCCAGCACGACACTTCAGCGTGCGTATGAATATCGATCGCCTTAAGCTTTTGAACATCCATGGTCTAGCAGCCTGTGGGTAGCGCAATGGCAAGGATTATGGCCTATCGCCCCCCTGACTTGGGGGAGTCAGTCGGCCAGAACGCCGAATGCCGGATAATGACGCCGTCATGCGACGCCTATTGATCATCCTCGCGCTTGTTTCGGCCGGCGCAGCCGTCTGGCTTTGGTTGCAACCGGAACAGACGCACACCGCCAACCTCGACCATCGCTTCCGTTTTGCCACGGTTGAGCGCGGCTCGGTCGTGCAGACCATTGCTGCGACCGGTACGCTCAATCCAGTTGTGCTGGTCAATGTCGGCACGCAAATTTCAGGCACCATCCGTAGCGTTCTGGTTGATTTCAATCAGACGATCAAAGCGGGACAGGTACTGGCAGAAATCGATCCTTCACTGATCGAAGCTCAGGTTGCGCAACTGCAGGCCAATCTGCAGGAAGCGCGAACTCAGCTCGCAGTCGCCCGGCGCAAGCTCGTGCGCAGTGAAGATCTGGCCAGTCGCGGATTCATATCGACAGCGCAGGTTGAAGACGATAAGCAGTCCGTGGATCTGACCGAATCGCGAGTGCGCGCGATCGAGGCACAGGTTACGCGCGAGCGCACCAATCTGGCCTACACCCGGATACGCTCCCCGATCGACGGTATCGTGATCGCTCGCAGCGTCGACGTTGGTCAGACGGTCGCGGCAAGCTTTCAGACGCCCACTCTATTTCTGATCGCCCGCGATTTGGGCAATCTGCAGATTGACACCAACGTAGCTGAGGCTGATGTAGCCGCTCTCAAGGTTGGCATGGAGGCCTCCTTCAGGGTCGATGCACTGGGCGAGCAGCGCTTTGCGGCCCAGGTCAGACAGATTCGACTGAATCCCAAGATCGAGCAAAACGTGGTCACCTACAACGTGGTGCTAAGCACCCGTAACGATACAGGCCGCCTGCTGCCCGGCATGACAGCCAACGTTCGTATCGAAGTTGCCCGAAGTGATCAGGTGCTCCGTGTACCCAATACCGCTCTGCGCTTCAGGCCAAGCGATTCTTCAATCATCAAGCCTGAATCAGGGGCTCAGCCCAATCAAGCCGCTCTGGCCTCAGGCTCGGCTGTGGTTGCCAACGCACGACGCGGTAGTCTCTTCATCGAAAGCCAGCACGAAGGCCGCCCGGCACTGGCACGCCTTCGTCCGGCGCTCGGTATTACCGACGGTACTCACACTGAGTTGCTCGATGAAGGCCTGCTGCGAGAGGGCGATCGTGTCGTCACCGCAGAACTGGTGGGCGCTCAGATGCCGTCAAAGTCCGGCAGCTTCCGTCTGCGGCTTTTCTAGGGCGGCCGATCATGCTGGGTTCACTCACCGTTGAAGCCTGGAAAGCTCTGGGCTCACATCCGCTGAGAACCGCACTCGCGATGCTCGGCATGGTCGTCGGCGTGGGCTCGGTCGTGGTGATGCTGGCCGTCGCACAAGGGTCGCAGGAACGGGTTCGACAGGTCATGCGCTCGCTGGGCAGTAATGTGTTGGTCATCAGTTCAGGAGCCAGTGTTGCCAATGGCGTTCGGCAGGCCTCTGGAACAGCGCCCAGCCTGTCCATTTCAGACGCGGAGGCCATCGCTGGCCTACCCTCTATTCGTGCTGTCACTCCCAGCACCTGGAATACGGGGCAGCTGGTATTCGAATCGCAGAACTGGCTCGGCCCAGTGCAAGGTGTGTATCCCGACATTATTCAGATCCGGGACTGGGATCTAGCCTCGGGTGCCATGTTCGACGAATCCGATGTGCGCAGCGGCACCCGCAAGGCCGTGGTCGGAGCAACGGTCGTCGACAAGCTGTTTCAGGGTGACGACGCCATCGGCAAAACCCTGCGTATACGCAACGTTGCCTTCACCGTGGTGGGAACCCTGGCCCGCAAAGGACAAACTCTGGACGGTTGGGATCTGGACGACATCGTCTACGTGCCTATCAGTACCAATCGGCGCGATCTCTGGAGCAGCGCCTTTCCTGACCGGGTACACCGCATTCTGGTAGAGGCGGCCTCGGCGGCCACCCTACCTCAGGCTGAGGCCGACATCCGACTGCTGCTGCGCACGCGGCATCGAATTGCAGAGGGCGCTGAAGATGACTTCACGGTACGCCGACAGGACTCCTGGTATGAGACCGAACAGCAGACTGCCAGCACGATGCGTGCGCTGCTGGGTGCCATTGCTTCGGTCAGCCTGCTGGTGGGCGGCATCGGCATCATGAACATCATGCTGGTCACCGTTGCCGAAAGAACCCGCGAGATCGGCCTGCGCATGGCGGTGGGGGCCCGGTCACGCGATATCGCCTTACAGTTTCTCTCAGAGGCGGTGGTCATCTGCCTGGCTGGGGGCGCCATTGGTCTGCTGGCAGGTCTGGTCGGCGCCTGGATTGCAGCAAGCAAGTTTGGCATGGCCGCGGTCGTGAGTCTGCAGGCCGCTGGCGCAGCGGTGGGTGCCAGTGCGCTTGCAGGTCTCTTCTTCGGTCTGTATCCGGCACTGCGCGCATCCCGGCTGATGCCCGCCGAGGCGCTGCGCACTGAATAGCGCGCTGTCCCATCCCCACAATAAGCGGCTCTATAAGAAGCGGTCGAGCAGCTTGCGGCTGGCCCGGTCAAGATCGGGCAAGGAACGAATCAGGTAGTGAATGCCGTGCGCATCGGTAATCAGCAGCGTCTGCTGAGTCAGGCGACGAATATCTTCCTCACCCTTCAGCAGTAAGGTGGTCTTACCTCGATCAGTCTCGATATACCAGCTGCAGGGCGTCACAAAACCAGACACGCCGGTCAGGCGTACGATTTCGGGCATAAACTCACGAGCGCAAAGCTCAGCCTCGATCAGTTCCCGCTCTGGGGGTGAGAGTTCACCCAACGTTTCAATCCAGGCAAGCTCAGCACCCTCAGCACTCATCAACGAAAATCCGCGTAGCGGATCGGTAATCGGAAAAGCCCGTACCGGCACGGCGCCCTCATGAAAAACACCGTCGGCTGTGGTGAATCCCAGACGTCCCGAGACCAGCCGCTCAAGTTGTCCAGGTAGTGCGCGAGTGCCTCTCTGGCCCACGTCGCCGGCTACTGCCGTGATCGTGCGCTGACCGTTGGCCTCTGCATTGCTCATACCTTCACCCCAGCCGGTCGGCCAGTGGGTTCGCCGGCCCGCTGCTGCCATGCAACGTCATCAAGATCGGTATCGACGTTACGCGCCTGCGCCTGATAGAGACGATAGTAGGCCTCGCCTCGGGCCATCAGTTCATCGTGGCCACCGACTTCAACCACCTGTCCACGGTCGAGCACTACGAGACGATCAGCACGCCGCAGGGTACTCAGACGGTGCGCAATGGCAATAGTCGTCCGCCCGCGTACCAGATTGTCGAGTGCGCGCTGAATCTCCTTCTCGGTCTGTGTGTCGACTGAGGAGGTCGCTTCGTCCAGAATGAGAATACGGGGATCGATCAGCAGCGCCCGTGCGATCGAGATCCGCTGGCGCTCGCCGCCCGAAAGAGCCTGCCCGCGCTCACCCACCAGCGAGTCGTAACCGTGGGGTAAACGCAAGATGAATTCGTGAGCATGGGCCGCGCGCGCAGCCGCCACAATTTCTTCGCGCGTGGCATCGGGCTTACCGTAAGCGATGTTCTCGGCAATCGTGCCGAAAAACAAAAACGGCTCCTGCAGCACCAGGCCGATGCTGCGCCGGTAGTCAGCGATCGCCATAGAACGAACGTCGACGCCGTCGACCAAAACAGCGCCCTCGCTCACATCGTAAAAACGGCAGATCAGATTGACCAGCGTACTTTTTCCAGAGCCGCTATGCCCGACCAGCCCGATCATCTCGCCAGGTTTGATATCGAGATTGACACCACGCGTCACAGCCCGATTTCCGTAGCGAAAACCGACATCACGCAACTCAATACGTCCCTGCAACGCCGGCATAGCAACGGGCCGGGCCGGTTCAGGCACGCTGGAGACATGATCGAGAATGTCGAAGATGCGCTTGGCACCCGCGGCAGCCTTCTGCGTGAAAGAGACGATACGGCTCATCGAATCAAGCCGGGTATAGAAGCGGCCGATATACGCCAAGAATGCGGTCAGCACACCCACCGTAATCTCGTCAGCCGCCACCAGCCAGATACCAAAGCCCCAGACGATCAGAAGTCCGATCTCGGTCAGCAGGGTCACCGTGGGCGAAAACACCGACCACACCCGATTGACCCGATCATTGACCGCCAGATTATGTTGATTGGCTTCACGAAACCGCGCCGACTCGCGTCGTTCCTGCGCGAAGGCCTTCACCACCCGAACACCGGGAATCGTGTCGGTCAGCACGTTGTTGACCTCACCCCAGATACGATCAACTTTTTCAAAGCCGTGACGAAGACGATCGCGAACCAGATGAATCAACCACACAATGAGCGGCAAAGGCAAAAGTGTTACGACAGCCAGCGACGGACTGATAGAGACCAGCACGACGGCAGTCATGGCAATCATCAATACGTCGGTCGCAAAGTCAAGCAGATGCAGCGACAGAAACACGTTGATACGATCGGTTTCAGAGCCGATGCGGGCGATGAGATCGCCCGTACGTTTGCCACCAAAATACTGCAGCGACAATGACATCAGGTGGTCGTAGGTGGTGGTGCGCAGATCAGCACCAATACGCTCTGACACCAGGGCCAGAATATAGGTGCGCGCCCAGCCCAGACTCCAGGCGACCAGGGCCGCCGCCAGCAGACCGCTCAGCAGCAGCGTGACCAGCTCATAGTCGATGGGCACCCCGTTCTGATAGGGAATCAGCACCTTATCCATCAGCGGCATGGTGAGGTAAGGAGGCACCAGCGTGGCGGCTGTCGAGGCCAGGGTCAGAACAAAGCCCAGCAGCAGCTGCCGCCGGTAAGGCCTGGCAAAGCGCCACAGTCGCAGCAGCGTCCAGGTCGACGGTGGCTCGGTAGATTCCGCGTCGTCGCACTGCGGGCACTCCTGTGCCCCGGCTGGCATTTCAAGGCCACAACGCTCGCATACTGCAGCACCGCGCACGGTCACAGGCGCCGGCGCGCTAGCCCCCGCTGCAGGCTGATCGCCAGCAGTCGCAGCGGCCGCCGGCAAAGCCGCCCGGTCACGGACCTCTTCGAAGCGCTTCAGCAGCCGACCGGCAGACGTATTGACCCCCAGCGTGAAGCGCCAGACGGCCAACCGGTCATCGCCCCGGTAAAGCGCCAAGCCTGCGGCGCCCGCATGGTCAAAGAGCTCAAGGCGCAGATCGGGCAGCAGCGGCCATTGGTGCCACGCATCATGACCCGGCGCGCGCGCCAGCAGCCGCTGATCAGTCAGCGCCAGCAGGCCGTCGGCAAAATGCAGGCGTTCGTCAAGATCGAGTTCAAGCGATGCCAGAACGGTTTCACCCGCCTTGAGAATTTCAGGCAGGCCGGAGGGCCCAGCCAGCAAAGGTGCGGCCACGTTGGCTGCAGAAGAATCAGTCACGGAAGCGAGCGTTTGGGTTGAAGCGCTTAAAAGCGTAGTATCGCCTAAGCCGCTACTCTAACGCCTATCAAACAATCCAAATTTGACCGCCGCACATTCAGCAGCCATCACCGCTTTGCTGCGCGTCACGCACACCGCCTTCTACCAGTCAATCACCCGATGAAGCGAGACATCGAGATTCTGTCGGTCACCTATCTGCGTGGCCCCAACATGTGGACTTACCAGCCGGCCATGGAAGTACTCATCGATATCGGTGAGCTGGAAGACTTCCCGTCCAACCTCATCTCGGGCTTTCCAGAGCGATTGACCCAGTGGCTGCCATCCCTGGCCCAGCATCGGTGCAGCTATGACGAACCAGGCGGCTTTCTGCGCCGCCTTCAGGAAGGCACCTGGCCCGGGCACATTCTTGAGCATGTCACGCTCGAATTGCAGGAGCTCTGTGGCATGCCTGAGGGCGGTTTCGGGCGCGCCCGCGAGATTTCCAAACGCGGTCACTACAAGGTTGTGGTCAGCCTGTGGCACGAAGAGGTCACGCTCACGGCTTTTAAGCTGGCGCGAGAACTTGTGCTGGCCGCCATGGGCGACAAGCCTTTCGACGTGGCCGCTGCAGTGGCCCGTATCCGCAGTCTGGTTGAGGACCACTGCCTGGGACCCAGCACAGCGGCTATCGTGGCTGCCGCCGAAGAACAGCGTATTCCCTGCATTCGCCTCAACGAGGGCAATCTGGTGCAACTCGGTTATGGGTGTCGGCAACGCCGTATCTGGACGGCCGAGACCGATCGCACCAGCGCTATTGGCGAGGGCATCTCTCGCGATAAAGACCTCACCAAGCAACTGCTATCCAGCTGTGGCGTTCCGGTACCCGAAGGCCGCCTGGTCAGCGACGTTGCCGATGCCTGGGCGGCTGCCCAAGAGGTCGGGTTACCAGTGGTCGTTAAGCCTTATGACGGCAACCATGGCCGGGGCGTCTTCATTGACATGCGCACACAGCAGCAGGTCGAAGCGGCATGGCGGGTTGCGGTTCAAGAAGGCAGCGGCGTCATGGTTGAACGCTATGTGCCTGGCAATGAGCATCGGCTGCTCGTCGTGGGCGACCGACTGGCAGCGGCCGCACGCGGCGAACCCGCCTACGTCACGGCTGACGGCATCTCTAGCATTCGCCAGCTGGTTGATGCTCAGCTCAATACTGATCCGCTCAGAAGCTCAGCCAGCGACTCGCCCCTGAATCTGGTGACCATGGATTCCATGACCCGACAGGATCTGGCCCAGCAAGGCTATGAGCCCGACTCAACCCCAGCGGCCGGAACACGCGTACTCATTCAGCGCAACGGTAACGTGTGTTTTGATTGCACAGCACTCGTTCACCCCGAAACGGCACGGCTCGCAATTCTCTCGGCTCGCATTGTCGGACTCGATATCGCGGGCGTCGACCTGGTCGCTGAAGACATCTCCAAGCCGTTGACCGAACAGCGCGGCGCCATCGTTGAGGTCAATGCGGGTCCAGGCCTTGGCTACCATATCGTCCCGCCGGGTATTCCCCCCACCCCGGTTGGTGCTGCCATCATCAAACACCTGTTCTCGACCAATGACACCGGTCGTATCCCGGTCATCGGCGTGACGGGTACTGGTGCCACTACAGGCACCGCCCGCATCCTCGCGCATTTGCTGCAGCTGTCCGGGCAGCATGTCGGACTGGCCTGCGGTGACGGGCTGTTTCTGGGTACCCGCCGAATCGACCACCGAGACAGCGCCAATTGGCGTGCCGGCCAGCGTCTGCTCGTCAATCGCACCCTGCAGACAGCCGTCATCGAAAATGGGGTCCGCACCTTGCTCGACGAGGGTCTTGCTTATGACCGATGTCACGTGGGCGTGGTAACCAAGCTCGATCAAAGCGGCCTGGTACCTGATCGTCACATTGACACCGATGACGCTCTGTTCAAGGTCATTCGAACCCAGGTCGACGTGGTTCTTCGCGATGGCTTCGCGGTTCTGAACGCCGCCGACATGCAGGTCGCAGCCATGGCCGAGCTGTGTGATGGCCAGATCATTTACTTCAGCGCTGATCCAAACGCTACTCCGCTGGCAGTCCATGTGCGCGACCAAGGCCGGGCGGTCGTGCTTCAAGGCGGTTTCATCGTCCTTATGCACGGTACCCTCGAAATAGCACGCCTGCGGGCTGGCAGCGCCGATTTGTCCTCGATAGACCCAGCGGGCGATGGCACGATCAGTCTGCTCGCTTCGGTCGCAGCAGCCTGGGCCAGCGGCCTGCAGGTCGTACAGATCCAGGCGGGTCTCGAAACTCTAGAACCTTCGCATCACCAGTCGACCTCGGTCTCATAACAGCGCACGTAATCGCGCCCCTCGCCCAGGCGCCTGTTCCGGAACTGACGTTTATGCAAGTTACTCGAATCCGAGCCCTACGCGGGCCCAATGTGTGGGGTCGTCACACTTCCATTGAAGCGATGGTGCAGTGTGAGCCCGACGAACTCTCCATCGACAACCTACCCGGTTTCGAAGCCAGCCTGCGAGCACGCTTCCCGCAGATTGGCGCCATCCGTCCCATTGGTCATCGCGGCCCGGTACCCATCGCTCAGGCCCTGCAGTTTGCAGCCCTGCGACTGCAGGCCCAGGCGGGGTGCCCGGTCACCTTCAGCCGTACCAGCAGCACCGGCAAATCTGACCTCTTTCAGGTGGTCTTCGAATACACCGAAGAGCCTGTCGGCCGTTTAGCACTTGATACGGCCCTAGCCCTGTGCTCCGCTGCAAGAGCCCACGCGTCTTTTAATCTCGAAGAGGCCCTGGCGCGTCTGCGAGCGCTCGACGAAGATATTCGCATGGGCCCCAGCACCGGAGCGATCGCAGCGGCCGCGGCAGCACGAGGCATCCCCATCCGGCGGCTGACCGAGGGCAGTCTGCTGCAGTTTGGCTGGGGTAGCCATCAGCGTCGCATTCAGGCTGCTGAGGTCGACAATACCAGTGCAATTGCCGAGTCTATCGCGCAAGACAAGGCCCTCACCAAACGCCTGCTGGCGGCAGCGGGCGTTCCGGTGCCCGAGGGGCATATCGTGCGCGATGCCGATGACGCGTGGCGGGCGATGCGTGACCTGGCAAGCCCCGTGGTGGTTAAACCGCGCGACGGTAATCAAGGCAAGGGGGTCACCGTCAACATCGTCAGCCGAGACCATCTCGAGATCGCTTTCAAAGCGGCCCGGGAATTCAGCTCAAATATCATGGTCGAACGTTTTATTCCTGGGCATGACCACCGTCTACTGGTGGTCGGCGACAAGCTGATCGCAGCGGCCCGGCGCGATCCACCGCATGTCATCGGCGATGGTGTGCACACAATCCGGCAACTGGTCGAGGAAGTCAATCGCGACCCACGCCGCGGTGATGGCCATGCCACGCCGCTCACCCGAATTCGTCTTGATGAAATAGCCTTCGCGCGCCTGCGTGTCCAGGGTTTTGAGCCCGACTCGATTCCGCCCAAAGGGGCACGCGTTGTTCTGCGCAACAATGCCAATCTCAGTACTGGCGGCTCGGCCACCGATGTCACTGACGATGTACACCCTGATCTCGCCGCCCGCGCCATTGAAGCCGCGCAGATGATCGGCATGGATATCGCCGGTGTGGATGTCGTATGCGAATCGGTGCATCAGTCGCTTGAAGCCCAGGGCGGCGCAATCGTCGAGGTGAATGCCGCTCCGGGCCTTCGTATGCATATCAGCCCATCGTACGGCAAGGGTCGCGACGTCGGTGCGGCTGTTGTCCGTATGCTGTTCGGCGACCATGACAATGGACGTATTCCGGTGGTCGCCGTCACGGGCACGAACGGCAAGACCACCACGGTACGACTTATCAGCCATCTGTTCGCGGTGACCGGTCTGCGGGTCGGCATGACCAATACCGACGGCATCTGGATCAATGGCCACCGCACCGATAGCGGCGACTGTGCGGGTCCGCGCAGTGCGCGCAACGTGTTGCTGCACCCTGAGGTTGACGCCGCAGTACTTGAAACTGCACGGGGCGGCATCTTGCGTGAAGGTCTGGGCTTTGACCGATGCTCGGTGGCAGTCGTCACCAATATCGGCAAAGGCGACCACCTGGGCATGAACCACATCGAGACCATCGAAGACCTGGCGCAGGTCAAACAGGTCGTCGTCAGCAATGTCGCCCCAGACGGCATGGCGGTGCTCAACGCTGCTGACCCCCACGTGGCCATGATGGCGGACTCCTGTCCGGGACAGGTCAGCTTTTTTGCGCTCGACCCTAGCCTGCCCGTCATGGCCCGGCAGAGGGCTCGTGGGCTTCGACAGGTTTACTGTAACGAAACAGATATTGTTGCTGCGCAGGGCGTTCACGAGGTTCGCCGCATCGCTCTCAATCGCATCGCCATCACAGACGGCGGGCGCATCACCTTTCAGGTTGAGAACGTGATGGCAGCCGTGGCAGCAGCCTGGGCTCTGGGTCTGAGCTGGGAACACATCGAGCAGGGGCTCGCCAGCTTTGACAGCGACGCTAACACCGTACCAGGACGATTCAACCGGTTTACCTATCGCGGCGCAACCGTCATCGCCGACTATGGCCATAACCCAGACGCTATCCTGGCACTGTCACGCGCCATCGAAGCCATGCCAGCGAAGCGTCGACATATGGTCATCAGCGCAGCCGGCGATCGACGCGATAAAGACATCATCGAACAGGCCGCGATCGTGGGCGACTATTTTGATGAGGTGATTCTGTATCAGGACGCCGCACAGCGCGGGCGCGCTGACGGCGAAGTGCTCGCTCTACTGCGTCAGGGTCTGGCCAATGCCCGCCGAACCCGCTCGATTGAGGAAATCCGCGGCGAGTTTACGGCCATAGACCGCGCCCTTGAGAAACTCGAGCCCGGCGATGTCTGCCTGATTCTGATTGATCAGGTTGAAGAGGCGCTTGCGCACCTCTCGCAATGCATTGCCGGACGCGAGGCCGCCTGACTCAGGCAGCTTTGTCAGGCAGCTTTCAGGGCCTTCTGCTGCAGTCGACGGGCATGCAGCACTGGTTCGGTGTAGCCCGAGGGCTGCTCTGTGCCCTTGAACACCAGGTCGCAGGCCGCCTGAAACGCCTTGCCGTCAAATCGCGGCGCCATCGGCTGGTACAGGGCATCGCCTGAATTCTGCCGGTCGACCACGACGGCCATACGTTTCATCACCTCCATCACCTGCGCCTCGGTGACAACGCCGTGACGCAACCAGTTGGCGATATGCTGCGACGAGATTCTGCAGGTAGCGCGGTCTTCCATCAGGCCCACATCATGAATGTCGGGCACCTTAGAACATCCAACACCCTGGTCGACCCAACGAACCACGTAACCCAGAATGCCCTGCGCATTATTCTCAAGCTCGGCATTGATCTCTTCAGCAGACCAGTTGGCCTGCTCAGCCACCGGTATGGCCAGGAGCTGGTCCAATGTGGCACGCCGACCCTGCCGCGCAATCTCGCTTTGTCGAGCCAGCACATCCACCTGGTGATAATGCGTGGCGTGCAGTGTGGCGGCCGTAGGGCTGGGTACCCAGGCGCAGTTCGCGCCTGCCTGCGGATGCGCAATCTTCTGCTCGAGCATCGCTTTCATGAGATCAGGCATGGCCCACATACCTTTACCGATCTGTGCCTTACCCGCCAAACCGCAGGCAAGACCCGTGTCTACGTTCCAGAGTTCGTAGGCTGCAATCCAAGCCTGCTTCTTCATGTCCCCCTTGCGAACCATGGGGCCGGCGAGCATGGAGGTGTGGATCTCATCACCCGTTCGGTCAAGAAAACCGGTGTTGATAAACGCTACGCGGTGGCGCGCGGCATGAATACAGGCTTTCAGGTTAACCGTCGTGCGACG
The DNA here is from genome assembly GCA_039800325.1 of Pseudomonadota bacterium. Lineage (GTDB taxonomy): Bacteria > Pseudomonadota > Gammaproteobacteria > Burkholderiales > Burkholderiaceae_E > SYIM01. Next base: position 10,492 of record JBDLQY010000186.1, on the reverse strand, counting down.
CTCTTCGTCCATGATGCCCAGCTTCACGGTGAAAGGCGCTATTCCGAGTACCCGCTCAACATGACTGAATACGTCATTGGCGAGGGCGACCTCTTCAGGCCCATGCATTTTGGGTTTCACAACGTAGACCGAACCCGTCACTGAATTGCGCGAACCCGTCTTGCGACGAAGATCATGCAGAGCGATCAAGGTGGTAAACATGGCGTCGAGAAGACCTTCAAACGCCTCGTGACCGTTTCGATCGAGCACCGCCGGGTTAGTCATCAGGTGCCCGACATTTCGCACCAGCATCAATGAACGGCCCTTGAGGCTGAAAGCACGGCCGTCAGGCGCCAGATAATCACGATCGGAATTCATGCGACGCACGAAGCTGCGGCCGCCCTTGGACACTGTTTCGGCCAGATCGGTCTTCATCAGACCCAGCCAGTTGCGGTAGGCCAGAGCCTTATCCTCGGCGTCGACCGCGGCGACGGAGTCTTCGCAGTCCATGATGGTGGTGATAGCCGATTCGAGCAGAAGGTCGGCTACCCCTGCCGGATCTGTGGCACCGATTGCGTGGCTGCGGTCAATCTGAATTTCGACATGCAGCTGGTTATGGGCCAACAGAATGGCTGAAGGTGAGGCGGCATCACCGCGGTAGCCGACCCACTGAGCAGGATTGACAAGCCCAACCGTGCCCGAAGGCGTATGCGCTACCAGACGCCCGGCATCGATCCGATAAGCGCTCACCTGACTATGACTGGCGCCAGACAGCGGTGCGATGCTGTCCAGAAACTGTTTGGCCCATGCAATGACTCTGGCGCCGCGCTGAGCATCATACGGGCCCGATCGTGGCGTATCGCCCAAGGCGTCGGTTCCGTAGAGCGCATCGTAGAGGCTACCCCAGCGGGCGTTGGCGGCATTGAGGGCATAGCGAGCATTCATCACGGGCACAACCAGCTGCGGCCCCGGAATACGCGCGATTTCAGGATCAACATTGACGGTCTGCACGCTGAAGTCAGCGACCTCGGGCTGGAGATAGCCGATTTCCGTCAGAAACGTCTTGTAGGCCGCCGCGTCATGCGCTTGCCCGCGTCGTGTCTGGTGCCATTGATCGATAGCCTGCTGCAAGGCATCGCGTCGCGCCAGCAAAGCCCGATTACGCGGGCCCATGCCATGAACCAGTTCGGAAAGACCCCTCCAGAAGGGTTCCGGCGACACGCCGGTTCCCGGTAGTGCTTCGTGCTCGATCAGGTCGAACAAAGGACGGGCAATTCGAAGTCCAAATTTCTCGATGCGTTCCACAAAATAGCTCCTGAGACGCGAAAGTCAAAAGACTATCGAAACCTGAATAACTTAAAAAGCGGTATGAATCCCAAACAGACTGTACTTTTTATTATGTAATCGCGATTATCCATGCCCAGGGTATTTCCCAGTCAGGCGAAGGTGATGGCGTGCCGGCGGTCAGATCGCTCAAGATGCGGAATCGCGTTGTAGCTGATTAGACGCAGCCCGGCCGATGCTGAGATCAGCTCGCAAAGCCCCGTGTTACGAAATTGCAGATTGAACTCTATGGCCGTTGCCGCCGGCGCTCCAACCGTATCTGCGATCAGGCGTCCAATAGCACCACCCGAGCTCACCACCAGCACGACGTCGTCACGCCCGACGTCACCACAGGCCAGATCGACCGCCTGGCGCACACGCTGACCGAAGTCGTTCCAGCGCTCGGGAACGGCATCAAGCGCGTCCCCGGCCCACGCGAGCATGGCCTGACGAAACGTTCTCCAATAGTCGCGCGCATCCGCGCGCTGATGTGCCAGTGCGTCGCGTCCCTGGGTATAGCTCGTGTACAGCGCATCAGCGGGATATTCATTGAGACCCACAAGAGTCTGCACTGGGGCCTGGGTCTGCCCCATGGCCGAAAGCATCAGCTGTGCGGTCTCCTGCTGGCGCTGCAGGCTACCGGCCACGACCCGACGAAAACGCAGACCACGCGCGGAAAAATATTCGCCAAGCCATGTCGCCTGCTGGCGCCCGAGCGGGGACAGTTGATCGTAGTGTTCGCTGCCAAATGAGGCCTGCGCATGTCTGACAAGCATTAGCTGCGCCATGCAGACTCCGAAAAAATTGCTTTGGACACGCTATTCTCGCGCAGTTAACCCGCTGCCGACCCGCTGCTGACTGCACGCCCTCACCCACCATGTCTGCGCCGCAACGCTACATCGCCCACCTGGACATGGATGCCTTCTATGCCTCGGTCGAACTGCTGCGCTATCCGCAGCTTCGGGGCCAGCCTGTAGTCATCGGTGGCCGTAGGCGCACGACCGCTGATGCCCAGGGCTCCCAGGCTGAGACCTTTACCCGGCTCAAAGACTACGCAGGACGCGGTGTCATCACGACCGCCACTTATGAGGCTCGCCGCTTTGGCGTTCATTCCGGCATGGGTCTGATGAAGGCTGCGGCCCTCTGTCCGCAGGCCATTCTGCTACCGGTTGATTTTGAGGAGTACCGCCGCCTGTCGCGTTGCTTCAAACAGGCTGTGACCGAGATCGCACCCGTGATCGAAGACCGAGGGATAGACGAGATTTACATCGATCTGACCGGAATGGCCGGCGTGCGCGAAGACGGCGGCCTGGAGATCGCTCAACTCATCAAGCAATCAATACGCAGGCACTGTGGTCTGAGCTGCTCGATCGGTATTTCGCCCAACAAACTGCTTTCAAAACTTGCGTCTGAGCTTGATAAGCCTGATGGGCTTACCCTGATCCGACCGGACGACATCCAGACTCGGATCTGGCCACTGCCAGCCAGCCGTATCAATGGCATAGGCCCTAAAGCGGCTTCCCGGCTGCAAGCCCTCGGCATTCATAGCATCGGCGAGCTCGCAGCAGCTGACCCCGCTGTGCTCAGACAACACTTCGGTCAAAGTTATGGGGCCTGGCTTCATGATGCGGCGCACGGGCGTGACGAGCGCCCCATCATCACCTACAGCGAACCAAAATCCATCAGCCGCGAGACGACCTTCGAGCGAAATCTGCATGCGCGGCGCGATCGTGATCAGCTATCGGCCCTGTTCACACGTCTGTGCGAGCGCGTTGCGGATGATCTGCTGCGCAAGGGCTACAGCGGCCGCACCGTAGGTATCAAGCTTCGATTTGAGGACTTCAGTACGGTGACGCGTGACATCTCGCTGACCGCCCCCATCGCCGACGCGTCGGGGCTGAGGGCCGCAGCGGGCGAGTGTCTTAAACGCGTTGATCTGTCCAAGCGGCTAAGGCTGCTGGGCGTACGGGTAAGCACGCTTGCCCGACACAGCGAGGCGCGTCCCTACCAGGTCGCGGAACCCAGACCGCGCACGACCAAAAGCGCGACGCCCTCACTGTTCGACGACTTGACCGACTGAGACCATCAAGCTCAGCTGAGTCGCGTACGGGCCAGCGCTGCGCCCTTCACCAAAGCCTCAAGCTTGGCCTGCGCCGTCGCGCGCGCCATCGGTGCCATACCGCAGTTGGTGCAGGGAAACAACCGATCGGCTGGCACATAGCGCAAGGCGCGTCCAATGGTTTCTGCAACCTCCTCGGGTGTCTCCACCTGTTCACTGGCCACATCGATCACACCCACCAGCACATCCTTACCCTTGAGCAGCCCCAGCAACTCGATCGGGACGCGCGAATTCGCGCATTCGAGCGAGATCTGGTCGATTCGACTGGCCGCAAGCGCCGGAAAAATCATTTCGTACTGGCGCCATTCGCCACCCAGCGTTTTCTTCCAGTCGATGTTGGCCTGAATGCCGTAGCCGTAGCAGATATGCACCGCGGTCTTGCACCGCAGGCCTGCAGTTGCCCGGTGCAGGGCCTCAACGCCCCAATCGAGCACCTCCTGCGTGTAGACGTTAAACGCCGGCTCGTCGAACTGAATGACATCAACGCCATCGGCCTCAAGCGCCCGCGCTTCCTGATTGAGCAAATCGGCGAAGGCGAAGGCCATCTTCACCCGATCACCGTAGAAGCGGTCAGCGATGGTGTCGATGATGGTCATGGGTCCTGGCAGCGTAAACTTAAGCGGCAGTCGCGTGTGTGCTCGCGCAAGTCTCGCCTCATCCTGATGCACGCGACCACGCAGGCGCAACTCGCCCACTACCTGAGGCACCATCGCGTCGTAGCGATTGTTACGGATGCCCATCTTGACCTTGTTTTGAAAGTCGATGCCCTCAACCGCCTCTAGAAACCCATGCACAAAATGCTGGCGTGACTGCTCACCGTCACCCACGATATCCAGGCCGGCATCTTCCTGCAGTTTGAGCCAAAGCAGTGTCGCATCTCGCTTGCCCTGTGCAAGCGCTTCTCCGCTGGTTCGCCACTGCGGCCAGAGTTTATGGGTTTCGGCAAGCCAATCGGGCTTGGGCAGACTGCCTGCGAGCGTAGTCTTGAACATTGAACGAATACCTTAAAATGGCGGGATGGATCAGGAAATCATATCGCCGGCGGTAATAACCGCAATGGGCGCTCTATTGGGTGCAGTCTTTGGCTATGTCGGCAGTCGCACTAACTTCTGCACGCTGGGCGCAATCTCCGACATCATCAACATGGGCAGCTGGGCCCGTATGCGCATGTGGGTGTTGGCGATTGCCACCGCCATTCTGGGCGTATGGATGCTTGAAACTGCTGGCCTGATCGACACGAGTCAATCGCTCTACGGTGCCCGGCGTCTGCCGTGGGCGTCTCACCTGATCGGCGGACTCATGTTCGGCGTCGGTATGACACTGGCCTCAGGGTGTACCAGCAAGGCCCTCATCAGGCTGGGCGGCGGCAATCTCAAGTCTCTGCTCGTATTTTTTGTCCTGGGTATCTCGGCCTACATGACGCTTAAGGGTCTGTTTGCAGTTTGGCGAGTCGCCAGCATTGATCGTCTGTCCATCGATCTGGGCACCAGTCAAGATTTACCCAGCCTGCTGGCCGCAGCAACCGGCATCGCCCAGGCCAGCGCTGATCGCTGGGTGGCGCCAATGTTAGGTCTGGCGCTTCTAATGTCTGCCCTGGCCAGCCGCGATCTCTGGCGCACTGAACGTGACGCTATTGTGGGCGGTCTAGTCGTGGGCGGCGTGGTGGTCGCAGCCTGGTACGTGACCGGACATCTTGCGTACATTGAAGAGCATCCCGACACCCTCGAAAAAGCCTTCATCGGCACGCAAAGCAACCGGCCTGAGTCTCTGTCATTAGTAGCGCCCTATGCGTACACCCTAGAGCTGCTCATGTTCTGGAGCGACAAGTCAAAGCATGTCACGTTCGGCATCGCTACAGCGCTGGGCATGGTGGGCGGTTCATTGCTCTATGCGCTGACACACGGTGGCTGGCGCGAAGAGGTGTTTCCGGATGCCACCGATTTCAAACGCCACCTGTTGGGCGCGGCACTCATGGGTGCAGGCGGGATCACCGCGCTTGGCTGCACCATCGGGCAGGGCCTCAGCGGACTATCAACGCTGTCGCTGGGCGCCATCATCACCACTGCAGCCATCATCGCAGGCTGCGCGCTGACGCTCAAGGTTGACTACTGGCGCATGATGCGCGAGGCCTGAACGACCTTAGCGCTCATGCGCTCGCTAACTTAGACTCCCATGCCAACATAGTTTTCAGCCAGAGCGGTGGATGCAGCCCGAGAACTGGCCAGAAAATCAAACTCGGCCACCTGTACCCGACGATCGAAACCCGTGGTTTCAGGAAACCGATGCATGAGTGACGTCATCCACCAGGAGAACCGCTCCATCTTCCAGATTCTGCGCAAGGCGGTCTGCGAATACGCTTGCAGCCCATCATCGCGACCATGGCCGTAATGCTCGACGAATGCACGCGACAGATATCCGACATCGCCGAAGGCCAGGTTCAGACCTTTAGCGCCCGTGGGCGGAACAATATGCGCCGCATCTCCCACCAGAAACAGCCGGCCGAAACGCATGGGCTCAGCCACAAAGCTGCGCAGTGGCGCAATACTCTTCTCAATAGACGGTCCAGTCTGCAGATCCGCCGCCAGTTCAGGGCCAACGCGCAATCTGAATTCATCCCAGAAACGATCATCAGACCAGTCATCGACTTTGTCCTGCAGTGAACACTGCACGTAGTAACGGCTGATGCTGTGCGATCGCATACTAGCCAGAGCGAAGCCGCGCTCGTGGCTGGTATAGATCAGCTCCTCATTGAGGGGCTTGGTGCGCGACAGAATACCCAGCCAACCAAACGGATAGACGCGCTCAAAGAGCTGAATGCGCTCGGGCGCGATGCTGGCGCGACACACTCCGTGAAAGCCATCGCATCCGGCGATGAAATCACAACTGATTTCGTGTTGAGCACCGTCCGATGCCGTGTAGGTCACTCGCGGAGAATCCCCATCAAAGTCAATGGGTCTGACATCAGTCGCCTCATAGACCAGCACACCCCCAGTCTGATCTCGGGCGCCCATCAGGTCACGGGTCACCTCAGTCTGGCCGTATACCATCACGGTCTGGTGGACCAAATCGCGGAAGTCGATGCGGTGCAGGTGGCGATCGAACTGCAGAATGACGCCGTCATGAACCAGCCCCTCTCGGCGCATACGCTCGCCCACACCCGCCTGCTCTAAAAGCCGTACTGATCCCTGTTCGAGAACCCCCGCACGAATACGCGAGAGCACGTAATCCCGGCTCTGCCGCTCAAGCACGATGCTGTGAATACCTTCCAGATGTAGCAGGTGAGACAGCAGCAGGCCTGAGGGCCCGGCGCCGATGATGACTACCTGAGTACGAGTCCTGTTCATGAAGCCTCCACCGCTGTGACGATGACGCGGTATGTGTATGCTTGCAGCATCGAGCGCACCCTGCGCGTCTCCGCTGACAAGGCCAATGCTACGACAACTCAGCCAGCGACTGCCCTTCTTCTACGGCTGGGTCATCATCGCGGTCGCTTTCGTCAGCATGGCCCTGGCGGTCAATGCCCGAACCGCATTTTCGCTGTTTTTTCCGCCCATCCTGGACGAGTTCGGCTGGGAGCGCGGCCTGACCGCCGGTGCATTTTCATTCGGGTTTCTGGTTTCCGCCGCCATGAGTCCCCTCATGGGTCGCGTCATGGATCGCTATGGCGTCGTGCCGGTGCTGCAGGCTGGCGTGTTCTGTGTCAGCGGTGGTCTGATGCTGGCCGCCTCGGCCTCACAGGTTTGGCATGTCTATCTTTCGCTGGGCGTCCTGGTGGGTGCCGGAAGTGTTTGCCTGGGCTATACCGGCCATGGCCTGTTCCTGCCAGCCTGGTTCGTACAGCACCGCGGGCTGGCAGTGAGTATTGCGTTTGCCGGCGTGGGCGTTGGGTCGATTTTTCTGCTGCCTGGCCTGCAGACGCTGATCGAGCGCTCCGATTGGCGCAACGCCTGCTGGTGGCTGGGCATCCTGGTCTTCATCGTGCTGGCGCCGCTAAACCTTCTGGTCAGGCGCAGACCCGAGTCTCTGGGCCTGATTCCTGACGGAAAAACGGTTGATGGCAGCCCTGGCGGCGTACGCCGCAGCCTGCGTATTGTCGACCCACAATGGGCAGCCACAGACTGGACTCTGGCGCGTGCTATTCGGACAGCCCGATTCTGGTGGCTTTCAGCAGCACTTTTTCTCGGTCTGTATGCATGGTACTCGGTACAGGTGCACCAGACCCGCTATCTGCTCGAAATTGGTTTTGATGCGGTCACCGCCGCCTGGGCTCTGGGTCTTGTCAGCCTGGTCGGCATCCCGGGGGGAATCGCCCTGGGCTGGCTTTCCGACCGTGTGGGTCGTGAGCAAGTCTGGTACATCGGCTGCGGTGGCTTCGTGCTGACCTATCTGTTACTGATGGCGCTGGGTAATACGCCCACGCCATGGCTTCTGGGCGCGATGGTGCTGGCACAGGGGCTGATCGGCTACGGCACCACCTCGGTCTCAGGCACGATACCGGCCGATATTTTCGAGGGCCGGCACTATGGCGCCATCTTCGGTACGATTTCAATCGCATCCATCAGCGGCGGAGCGCTGGGCCCCTGGCTTACAGGGTATATCCACGACAAAACAGGCAGCTACACTCTGGCATTCTGGATTGCCATTATGGCCTCGCTGGCCTCGGCGGTTTGTATCTGGCGCGCATCGCCCGGAAAAATCAGGGCTGTGCCCGGACGCGCACGAGACACCGATTAAGCTGACCGGCCGCGCGGTCCTGCTGACCGCACCTTGGCCGGTGCCTGTTATTCGGCTACGACAACCGGCGGCAGGGAGTGACTCTTGACATCGCCGCGCAGTTTTCGCGCATGCTCTTCAAGTTGCCTGCGGGCAGCCAGAAAAGCATCCCGCAGGGCCACGTTCACGTCTTCATGATGCGCATGGTTGGCCACGATGTTGCCGCCCGGTACCGAGACGTCGATCGTGACGATGAAATGCTCACCTTGAGCCTTGTGTTGATGGGGTTTATCAACCACCACCCTGCAGCCGGTGACATTCGGGTGAAACTGTTCAAGCTTGGCGGTCTTCTCGCGAATCAGCGCCTCCAGCGCCGGCGAGGTATCCATTCCACGGAAGTTGATCTGCAGGCTCGTTCGCATCAATCGCTCCTTTCAGACAGGTTTCAAGGCTTCGGGAAAGCAGACTCAAGTTCATCCTACTACCATCGCAACCAGTGCGGTACGAAAATTCGCAGAAGGCGGCCTGCCCCAATGAAACATCAGACAAACCGCCAGAGCGAACATCCGTTAAACGACTCGACCATCAGCCGGCAAAGGGATGTCTGGCCATCCAGTGGCGCGCAATATCCACCCGTCGGCAAATCCAGACCCGATCATGACGCTGTACGTGGTCAAGAAATCGCTGCAGGGCCACCAGGCGGCCTGGTCTACCCAGCAGGCGGCAGTGCATGCCAATGGACATCATCTTGGGCGACTCAGCGCCCTCAGCGTAGAGCACATCGAAGCTGTCTCGCAGATAGGTAAAGAAATGATCGGAGGTGTTGAAACCCTGAGCGGTGGCAAAACGCATGTCGTTGGCATCCAGCGTATACGGCACCACCAGATGCGGCACCTCGCGGCCATCACTCGCCGTCACCCGGGTCCAGAAAGGCAGGTCGTCGCCGTAGTAGTCGGAGTCGTACAAAAAACCACCGTGATCGACCACCAATCGGCGAGTATTGGGGCTGTCCCGACCGGTGTACCAACCCAGGGGGGCTGACCCCGTCAGCCGGCGAATAATATCGACGCCGATTTGAAGATGCTCGCGCTCAACATCCTCGGCCAGATTTTGATAATGAATCCAGCGCCATCCATGGCAGGCGATTTCATGGCCCAACTCAACAAATGCCGCCGTCAATTCGGGATGACGCTCAAGCGCCATAGACACACCAAATACCGTCAGCGGCAGCTGTCGACGCTCAAATTCGCGCAGAATGCGCCAGATACCCACACGAGAGCCGTACTCATAAATGGACTCCATGCTGAGGTGCCTTGCATTAAAGGCCTGAGCACCGATGATTTCCGATAAAAAGATTTCGGATGCAGGGTCGCCATGCAGCACGCAGTTCTCACCACCTTCTTCGTAGTTGAGTACAAACTGCACAGCGATCCGCGCGCTGCCAGGCCAGTCAGCCTGGGGCGGGTTTCGTCCATAACCGATTAGATCACGGGGGTAGGATTTCGGCGTAGATGTCATCGTGCAATCTCCTCAGTGCATAGCAGACGCTAGCCCATCCAAGGCCAGCTCATCCCAAATGTGGTCATGCCGGCCGCCGCTGCCCAGCCAGGCCGTTAATGAGCGCCACGCCCAAGACCACCATGACGGCACCTGCCAGCATGCCAGCATTGACTCGTTCGCCCAGAAAGATCATGCCCCAAACCACGCCAAAGACGGGAATCAGAAACATGACCGCGCTGGCGCGCGAGGCGCCGATACGTGCGATGAGACTGTAGAAGAGAAAATACGCAATGGCCGTGCTGAACAGGCACAGCGTCAGAAGGCTGACCCAGGCCGACAGATCTGGCATCACAGTGGGCCACCACAGAATACCCAAGGGCAGCATCAGCAAACCACATCCCAGTTGAGAACCCACCGTGCTGGCCAGCGGAGACAGGTTCCGCAGGTGGCGCCTTGCGACTGTTGCCGACGCTCCGGAACAGGCTGCCGTAAAGAGTCCTATTAACATGGGAATAACAGCCCCCACACCCGCGGCGGTCGGATTACCGCTATGGGCATCGCGAAACAGCACGAGGGTAGCCACGCCCGAAAAACCCAGAAACAGGCCCAGCACACCGAACCGAGGCAGGCGCTCGCCAATCCAGGCCCGTGCGATCATGGCGCCGAAGAGTGGCGCCGTCGAATTGATCACCGCCGTTGTGCCCACCCCGATTTCAAGCGCCACATAAGTAAACAGCGTATAGGGAATCGCCGAGTTCAGAACTCCCGTTACTAAGAGCCAGCCAGCATGGGCTCGCATCGCTGTCAGGGCGCCAGGCTCGCGCAGCAGCAGCGGCAGGACGAGGACAGCCGCGATCA
>JBDLQY010000185.1:0-7863 GCA_039800325.1 Pseudomonadota bacterium | reverse complement strand
CGGGCTGCCAAGGCGCTGCCGCAAGAGGTGCTCCTCGCCTGGACCTAAACCGCGATGCGCACAGACTGCACGCGCTGGCAGCACAAGGTCGGGCCAGGCGCTTCGTACCTTCGACGCGTGTAGCATTCGCCGACTAAAACTAAAAGGAGATGGCCGTGGTGAACACAGCCAGCGGCAGGCAGCCGGGTCTTGTTCTGCTGTTTGCGCTGACTATTTTTGTCAGCGCCTTTCTGCTGTTTCAGGTGCAACCCATGGTGGGTAAATTCATCCTGCCCTGGTTTGGCGGCAGCCCGGCTGTCTGGACCACGGCCATGCTGTTCTTCCAGAGCATACTGTTTGCGGGCTACGTGTACGCGCATCTGGTGGCCAGTCGCTTGCCACCCCGCCAGCAGCGTCTAGTACACGTCGTCGTACTCGCGCTAGCCTGCGCGGCTGCACTATTTGTCTTGCCACATGCGGCCCTTAAGCCCACCGGCGACGAAACCCCGGTGCTGCGAATTCTGCTGATCCTGGCTCTCAGCGTGGGGTTACCCTATTTCTGTCTGGCCACCACAGGCCCTCTTTTGCAGCACTGGTTCACGCTATCGGGCAGCCGGGGCTCGGTTTTTCGCCTGTATGCCCTGTCCAACGTCGGATCTTTTCTTGCTCTCTTTTCTTTTCCGTATGTCTTTGAGCCCTGGCTGGAGCTGCCCACCATAGGTCGCCTGTGGACCGCAGGCTTCTGGGTTTTCGCTGCCCTGTGCCTTGCCAGCGCCATCCTGATGGCCCGCCATGCCGGTGGCACAACAGCCCCAACCCAAACCTCGGCCACGCCCGCAACTTCGCAGGCACCCTCTGGGCGAACCCGTCTGGCCTGGGTGTTGCTACCAGCGCTGGCCTCGCTTGCATTTATCGCGACCACCGACCACCTCAGTCACGATATCGCGCCTGAACCACGGGTCTGGATCACCACGCTGGCGCTCTACCTGCTGACCTTCATCATCGCCTTCGACAACCCACGCTGGTACAGACCTGCACTCACCGCCGCCACCTGCCTGATTGCGGTGTTGTTTCTGGCGGGCCGCGCGCAGATACCTGCGCTGTTCGGCATGCACTGGGGCTACGGCGTGAGCGAGCTGCGTTGGCTGCACTACATCGCTTTGTTTCTGATCTGTCTGCTGTGCCATGGCGAGCTGTATCGACGCCGTCCGACTGACCCAAAGTACCTCACCACCTTTTATCTCTGGATGTCCTTTGGCGGGGCCTGCGGCGGACTCTTTGTAACGCTGGTGGCCACAAACGTCTTTGATGACTACTACGAGTGGCCCTTGTGCCTGGCACTAGCTGTGCTTCTGGCCTGCAGGGTGCTGTGGTTTGGCAAAGCCACAGCCGCACAGACCCCAGGATATTCGCACGGGTACGGCCGAAGCCTGGCGCTGATGACCTTGTCTGGTCTGCTCATTGCGTGCGCGTTCTGGTGGGATAACCCCATGCGAGGCCGCGTGTCGTCGGCGCAGGGGGTGATAGACACCCACCTTGACCAGTCGCGAAACTTTTATGGTGTGGTCGCTGTCAAGGAGCGTCGTTTCCCTGAGCGGCCCGATATGGATCATCGGGTTTTCTACAGCGGCCAGATCACGCATGGCATTCAGTATCTGTCCGATCGCTGGCGCTCGGCGGCCACCACGTACTATGCGAAAGACAGTGCCGTCGGCGAAACCCTGCAATGGGCTATGGAACGAAAGCCATCGCTGCAGGTGGCTCTCATCGGCCTGGGCGCCGGCACTCTGGCCACCTATGCCCGGCCCAGCGACATCTATGATTTCTTCGAAATTAACCCAGAGGCGGTGCGAGTCGCTGAGACGTATTTCGATAACCTGAGCCAGGCGAAGACCCGTCAGCTGCGCATCATTTTGGGCGATGCCCGACTACGTATCGAGCAGATGTCGTCCGACCAGAAGTACGACGTCATCGTCCTGGATGCCTTCAGCGGTGGCGGCGTACCGGTTCATCTGCTGACCCGCGAGGCGTTCAAAGCCTATGCTCAGCATCTCAAACCCGATGGTCATATTGCAATCAACATTACCAATGCTTATCTCAACCTATATCCGGTCGTGAAAGCACAGGCGCAGGCTTTAGGTATGGGTTTTCGCAATAAGTTTCAGGAACGGGATATGGCGCGCTACGTGCGCGAGAATCAATGGTTTGTCATGAGCCATGACCGCGACTACTTCGCGCGCTACCCTTCGATCAATCGCCTGCTGCGCGATGATAAGGGCCGCGAGTTGGGCCCGGAAAACCTGCACATCGAGGGGGTTCCCTTGTGGACCGATCACTTCAGCAGTCTTACCCCCATCGAGTGGCGTTACTGACCTGAAACCGAATAGACCATGACCATGATCCATCGTGAACAACTTCTGACGCTCGACACCAGCGACCCTCTTGCTCACTGCCGCGCACGCTTCGATCTGCCCAATGAGCTTATCTATCTCGACGGTAATTCGCTGGGCGCACTGGTTAAAAGCGTGGCCCCACGTATGGCTAAGGCAGTGCAGACCGAATGGGCGCACGGGCTAATCCGATCATGGAATGATGCGGGTTGGTACCCCGCCCCCTTGAGGGTGGGTAATCGAATCGCACAACTGATCGGTGCCGAATCCGGTGAGGTCGCCGTATGCGACTCGATCTCGGTCAACCTCTTCAAGGTATTGGTTGCAGCGCTACGCCTGCGCGCTGGACGCAAGATCATTCTCAGCGAAGAAGGTAATTTTCCAACGGATCGGTACATCGCCAGCGGCGTTGCTGAAATCATGCAGGCCGAGCTGGTGTGCGTCGCACCCGACGCCATGGTCGACACCATCGCACAGCTGGGCGAGCACCTGGCTGTGGTCACCTTAACCCACGTCAACTACAAGACGGGACGGGTCTATGACATGGCGGCCATCACCGCAGCCGCTCATCACGTCGGCGCCCTGGTCAACTGGGACCTCGCCCACAGTGCGGGGACGCTACCCGTAGCGCTCAACCAGTGCCAGGCCGACTTCGCAGTCGGTTGCGGCTACAAGTATCTGAACGGCGGCCCAGGGTCGCCGGCTTTTGTATTCGCAGCGCGCCGTCATCATGCATCGATGCAGCAGCCGATCACCGGCTGGCACGGACACGCCCGCCCTTTCGAGTTCAGCGAGCACTACGAGCCGCATGCGGGTATCGATCGCATGCTGGTGGGTACCGCGCCGCAACTCAGCCTGATTGCCCTGGAAGAAGCGCTGACCGCCTTCGACGGCGTTGACCTTCATGTGCTGCGACGCAAGGGCTCGGCACTGGGCGACCTGTTCATCCAGCTTCTTGAGCAGGAACTACCCGACTCGGGCTTTACGCTGGCCTGTCCCCGTCAGGCCGAACAGCGCGGCAGCCAAGTATCGTTTCATCATGCTGAGGGCTACGCCATCATGCAGGCGCTCATCGCGCGCGGGGTTATCGGCGACTTCCGGGCCCCCGACATCCTGCGCTTCGGTTTTGCCGGCCTCTATGTGCGCTACACCGATGTATGGAATGCCGTCGCCACACTCAAGCAGGTGATGAGCACACGGGCCTGGGATACGCCCGCGTTTACCACCCGCAAGGCCGTTACCTGAGCACGAGCCAGCGCACGCCCTGGCCACAAGCGTTAACCTCAGCGCACGCGCGTCTGTGCGGGTGCATCGGAAACCTTGTCGCTTGCACCGGGGCGGTAGATAAAGCCCCATTTACCGCCCACGCGCCCATCGACGCGAACCGCGGCCAGCCCCTCACGGAAGGGACGCGCGGCATCGAATTGCGGGCTGACGACAACGGTGCCCTGAGCATCGATGTAGCCCCACTTGCCGCCCTTGTTGAAGCCACCGGACAGGACCGGCGCCAAGCCGTCGGCAAAATCCCACAGATAGTCGAACCGTGGCTCAACCACAAAACGGCCCTGCCGATCAACGACACCCCAGTGCCCTCCGAAGCCACCCGGTGAGCCCTTGACTCCCGCAGGCGCCAGTCCATTCGAGAAACGTCCGGCAAAGCGGTATCGCGCATCGATGACCAATTTGCCCGCACGGTCGATGAAACCGACTTTGGCATCGAGTCCACGTCCAAACTCAACATGGGCCATACCATCCGAAAACGGTCTGGCGTTGTCGAACTGAGGTGCGATCACCAGACGTCCGGTGCCATCGATGAAACCCCATTTACCACTGGCCTCACTGCCAATACGCACTGGCGCAAGCCCCTCAGCGTAGGGGCCAGCCAGTGAGAACTGGGGCTTGATCGCGATGCGCCCCTGCGTATCAACATACCCATACCGACCGCTGATTTCAGTGCCGACCCGCACCATGGCCAGACCATCAGAGAATCCGCCCGCAGCATCGAATCGACCCTCGCCGACGGTACGGCCTCGCTTATCAATGACCGCCCACCGATGACCGCCTTTTTCGTCGATGACAGCAGTTGCCACCCCGCGTGAAAAGGCTGTGGCCGCGCGAAACTGGGGCTCTATCGCAATACTGCCATCGCGACTGATGTAGCCCCATCGCCCATTGGCAACATCGCCGCGTCTGACTGCGGCAAGACCATCCGAAAATACGTCGACGTTATCGAACTGGGGCTCGATGGCGAACTTGACCACCTTGGCTTCGGCCGCCTTGCGCTCGGCTGCTTCTCGTTGTGCTCGCACTGAGGCACGTTCACAACCACTGAGCGCAGACCCCAACAGCAGAACCACTGCAAGCGTGATGGGTAGCGGAAGTCGGCCTGCTCTTCCAGTGCGTTGATTGAATGGGGTCCGCATCGCGTCAGGCCTTTACGGTCATTGAAGGGAGCCAAGATGCAGGCGCGCTGCCTCGGCCAGTTTGGTATCAAAGGTGATGAGCGGGGCACGAAGCTCACTTGCAACCAGGAGGTAGGCAGCGTCATAAACCGTGAGCTGGTAGCGGGTCGCCAGCGACACCAGCGGCGCTACGTCAACCGAGTGGCGCCATATGGCAAGCCCCGCGTACTGCAGCATGCCGGCGTCTGCCAGTTCTCGATGCCGCCCACGCGACTTGCTCAAGGCCACCAGACCGATCTCGATGTCGATCAGCCACGGCGCATGCAGCGATGCGCCTGCCAGACGCTGCCAGGCGAGCTCGAACTGAGGCTCTACAAAAATCGCAGCCGCGACGACGCTCGCATCTGCCACGACGGCGGGTCGACTGAGCTTGCGCGGCGCGGGCTCGGCGATATGCAACGAGCGTGCGGCGCTAGCGGGCATCGCGCTCGCGCCGAATGATGTCTGAGGCTAGCGGCGCACCCGCCAAAGGGCGCGGCCACCGGGCCCGCAGCTCTTCAGCGATCTGCTCGATGCTGCGACTACCACCCAGTACGCCAGGACCGATCCGCGCCATCACTGATGTACCGGGTGTAACACCCCCGCCGGCTATCGACACGCTGGGCTGAGCAGACGGCTGCAGCGCCTGCTCGAGGATCCACATCAGCTCGCCCTGAAGAGAGCGGTGGTTGACCGCTGCGCGCTGGCGCAGCTGCTCAACCAGCGCCTCGGGAACGTCTTTGATGGACAGACTGGGCATGGATTCATTATGGATCTATTTTGGAACCATTCTGGATCTGAAATAGATCTTTGTCAAAATGAGCGATGTTTTTCTTTCCAATTTGTTCGTGAACGCAGCGCTGCGGCTGCTGGGGCATTGGGCGCGCTGGGCACTGCCGGCGGGCGTTGTCATCGGTCTGATCTTTCCGGTACTCGCTGACCGGATGCAGTGGCTGGTGACACCGTCGGTCATCGGTACCCTCACCGCTTCACTGCTTCGCCTTGACTGGCAACGCCTGGCCGACTTTCTAAGGCGACCCGGTCTGGCCCTGCAGATTGCGGCTATACAGCTGGTGCTGGCGCCGCTTACGGTCTATGGACTGGCCCGTGCAGGCCTGATTCCCGAGGCATTCACCGTCATCACGGTGCTGCAGGCCGCGGCCTCTCCCATCGGGTCCGCTGCCGCGTTCGCGATGTTCATCGGTCTATCGGGCAACCTCAGCATGGCGGCTGCCGTCCTGATGACACTTCTGCTGCCGCTGACGCTCACCGGCGTCGTGTCTCTCTTGCTACCCAGCTATGGCATCGACGTCGACGTGCTGCGGTTTTTTGTGCGCGTCGCACTCACCTCGCTGACACCCTTCTTGCTCGCCGCGGTCATCCGTAGGCTAGCGGGTTTGCCGAGACTGCAGCGCTGGGACGGCGAGCTGGCCGGTATCAATGTGCTGCTCCTGGTGGTGTTTGCCATCGCTATCATGGCTGGGGTCACCGAAACCTTTCTGGCTCAGCCCGACTACATGCTGGGCATGCTGGCCTGGGCCTGGCTGGCCGCCGTGTTCTGGCATGCGACGGGCTATCTGCTGTTTTTGCGTAAAGGCACTGAAGTGGCGCTGAATGCGGCGATTCTGTTTGGCAATCGCAATATGGGCCTAACGCTGGTGGTCACGGCGGGCACCGCTGGTGAAGCCTTTCAGATGTATGCAGGGCTCGCGCAGATACCCATGTACTGTGCGCCGCTGCTGCTGTCGCCGCTGGCCCGACGACTGCGCTAGCGGCTGCGGCTGGCAAACGCCGGCCTGGACACCTGGGCTTTGCAGATTTTGCTGCGCTGCAATATCATTCGCAGATGAAGCCTTCCCAGGCACAGCCTTTGCCCGCTCTGATGCTCTCTGCATTAGGGGTTGTGTTCGGCGACATCGGCACCAGCCCTCTTTACGCATTCAAAGAGGCCTTCTCGCCCGACGGCGGTCTCACCCCGTCGCCCGCCACCGTCTTTCCGGTGCTGTCCATGATGTTCTGGGCGGTCACCATCGTGGTGTCGCTCAAGTATGTGTTGATCATGCTTCGCTTCGATCATCGGGGCGAAGGCGGCGTGTTGGCGCTGCTTGCCCGAGCCTTGACCAGCGTCGGCGAGCGTCCGAGGCTTGCTTGGATCGTAGCCGCACTGGGCGTGTTCGCAGCCTCGCTGTTTTATGGCGATGCCATCATCACGCCAGCCATCTCGGTGCTGTCAGCGGTCGAGGGGATCACCCTTGCGGCGCCCCAGCTGCACCCTCTGGTCGTGCCATTGGCCATCTTGATTCTGTGCGTACTGTTCATCTTGCAGCGCCGCGGAACAGCCCGGGTTGGTAGCTTGTTCGGGCCGGTCATGCTGATCTGGTTTTTTAGCCTGGCCGCCCTGGGCATCAACAGCATCGTGCAGACCCCCGATGTGCTGTGGGCGATCGACCCACGCCATGCACTGGCATTTGCCATCGACCAGCCTGCCACCATGTTTATGGTGCTGGGCGCCGTGTTTCTCACGGTGACCGGTGCCGAAGCGATGTTTGCCGATCTGGGTCATTTCGGCGCGCGGCCCATTCGAATCGGCTGGTTTGCGTTGGTGTTTCCGTGCCTGATGCTCAATTATTTTGGTCAGGCTGCGTTGGTGCTGCGCGAGCCAGAGGCCGTCCGAAATCCGTTCTTTCTTCTGGCTCCGGATGCGCTGCTGTTACCCCTTGTAGCCCTTGCTACCTTGGCAACCGTTATTGCCTCGCAGGCGACCATCTCTGGCGCATTCTCCGTGACGCAGCAGGCGTCACGCCTGAATTACCTGCCGCGTCTCAAAGTTTCATACACCTCAGAAACCTCGCAAGGCCAGATTTATATTCCGGTCGTGAACTGGCTGCTGTTGGCTGCGGTCGTCCTCCTGGTGGCGGGATTTCGCAGCTCGAGCAACCTGGCCGCCGCCTACGGTCTCGCCGTATCGGGTGATCTGGCCATAGGATCCGTGCTGCTGGGGGTTGTCATTCTGCTGGATCCGCGCCGTCGCCTGCGACTGCTTCTGATCCCTA
>JBDLQY010000184.1:0-8948 GCA_039800325.1 Pseudomonadota bacterium | reverse complement strand
TTGAGGCCGCCGCCTCGGCGGCCGAGTTCGGGGCGCCCCGGCGAAGGGCCCGAGCGAAGGGGAGCCTGTCCGCAGGACAGGCCGCAGCCTATGAGCGCACGGGCGCTTACCGCCACGCGCCTAAACCCCTGCACATCGAACAAGGCGCTTCCCGCCACGCGCCCGACACTGGTCAAAGCGAACGAGCCACTTACCGCCACGCGCCCAAACCCCTGCACATCGAACAAGGCGCTTCCCGCCACGCGCCCGTCACGGGTCAAAGCGAACGGGCGCTACGTAGCGGGGAGCTCTTGTACCGCGCGCACGATCGCAGCAGTCACCTCGCTGCAGCGCGCCGTGCCACCCTGGTCGCGCGGCACGGCATGGCCGACTTCGAGCACATGGTCGACGGCCCGCTCGATGCGACCCGCTGTCTGGGTCAGATCGGCGTCGCTGTACCGGTCGCCCAACCAGCGCAGCATCATGGCAGCCGATAGGACTGTGGCGATTGGGCTGGCCGCATCTTGGCCCGCAATGTCGGGCGCCGATCCGTGCGCCCCCTGGAACAAAGCATGCTGCTCGCCGAGTTCGCCCGAAGGCGCCATGCCCAGTCCTCCGACGGTGCCTGCGCCGAGGTCGGAAATAATGTCACCGAACATGTTCTCGGCCACGATAACGTCATAGTAATCGGGTTGTTTGAGCAGGTGAACCGTGATGGCGTCTGCGTAGGCGTAATCGATTTCTATGACGGGAAATTGCGCCGCGACCTCGGTACAAACCGCTCGGAAGAAGGCATAGCTTTTGAGTATGTTTGCTTTGTCGCAAACGGTGACTCGTGACTTGCCGTCGCGCGGTGCTCCCTTGCGCTGTGCGGCAAGCTCGAAGGCAAAGCGTGCAACTCGTTCGACGCCTCGGCGGGTCATCACCAGGGTGTCGGTCACCAGTTCGTCGCGAAGCGCCACACCCGCGCCTCGACTCGCGTAGAGTCCTTCAGTGTTCTCGCGAACGATGACGTAATCAATGCTGCCTGGCTTCCAGTCGGCCAGTACCGATCGCACGCCGCGATGCAGGCGAATGGGCCGCACATTGGCATAGAGGTCGAGCCGGAACCGCAGCCTGAGATGCAGGTCATTGCCCACCTCGGTTCCGTCTGGATAGGTGACACCTGGCAAACCCGCTGCGCCATGCAAGATGGCATGTGCCTGGCGGCATGCGTCGAACGTCGCCGGTGGCAGGACTTCACCCGTTTTCAGATAGTGATCTGCCCCTCCGGGCATGGGTACGAACCACAAGCGCGAGCCACAGGCTTCACGCAGTACGGCAAGTGCTGCCTGACAGACCTCAGGGCCAATACCGTCGCCGTCAATGGTGACGATATTGTATTGCTGCGGGGCTTTGCCGGTCACGATTTGCGGGCCGCAATACGCGAGACGATGGTTGGTACGAATCCGTTCGGGTCGCCTTCGCGAGTGGCTTCATCGAGACTGCTTCGAACCGCATTTGCAATGCGGTGATCACAGCCCGCCTCAGAGGCCATGCTGGTGTAGTAGCTCAAATCCTTCAACGCGTTTGCGATTGAAAATTTCAGCGCGGGGTCGCCACCCAGCAGCGAAGGTTTCAGTCTTTCCAGTGCAACACCACCGCCACCGCCACGCGCAAGAATATCGACGAAGGTCTCAGCCGCAATGCCAGCACGCTGTGCGCACGCTGCGGCCTCGGAAATAAGGGTGACCGTACCCAGGGAGACGTAGTTGTGCAATAACTTCATGCGATGCCCGGCACCCACTGAGCCGGCGTGCATGATGTTTTCTGCAAAGCATGCCAGTACCGGACGAACCATTTCGAGGAGTTCGGCATCGCCGCCGACGAGCAGGTTGAGTCGTCCTTCGGCTGCCTCTTTGGGCGTACGCGTCATCGGCGCGTCGATAAAGCGTCCGCCCGCTGCATGGACCTGTGCCGCCATCCGTTCGGTCGAAGTCGGAATGGCCGTCGAGCAGTCGACCACAATGGCGCCCCGACGGAGTGTTTTCAGGGTGCCCTGATCTCCGGCGAGCACAGCCTCGACCTGCGGGCTGCCAGTGACACACAAGATGATCACATCGGCATCTGTCGCAAGCTGCGCCGGGGTGGCCGCGGTGCGAGCGCCGGCTGCCAACAGGCTATCCAGCGGCTGATTTCCCGGATGTTCGAGTACGGTCAGGGCATATCCGTGTTTAAGCAGATTGCTGGCTATTCCGTGGCCCATGAGGCCAACGCCGATCAGGCCGATGGCGGGTTTCATGTAAAAACCTCCTCGTGTTTACTTGAGTCCGAAACCCAGATTTTTCAGCGCTTCAACCAGGCGGTGTCTGCCCATTAAGGCGTCAGGTGTGCCCACGCGCTTGATGGTCTGACGAGTCCAGTCGATAGCTTTCATGCCCTGCTGAATCTGGAACTCGCCCATGGCACGGTCGTAATCAGCAACCGCGGCCACTTCGGCTGCACTGTCGTACTGCTCGCGGTGCAGAATGGTCGACTGGGCCAGCCGTGGGCGTATACCCGATAGCCGGGCCGGATCAGGATGTCCAACACACAAACCGAAGACGGCAAACGCATCAGGTGGCAAAGCGAGCTCAGCCGCGACCTCTTCGGGACGGTTACGCATTGCGCCGATATACACCGTGCCCAAGCCCATGGACTCAGCCGCGACCACGATGTTTTGGGCCGCCAGTGCGGCATCGATGGCGGCCATCAGAAACATTTCCAGGTAGCGATTACCCTCGGCGACCTCTGAGTGCGCCTGGGCGATTCGGTCGATTCGCGATAAGTCGGCGATAAAAACCAGGAAGGTCGGACACTCACGAATATGGGCCTGATCCCCCGCTAATATCGAGAGGCGAGCCTTGCGATCGGTATCTTCGACCGCGATAACAGTCCAGGTCTGAAGATTGGAAGAGGTGGGCGCTGACTGACCCGTCGCAATTAGGGTTTCGAGCGTGCTTGGTGAAAGCTTGTCGGGCAGATAGCCTCGTACGCTGCGATGGTCAAGAATACTTTCGATAACCGCATTGACGGGCAGTGAAGAAATTTTGGGGGATTGACCACCGTAGCGCTGCGTGAGTGAGCTGGCCAGGGGTAGGGGTTTGCGAGGGCTGATGTTCATTTTATGGGTTCGTTCCGGGTTTTCGATGAAGCTGCCAGTTTATCCGTATCGCAGGCGACGATTGACCCCATGAGGCGCTGGCCGTTTCACGCACCGTTACCATGCGGGCATGAAAACGACCGACACGCGCGGTTTTCGTGGAAATAAGTCCTATCTTGACTCCAAGCCCTGTGCCGCCTGTGGTCGGGCCATGACCTGGCGTAAGGCCTGGGCGCGCAATTGGGACGAGGTTCTTTACTGCAGTGAAGCCTGCCGTCTGCAGGCGCGTCGGCAGCGTCGTGGTTCGGCCTAAGCAGTCAGCATCCCCAGCCCAGATCCCTCAGATCGTCTCGTTCAGGCGGTTAATCCGGAACCCCACTCATATGGCCCTTCGTCATCTCGTTATTGTCCTGGGTGATCAGCTCGATGCGTCGGCATCGGCACTGGATGGATTCGATCCCGCACAGGATTGTGTGTGGATGTGCGAGTCGGCTGATGAGTCTGCCCGTACCTGGAGCAGCAAGCAGCGCATCGCGGTTTTTCTGGCCGCAATGCGTCACTTCGCGCAGACGCTACGCGCGCGTGCCTGGCCAGTCGAATACCTTGAGTTATCTGATCATTCGTTAGATCAGGCCTTAGTCCAGTCTATCGCGCGTTTGCAACCGGCTGCGCTTGTGGTGACCGAGCCCGGCGAGTGGGGCGTGCGCGAACGTCTCACTCAGGTCAATCGTCAGACGGGTATTGCCCTCGATGTTCGTATCGACCGGCATTTTCTGTGCACGGTGGACGAGTTTGCCCGTCATGCCAAAGGACGCAAGCAGCTACGCATGGAATATTTCTATCGTGAGATGCGTCGTCGTCATCAGGTCCTGATGGAGTCGGATCCGCAAGCAGCTGACGGCTACTCGCCCTCAGGCGGGCAATGGAATTTTGATGCCGACAACCGTGAATCATTTGGCGCCGACGGGCCTACCAAGGTGCCCGCGCGCAGCCGCTTTGAACCCGATACGATCACGCGGTCTGTGCTTGCGCTGGTGCGAGAGCGGTTCGCCGACCATCCGGGCAGCTTGGACGAGTTCGCATGGCCTTTGACGCGCGAGCAGGCGCTGCAGACTCTGGACGATTTTATTCGGCAACGTCTGCCCGAATTCGGCTGTTGGCAGGACGCGATGTGGGCAGGCGAGGCGTGGCTGTATCACTCGCATCTGTCGCTTGCGCTCAACCTTAAGCTGTTGTCCCCGCTTGAGGTGATCAGAGCTGCCGAGCAGGCCTGGCGTGATGGTCAGGCGCCGCTGGCAGGTGTGGAGGGCTTTGTTCGCCAGATTCTGGGGTGGCGCGAGTACGTGCGCGGCATTTATTGGTTGAACATGCCTGATTACCTGTACGCCAATGCCCTCGCGGCCGACCAGGCCTTGCCGCATTGGTTCTGGACGGGCCAAACCGAAATGGCGTGTTTACGCGATGCGATCACGCAGTCGCTTAACCTGGGCTATGCCCATCATATTCAGCGGCTGATGGTCACCGGGCTGTTTGCGCTGTTGTACGGCGTGCGTCCAAGTGAAGTGCACGCCTGGTATCTATCGGTCTATGTTGATGCGGTTGAGTGGGTAGAGCTGCCGAACACGCTAGGCATGAGTCAGTACGCCGATGGCGGATTGATGGCCAGTAAGCCCTACGCTGCGACCGGCAAGTACATCGAACGGATGTCAAATTACTGCAAAAAATGCCCCTATTCGCCTGCGAAGCGGGTCGGTCCAAAAGCCTGTCCGTTCACCACTTTATACTGGGATTTTCTGCTGAGGCACGAGTCGCGCCTCGCATCCAACCCGCGCATGGCTTTGCAGGTGAAGAACCTGGCACGGATCACCGACAGCGAGCGTGATCAGATCAGGGCTCAGGCGCAGTCGCTGCGTGCCGTACAGTCCGAGCAGCGGTGAGTCCATCGGCTGTGCGCTCCGTTTCTAAGTATTGTTTGATTCTGCGGAGTTCCTCCGAATGTCAGTCTCAGCCTTTATCCCCGTGGCGGATTCAGCCGCCGCAGGGGACCCCGATACTGGCGTTGTTTGTTCCGAAAATGACGCTATGACCCGCTTTGATTTTTCGCCGACGCTTGAGGCCGCCCAAGAGCGGCTGGCGCAGGTCCAGGTCAGCGAGTATGCGCGTACCCGCAACCACTTGAATGGCGCGGTGACCGGGCTTTCGCCCTGGATTACGCACGGATTTATGACGCTGCCTCAGCTGGTGTCAGCGCTCAGCCAGCGCGGGCCCCTGTCCCCCGACCACAAGTTGATGCAGGAATTAGCCTGGCGCGAATATTTTCATCATGTCTGGCACCACCGCAGGCAGCAGATCTTCACCAGCCTGCATGAGGGCCCGCTGCCAGACGGTGCCTACAGCCGCGTTCTGCCAATTGACCTGCGTGCAGCCGAGACAGGGGTGCCGGTCATTGACCAGGCGGTTAATGAGCTCTACTCGACCGGATACCTGCACAACCATGCGCGGATGTGGCTGGCCTCCTACCTGGTGCATATACGCAAGGTGCACTGGCGGGTAGGCGCTGACTGGATGTACGCGCATCTGCTCGATGGCGACCTGGCCAGCAACCATTTGTCCTGGCAGTGGGTTGCTGGCACGGGCAGCCACAAGCCCTATTTGTTTAACGCGGGCAATGTTGCGCGCTACGCCCCGCCCAGCTGGCATAGCCCGGGTACGGTCATTGATGCGAGTTACGAAGCACTTGAGGCCCTCTCGCGTAGTGGCAAGACACCGCAGCCGCGAGGCGGCTTCGGAATGGTGCGTGGCCGCAACGGCCACCTACCGCCCCCCGACGAGTCGCGTCCTGTCCCGATGGTTGAACCCAGGTGCTGGAGGCTGTCGGCTGGACTCGCCCAGCCTGCGTCACCGACCGCGCCGCACGATGGGAGCTGTCTTGCGGCGGATGCCCTGGCGGAGGCGCTCGGGCTTCGGATCGAACGTGTAGCGCCCGACGCGCTGACCGATGCCTGGCTGGTTCACCCGTGGTGTCTGGCCGATCCGCCCCAAGGCCGGCGAAGCATTGGTGTTTTTCTGAGCGCATTTCATCGACGCTGGGCCTGGAGCGAGCGCCGCTGGCGCTGGGTGTACCAGCGCATGCAGGCCATCACCGAACGCATCGTCTGGCTGGATGATGCAGTTCCGGCCAGCGCCGCGACTCAGGAAAACCCGCATCTGGGCAACGCGATTGCGCACGCGCATCTGCACCCAGCTGAGCGCCTGTGGCTATGGCCTGAGCGTCCTGTGAGCTCGTGGTCGCAGTTCTGGCGCGCCATCAACGCGTCGCCCCACGGGCTTGCCAAGCATGAGGCTTAAGACCCTGACGCTGTGTTAGATTCTGAGCGAATCCGGCGTTCGATCCGGACATTTTCAGGAGACTCAGCATGCATTTCCGTCTAGCAGCCGGCCTCGCGCTGGCATCGATGCTGACACTGGGCAGCCCAGTGTGGGCTGCCGACAAGGTCAAGGTTGGTTTTGTCAGCACCTTGTCCGGACCCTCATCTGCACTCGGAATCGACATCCGAGATGGCTTCATGTTGGCCGTCAAGCTCAACGGCGGCAAACTGGGTGGGCTTCCCGCCGAAGTCGTCATTGCAGACGACCAGTTCAAACCCGACGTAGGTAAGCAGCTGTTTGAGCGCATGGTCAAGCGCGACAAGGTCGACTTCCTGACGGGCGTGGTGTTCTCCAACATCATGCTGGCCGGTTTGCCCGAGGCCGTCGACAGCAAGACCTTCTACCTCAGTCCGAATGCGGCGCCATCCCCCATCGCTGGAAAAGACTGCAGTCCATACTTCTTCGCCGTATCGTGGCCTAACGATGCTTATCATGAAGCCGCTGGGCAGTACGCAACGAGCAAAGGTTTCAAGTCGGCTTACCTGCTGGCGCCCAACTATCAGGCCGGTAAGGACTCGCTGGCGGGCTTCAAGCGCTTTTATAAAGGGCAGGTGTCAAATGAGGTCTACACCAAGCTAGGGCAGCTTGACTACGCCGCCGAGCTCGCTGAAATCCGTGCGGCCAAGCCTGAGGTTTTGTATGTCTTTCTGCCGGGCGGCATGGGCATCAATTTCATCAAGCAGTTTGTTGCCGCCGGCCTCGCTAAAGACATCAAACTCCTGGTACCCGGATTCGGCTCTGATCAAGATGTGATCAGGCCGGTTGGAGAGGCCATGCTGGGTATTTCGGACACGGCGCATTGGGCGCTTGACCTGCCGAATGCTGCCAATAAGCGGTTTGTGGCCGAATTTGAGAAAGAGTACAAGCGTCTGCCAAGTGTATTTGCTTCTCAGGGCTACGATACAGCGCTGTTGATGGACGCCGCGGTGCGTGATGTCAAGGGTAACTTCGACAACAAGGACGCCCTGAGAGCGGCGATTAAGGCTGCGCGCTTCGAATCAACGCGCGGCGACTTTAAGTTCAACACCAATCAGTTCCCCATCCAGAACTATTATCTTCGGGTGATTGAGAAGGATGCGCAGGGTCGTCTGGTGAATAAGAGCCAGGGAACGCCGGTGTTCACCAACCATGGTGATGCGTACGTGCGCGACTGCCCCATGAAGTGAGTCATGGGGTGGGGGCGGTGTGTCAGCGTGCCGCCCCCGCGCTTACTTTTAACTGAGATCGTTTTCTGTCTTTAGTAGAACGCCAGCGTCTTGCGGGCATAGCCGTCGTACAGGTCGAGCATACGATCGACCCAGGCCAGCAGGGTGTCATCTTTTTCGACAATGGCGACGGGGCTGACGATTCGCGCCCACTGAAATAAAGAAAAAAGAACGTAATCGGCGTAACAGGGCGCCTGGTCGCCCAGAAAAGTTTGGCGTTTGAGACTGGCCCGGGCGGGGCCCAACTCAATCCTGAGGCGCTCGAAGGTTTTGGCCTGTTCCTGTTTTAGTCCCTCGGGTGAATTACCGGTGAATTTCTCAATCGTTGCGCGGAAGTGATCCCGGTCTGCCGGATCCTGAATTTCGATCGCATCGCAGGCCAGACCCCTGAAGGCTAGAGGTACCAGGCTACGATCGACCCAGGTATTGAAGAACTGGCACAGCCCTCTGCCTGTCGGGCCACCAAATAACGAGGGGCTGTTCGGGTAGGCCTGCTCGAGGTAGTCAGCGATCTGCCAGGAGTCGCGTACGACAGTCTGACCGTCTTTAATCACGGGGACGGTTTTGCCGCCAGAAAAAGCGATTGATGATTTGTCAGTTTGCAGGACCGGGTGTTCGGCCCACTGCAAGTTTTTGTGGCGCAGGGCCATTCGGGTGCGCCAGGAAAAGGTGCTGTAGCGACGATCATTCGTGCCTCGCAGCTCCCAAAGCTCAATCATGATGGCGCTCCTGTTGCCGATCTGGCCGTTAATGAAGCAGTAAGGGCCGAGCGGCGGACCTTCTGGGTCGGTGTTATGGGAAAGTCATCAACAAACTCAAGTCGTTCCGGCCACTTGAATTTGGCGATTCCGGCTGATTGCAGAGCCTCGAGCAGGCGATCTAGTGTGACGGGGGATTTGCCGTTGCGTAGAACGAAAGCGCAAGTTCGCTCTCCAAGAACTGGGTCTGGCATGGGAGCGAGTATGCATCTCGCAACGCCGGCGACGGCATCAAGGATGGTCTCGACGTCGACAGGGTTGAATTTGATACCGCCTCGGTTGATCAGCTCTTTGACTCGGCCTGTGATGACTAGTCCGCCGTCTGCTCGCAAGATTGCGGTGTCTCCGGTGTCGAACCAGCCGTCAACCAAGCTGGCGTTGCTCTCTGCAGGATTATCAAGATAGGCCTCGAAGACCGAGGGACCCTTGACGCGCAGTCGGCCTTCCAGGCCAGGA
>JBDLQY010000183.1:0-14285 GCA_039800325.1 Pseudomonadota bacterium | reverse complement strand
GAGGGCGCCCGTGGCAATGATGACCTCGCGGGCGCGCAGCATTCGGGCCTGTCCCTGATGCAGCACACCGATTTCGCGTTCGCTGTCCAGACTCCAGACCGTAGTGGCCGATTGAATTTTCACTCCGGCGTCACGTGCCTTCGCTAGCAAGTCGGCCCCATGCCAGTAGTCAGTGCCGAGGATATTGCGATCTTTTACGGGTGAGTGCTCGATCGCGCGGTAAATTTGCCCGCCCGGCGACGGATTCTCATCAATGACCAGGGTATCGACGCCCGCGCGACTGGCCAGTGTGGCGGCAGCCAGACCCGCAGGACCAGCACCAATGATGATGAGCTCATGATGGGCGTTCATTGTCCCAACTCCCGGCGCCCCTGCTGGCGCTCGACCCGCATTCCTGGTTGCACGGTAATCATGCATGCCTGCTGATTTCCCACGCCATCGATCTTAACCAGGCAGTCAAAACATACACCCATCATGCAGTACGGTGCACGCTGGGCACCGCTGACAGGGGTTGTGCGAAAGTAGTCAGTACCCGCGAGCAGCAGCGCCGCGGCAACGGTATCGCCTGCTCGTGCCTGGATTGATTGACCATCGATGGTGAGCTCAACGCTTTGAGCGTCGTCATGAATGCGCTTGAACATGAAACCTCCGGGCACTGAAGGGAGCTAGTTGCTGCGCATCGAGCTGCCCCTTGGCGATCATGGGAGCCAGCAGCAGCGCATGGGCCGCCGCCAGTGTGACCCCTGAATGACAGGTGGTGAGGAATGCCCCTGGGTGAGTGTCCGATGCTTCATAAATCGGAAAGCCGTCCGCGGGCATAACCCGGATTGCGCGCCAGGTGCGGACGATATTGACCTGTGCCAGCAGTGGGAAAATACGAACAGCACGATGAGCCATGACGGTATTGATGGGCATATTCATCGCCGCGGGGTCTATGCCCTCTTCGCGGCTGTCGCCGATCATCACTGAGCCCTCGTCGGTTTGGCGGATGGTGGACAGCGGGTGGCGCAAGAACGGACGCACACGCTCGGTGACGACGATTTGTCCGCGCTCGGGCTTCATGGGGGCGTGCAAGCCCACCATTGGCGCGAGGGTCGCGTTGGCATTGCCGGCAGCCAGCACGATCTTTTCAGCGCGCGCAAGCTGTTGGTTAGAGCGGATTTCGTAAAGCCCCCCAACGCGCGTGATGGATTCGACGGGCCGGTTGGGGACGTAGCGGCCGCCATGCGCGAGAAAGCCCTCATGAAAGGCGCGAAAAAGACGTAGCGAGTTGACGTGTCCATCGAATTCACACCAGCTTGCGCCGACGACCTCAGGGCCGATGTCGGGCAGGTACTGGATGAGCTCGTTACGACCGAGCATGGCCGTCTGGTAGGGAGCAACGCCTGGCTGAGCATGGAACTGCTTCAGCATCCGGGATCGGCCCTCGAATTCAGCATCGCTTAGGCAGACATGAAATCCGCCCGGCTGATCGAGACTCACGTCGACTCCAGTCTGCTCGCGAAGTTCGAGGGCTAAACTTGGCCAGGCGCGGGCCGAGGCCAGGGTCCAGACCGAATAGGGCGCCAGACCAAAACCCTTACCCTGCACCCATACCAGGGCAAAATTACCCCTGGAGGCGCGTACAGCAAGGTCGCCTTCATCGAGGATAACCACACGCTGTCCGGCACGTGCAAGGCCCCAAGCGATGCCGGCGCCCACCAGGCCGCCGCCGATGACTGCAACTTGATAGTCGCTGCTCGTCCCGTCTGTTTGCACGGTCAAGCTTCGTCCCTGCCTTTGCCCATGAGAAGTCGTTCCAATCCGAAGAAGCGGTCGAGCGCAACCATGGCGACGACCGTGACAGCAATCACTGCGGCCGAAACCGAGGTGACTAGAGGATCGATATTGTCCTGGATGTAAAGAAACATACGAACCGGAAGCGTTTCGGTGCCAGGGGTCGCGATGAACACCGACATCGTGACCTCATCAAACGAGTTGATGAACGCGAGCGCCCAGCCGCTGATCAGGCCCGAGGCGATCAGGGGCAGGGTGATTCGCCGCAAAATGATAGGGGCCGAGGCCCCTAATGAGGCCGCCGCCTGTTCGATGGCCGGATTCATACCTGTGGCCGCCGCTAGTGTTAAGCGCAGTGCGAAGGGAAAGACGATCACCACATGCGACAGCACTAAACCTGTAAATGTGCCGGCCAATCCGATTTCGGTAAAAAAGCGCAGAAATGCGATGCCCAGCACCACATGCGGAATCATCAGCGGCGACTGAAACAAAGCCATGAATGCATCGCGCCCGACGAATCGGTGACGGGCTACGGCCAGGGCCGCCGGCACGCAGAACAGCAGCGCGACGGCGGAAGACAGCGCACCCAGCCACACGCTCTGCCAAAAGGCGCGAATGAACTCGGGGTAATCGGCAATGGCTCGAAACCAACGTAACGACCATTGATGAGTCGGAAAAGACAGGTAGCTTTCTGGGGTGAAAGCCACTACGCAGACCACCAGAATCGGTGCCAGTGTGAAGGCGATAAACACCGCATGGTAGGTCAGTGCCAGGGGGCCGTTGCGACTCATCGGAATACCTCGGCGTATCGGCGTTCTATGAGTCGATTAAACGTGACGATGATGAATACTAAGGTTGCCAGCAGAATGACCGCCACGACCGCACCCAGTGGCCAATTCAGCGAGTTGAGAAACTCATCATAGGCCAGTGTAGAGGCGACCTTCAGCCTGCGGCCGCCCACAATGGCAGGGGTCGCGAACGCACTGGCAGCCAAGGCGAAGACGATGACCGCACCAGCGAGAATACCCGGCATGATCTGCGGCAAGATCACCCGCCGGAAGATGGCGATCGAACCTGCGCCCAGTGAGGCGGCAGCGTGTTCGCTTTGCGGGTCTATGCGCTGCATGGCCGTCCAGACCGACAGAACCATGTAGGGCATGAGGACATGGCTTAGGGCTACGATGACGCCCGTCTCGGTAAACATAAAGTTGATGGGGTCGCTGATCAGGCCCAGGTTCATCAGAACTCGGTTTACCAGCCCTGAATTGCCGCCAAACAGCAAGGCCCAACCCAGCGTGCGGGCCACCACTGAAATCAGTAGGGGACCTAGTACCACCAACAAAAAAAGACCACGCCAGGGACTGCGCATGCGATGCAGAATCAGAGCCTCGGGCGTTCCGAACAGGGCAGTAATCAGGGTGACCGCCAGTGCAATCCGCAGGGTGCGCAGAAGGACCTCGTGGAAGTAATCGTCGGTGATGACTTCCCGCCAGTTCTTGAGAATGAACACTGCCTCTATACCCTTGTACTGTCCCCAATCATGAAACGACAGAATCACCGTCATCACAATGGGGATGAGCACGATCAGCGCAAACAGCGCCAGTGCTGGCAGACTCAGCCAGTAGGGCGTGCTTATGCGCCTTGGCGAGTCGCTCATGTTGCGGCCCTAAGCCGCATATCAGCCGCATGCCAGCTGAGCGTGACCTGCTGAGATTCGCCGGGGATGCTGTTTCCCGCGTTTGGATAGGTAACGGTCACCAGGCCCTGATCGGTCTGCACCTGATACAGCCAGTGATGACCCTGAAAAATCCGTGTCTGTACCGTACCGGCCAGGCGGAACATGCCATCGGCGTGATTGGACAATGACGAGTCGCCCGGCACCAGGGCTATTTTTTCCGGGCGCACCGACAACAGCACTCTGTCCGAATTGGCCTGCAGGCTATCGGCGGGCAACTGGTCTATTGGCCATGTCTGATGACCCAGCTGAAGTCGGCCTCTATCGATGCGAGCGCTCAGGACATTGCTGCGACCCAAAAAATCAGCAACAAAGGCGCTTGTGGGCCATTCATAGACCTCTTGGGGAGTTCCGATCTGCTCGGCCCGGCCCGAATTCATGACCACGACACGATCGGCAAGAGCCATCGCCTCGCCCTGGTCGTGCGTCACCAGAAGTGTCGTGGTGCCCAGGCGACGTTGAATTTGTCTCAGCTCGAGTTGCATGCCTTCGCGCAGCTTGGCGTCTAAGTTTGACAAAGGCTCATCAAGCAGCAGAATGCTGGGACGGATGACGAGGGCGCGCGCCAGTGCAACCCGCTGCTGCTGGCCACCGGACATACGACGCGGATAGCGATCGGCCAGACCCGACAGACCCACCAGATCAAGTACCTCGGCGACCCGCTGACGGCGTTCAGATAAGGGAATCTTGCGCATCTCGAGGCCGAAACCGATATTTTCGGCGGCCGTCATATGCGGGAAGAGGGCGTAGCTCTGAAAGACAATACCCATGCCGCGCTCGGCTGCACGTGTATGGGTAAGGTCTTCGCCTTCGAGCATGATGCGACCGTCTGAGGGGGCGACAAACCCTGCCACCAT
This sequence comes from Pseudomonadota bacterium, assembly GCA_039800325.1. GTDB lineage: Bacteria > Pseudomonadota > Gammaproteobacteria > Burkholderiales > Burkholderiaceae_E > SYIM01. The sequence goes on along the minus strand of JBDLQY010000183.1, from coordinate 9,917 downwards.
CTGCAAAGTGGTGGTTTTGCCGCAACCCGAAGGACCCAGCAGGGCGACGAACTCGCCGCGAGCGACTGAGAGACTCAGTTCGCGAACAGCGAACGCCCCGCTGTAGTCTTTACTCAGCCCTTCAAGGACCAGAAAGGACATAAGAGCGTCAGCAGCGTCGTCGATCAGCGCTCAATCTCACGGGTCCAGCGGCGGTTCCAGCCCTCGCGCGCTGGGTTGATGGTGTCCCAGTCGACCGCGATCAGCGACTTGACCTCATCCCCGTACGGCAGGCCCTGACGCTGCTTGTCATCGAGCTTCACGGTCTGGTTGGTTGGACCGAAGCCCGCTCCGGTGGCCAAGATAAGCTGAATCTGGGGGCTGACCATGTGTTGCAGGAATGCCTGGGCTTCGGCACTATTTTTGGAGCCGGCTATCGGGCAGGCCGCAACACCGAGCGCCAGTCCGCCCTCTTTGGGGTACATAAACTGGATCGGGAACCCCGTCTGATCGGCTAGTGCCTTGGCACGTCCCGAGCCCCACACGCCGATGACCGCCTGGCCGGACTGGAAGAGCTCGGTCATTTTTCCGGGTGAGGGTTCATAGGCCAGCACGTTGGGACCAATGTCGTCCTTAAAAGCCTTGAATCCGGGATCTATGTTCTTTTCGCCACCGCCCCGAACGCGCGCCATCATCACAACGGCGTGCAGTCCATAGGTGTTGTTAAGAGGCGGAATGACCAGCTTTTTTCGATACTTGGGATCCTTAAGGTCTTCCCAGGAGGTTGGCGCGGGCCATTTATTGTCGTCGAATACCTTTTTGTTATACATGATGCCTGTACCGACCATGCCGACGCCTATGGCCTTATTCGATTTGAACTTCATGATCGAGTAGACGTCTTTGTAGACATCGGCCGCCGCAAGATCACCGCAAAATCCCAGTTCAACAGCCTGATACATCGGACCGTCGTCAACGATGATGGCGTCGATCACCTGATTGCCTCTCTGCGCCTGCAGTTTGGCTAGGGTGTCGGTGGAGTTGCCGGCGACATACTCGATGCGTAGGTTGTGCTTCGCGGCAAATGGTGGCAAAACCTGTTCGCGCATTGTTTTTTCGAACGACCCACCATAGCCCGCGAGCGTGAATGTTTTCTGCTGGGCCTGTACGGCCGACAAGGTGCTGACGAGGGCGAAGGCGAGCCCTGCCGCAAGATGGCGCTTTGACATGGAATCTCCCTGACTGTTTTATTGAATGAAAACCGGAGCCGATGCCGACAAATGTCGCCGTTTGACTATGCGGGCGGCTTGCACAGGCTGTCAAATACCAACTTTGAATGACAGCATGCGTAAATGTTATGGTTGAGTACGAACGACAAAGCTTTTTTCGGGGTGCATCCAAGTATGTTGAATCCACGCCAGCTTGAGGCTTTTCATTGGGTGATGATGCGCGGGTCCGCCACTGCGGCGGCATCTGCGATGCATGTGACGCAGCCCGCGGTGAGTCGTTTGATCCGCGACTTTGAACTCGCGTGCGGGCTGGCCCTGTTTGAACGGCAGGGTAATCAACTGCTGCCCACGCCGGAGGCAACGCTGCTGCTCGCAGAGGTTGAGCGTTACGCAATGGGCCTCAAGTCGGTTGAACGCTTCGCTGCCGACCTAAAAGAGCGACGACGAGGAGGCCTTCGCGTGTGTGCGCTTCCAGCGATGGCCATGGCCTATTTGCCGCAGCTGATGTCACGATTTATTGAAGGCCGGGCCTTGTCGGACGTTCACCTGCACGGCATGCCCTCGCACCTGGTGATTGAGGCGGTTGCGGCTGGCCAGGCCGATGTTGGCTTTGCAGCGGCGCCCATCGAGCGCCCCGGCTTGCGCATTGAACCTCTTTCTGCACACGCCTTGGTCGCGCTTCCATCGAATCATCGATTAGCTCAACGGCGCACGCTACGGGCCCGTGATTTAGACGGTGAAGCCATGATCGCGCTGGCTGAGCCCAGCATCTTTGCCAGTAGGATTGATGTGCTGATCGGGCAGGTTGACTGCCGTATTGTGGCGAGTACTCCGCTGTCTGGAATCGCGTGCGCCATGGTTGCTGCTGGAACTGGGATCGCGATCGTGGATCCGTTTTCAGTCAGTGACTACTTGGGGCGTGGTATCAGTGCGGTGGCGCTCTCGCCTGCGATCGATGTGAGGGTGGCTGTCGTAACCCCCAGGCATAGGCGGCTATCGGGTTTGGTCGAGGAGTTTATTGCCGCCGTTCGTAGGGCCACGCTTGAGATTCCAGGGCAGTTGCCGGCGCCCGGCGGGCGGCGCAAGAGCTCGTAGCGTTTCGCCTGAAGGTCGTTGGCTTTCCTCAGCTAAGCCAGTCGTCAAGATCGATCTCGAAGTCGAGCAGCGATTGCAGCGATGAGTCAATCGCCGAGCTGATGTCTGCCGAGGGCAGGGCTTGTTCCAGCGTATCGGTAAGCATCCCGGTTGCGGCCGAAAGCATGGACTCCGCCGGCATCGCAGCGCCCACAAGTCCGCCTGCCCAAGCGTCACCAGCCGCCCCCTCGCCCTGTAGCCAGGCGTCAACCTGATTGAGTGCCTGATCAAGCGCAGGGCCACGCATCAATCCAGTGATGGTTTCCGCCGCGACAATACCCAGGCATATACCCAGGGCCAGACGCAAGGTCTGATTGTGCGTGGCAGCCTCTTTAAGGCGCTGAAAGAAGCTCTGGGGCTCTCGCCGCAGATTGGCCAGCGTGCGGATAGCCAAGCCGTCCTGGCTCTGCTCGATGAATCGCTCAGCCTGAGCTAATCGCTGTCCCCGCAGTGCGGTTTCAATAGGAGCGGACTTGGGAGTTGATGCTTTTTGCATACGGAGCACCTCAGTGCAGGCGGGGAATTCCCGAGACTTGCGAATGATTTATGTAGGCATGTAGCGGATTTTGGCTATTCTGCCTCGCTGCACACAAGGGATTGCTACGTGCCAGCGTGGGATTCCATTTCAAACTGAAGGAGACGCAAATGAAATCGACACAACGGCGCACGCTTATTCAGTCCGCCTCAGCGCTCGGATTTGCCAGCATCGCGCCCGGCTTACGCGCACAGGACAAACCGATACGCATCGGTTACTCGATGTCGCGCACGGGTCCGTGGACGGGGGGTGCACAGGTCAGCCAGGAGCCCAACTATATTTTGTGGGCCGATCAGCAGAATGCGGCTGGTGGTCTGGATGTTAAGGGCGTCCGGCGCCGCATTGAGTTGATCAGCTCGGACGACCGCAGCGAAGTCGAGACCGTGGTGCGTACCTATGAGAAATTGATGGGCACCGATAAGGTCGATCTGATCCTGCCGCCCTGGGGTAGTAACGCGAACTTTGCAGTGGCACCGCTGGCCAACCGCAATGGATATCCGTTTCTCGCACCGACTGCGCTCAGCCGTAGATTGGTCGAGATGAAGCTTCCGTATTTCTTTTTGCTGTTGCAGCAACCGCAGCCGATGACTGAGGCCTTAGTTGAGATGTTCAAGGCTAACGGTGTGAAAACCGTTGCTGTGGTCTACGTGGATGATTTGTTTGGGCTTGAAAACTATGCTGCGATGAAAGTCGCCCTGAAGGGTAGTGGTATCTCGTTAGTCGAGGAGAAAAGCTACCCGGCCGGCGTCAAGGATCTTTCGCCAGTCTTGCGTGGCATTAAGGACCGTAGTCCGGATGCTTTTGTGGGATTCACCTATCCGCCCGATACCATTCTGGCCAGTCGTCAGGCCAAGGAAATCGGTTTTAATCCTCGGTTTTTTTACGCTTCGGTTGGAACCGCATTTCAGCTGTATCGCAACGTGATGACACCCGCTGGCGCTGAGGGCGTAATGGGCATGGGCTCCTGGAACGGTAAGACCAGTCCGGCGGCCAAGGCTTACTTTGACGCGCACACAGCCAAATTCAGTGGCAAGGAGCCCGACCGCTGGGCTAGTGGCCACTGCTGGGCTGGACTCGAAATTCTGACTGCAGCGGTCAAGCAGGCCGGGCTTGATCGTAAAGCCATTCGCGATTATGTCGCTACGCGAACGCACAAGACTATCATCGGTGACATTAAATTTACGGGCAGTGAAAACACGGCCACGCCTGGCACCGTCAGCCAATGGCAAAACGGTGAGTTTGAGGTGGTCTGGCCGCCTCAGGTGGCCACGGCCAAACTCATGCCCAAGCCTGCCTGGAAGTAGTCGAGGCTGCAGTGTCCGTATCAGCCTGGCTGGAGCTGCTCGCGAGTGGCCTGATTACTGGTGGTATTTATGCCCTGGTGGCGCTCGGACTCAATCTCCAGTACGGGTTGATGCGGATTCTCAATATTGCGCATGGTGAATTTCTCATGCTGGGTGCGTACCTCACCTGGGCAGCGCAGACAGGCCTGGGGCTTAATCCCATCATCATGCTGCCGGTCGCGTTCATAGTCCTGATGGCGCTTGGTGTACTCATCCACTGGCTATGTTTTCGGTCGCTTCGTTCGAGCTCCCCCAACCTTGATGTTTTCGAAGCGCGAAGCCTCATGATTGCCTTTGGACTCATGTTTCTCGTGCAGAACTATGCATCCTGGCAGTGGGGCGGCGAGCTTAGAGGTTATGATTTTTTGACGGAACCGGTTCGTGTTGGAACGACCCAGTTCGCCGGTAACAAGCTTCTGGTCTTCGGATTGGCGCTTACGTTCAGTGTGGGACTGATGCTTCTGCTTCGCCTGACTTTGCTCGGCAAGGGGGTGCGCGCACTGATGCAGTCGCCCTTGGGGGCTCAGTTGGTGGGCATCAATGTGAGGCGACTGCACCCACTCATGTTTGGTATCGGCCTTGGACTTTCTGGGGTTGCGGGTGCTTTATTGTCGATGTCGTACACCATCTCGCCGGCGATGGGCGAACCTTATACGCTGACGGCGCTCATTGTGATCACTCTGGGTGGCTTCGGCAGCATGGGCGGGGCACTAGCCGGCGGATTGTTTCTCGGCGTGATCGAAGCGATCGGTATGCACTTCACCAATCCATCGCTTAAGGCGCTTTTATCGTACGCGGTCTTCATTGCCGTGTTGCTGCTGCGGCCCAAGGGACTCTTTAGTCGATGACCCGTTACCCGATGCTTTTGCGAGATTGTCTGGTCTTGCTGGCTTTGGCAGGCTGGGGCCTTGCCCTGCCGTCCTATGCAGACGATTTTGTGCTGTCGATGGCGCTTACCTGCCTGATGTACATCGCGCTGTCTTCCAGCTGGGGACTATTCTGCGGCTTGACCCGTTATCTCTCGCTGGCGACATCGGCGTTTTTTGGGTTGGGGGCTTACAGCACGGCGTTGATGTTGGAGTCGTTTGGATGGATCCAAAGTATTCTGCTGGGTGCGGCGGTCGCTGCAGGATTCGCGCTGCTCATTGGCCTTGCTGTCCTGCATTTGCGCGGCACCTACTTCGCAGTACTTACTTTTGGAATGACTGAACTTATTCGGCATTCGGTCAGCTACTTTGAGAAGTCCGTAACAGGCACGGTTGGGCGTGTACTGGCCACGGTCCCCGAGTTGTCAACGATTTACCTGACCGTTCTGGTGTTGGCCTTGGGCACCCTGAGTGTGTCAATCATCGTCCGTAGAACCCGCTGGGGTCTCGCTTTGCAGGGTATTGGTGCGGACGAGCAGCGTGCTCAGACCCTGGGCGTCAATACCCGCCTACTCAAGATCGGCGGTTTCGTTTTCACCGCGGCTGTGGCTGGTGCCGTGGGTGCCGCGATGGCGGTACGGTGGACCTACATTGATCCCCACACGGCCTTTAACCCCTTCGTCGGTTTTCAGACGGTGTTGATTGCGCTAATCGGTGGTGCCATCACCTTATGGGGGCCGTTAATCGCAGCCATCGTTTTCAGTGTTCTCGCGGAGTCTCTTCGATTGAGCGCTCCGCAGGTCTATATGATGACGCTCGGACTGCTCCTGATCCTGTGCGTGCTGTATCTGCCTGGCGGCTTGGCCTCAATGCGGTGGTCAAGTTTTCGCACCTGGTGGCAGCAGTTGAAGGCTTGGGGCCGGGCTCGACGATATGAACTCAGCGGAGAGAAGTCGCGCGATCGGCAGCGCCGTAAGGAGCGTCGCAGTGTCGGTGCCTGAGTCCGAGCTGGGCTGCACTTCCCCGAGCATGGGTCCTGCAGTGACTGTCAAAAGTCCCAGCGATAGCTTGGTGGCCAGTCCCGGGGCCATCGCGACCGGCTCGGCCTCTGATCGCATGCCCCTGGTCAGTGCCCGGGGTATCACGGTTCGATTCGGTGGTCTGGTTGCCGTCCGCAAGGTTGATGTCGATCTCTATGCGGGGGAGTTAGTGGGCATTATTGGCCCCAACGGTGCCGGCAAGACGACGTTTTTTAATGCTATTTCCGGCGTTATTGCGCCCGACGGTGGAACCCTTGTTTTAGATGGTCGCCAATTGGCTGGTCTGAAGCCGCATCGTTTTGCCGCGCGGGGTCTGGCCCGTACCTTTCAGACCCCTCGGGTATTTGGCGACCTGACCGTTAGGCAGAATATCGAGTTCGGACTGAAATTTGCTGGACGGCGTCGGCGAAAATACTGGCTGTGGGGTGATGAGATCGGTGTTCCCTGGGCCTTGCGTGATGCGCAGGGCGTGCTTGCTCTGACCGGATTGTCAGGGCAGATCGACACGAGGGCGGCTGACATCACGCCTGCGCAACAACGTCTACTCGAAATTGGAATGGCGTTGGCGACGCGCCCCCGCGTGCTGCTGTTGGATGAAGTGGCTGCGGGCTTGACGGAGGCCGAGGTTGAAGACATGGCGCGGCTGATTCGACGCCTACGTGACGAGCTCGATCTCGCCATCGTCTGGATCGAGCACGCTGTGACGACGCTGGTGCGCTACGTTGATCGAGTCGTCGTCCTGCACCAGGGAGAAAAAATAGCGGATGCAGCCCCGGCGGCCATTATTCGAGATCCACGCGTGATTGAGGCCTACCTGGGTGACGAATTAATCGAGTTGGAGGCGCCACAGGCATGATGTGGTACCGACCTCAGGGATTTCGTCTGGGCGGTATTGCGCAGGCCGCCCTCAAGGTGCGTGGCCTGAGCGCGGGTTACGGCCCCTTTCTTATCCTTCGAGATCTGAGACTTGATGTGCTCCCGGGGCTGACGGTCGTTCTGGGCCCGAACGGTGCCGGTAAGACGACGCTGCTGCGGGCGCTCACTCGACAAATTCCGAGTTCGGGCGATGTGCTTTTAGATGAGGAAGAGTTGCCAGACCACGTGGATGAGGTCGTCCGCGCTGGAATTGCTCTGGTTGCGGAAGGGCGGCAGCTCTTCGGTCAGATGACGGTGCGTGAGAATCTTGAGCTCGGTGCTTGGCTCGCAGACCGTTCCGAACGGTCGGCGCGTCTAGAGCGCGTGATGGCTGATTTTCCGAAACTGCGGGAGCGCGCATCGCAGCTGGCGGGCACTATGAGCGGCGGAGAGCAGCAGATGGTTGCTATCGCGCGCGCCATGATGGGGGCGCCCAGGTTGCTGATGCTGGATGAACCCTCACTGGGACTCGCGCCGCGAATGGTCGATGAACTGCTGCAGATCGCCCGCCGCATCGCCGATGCCGGTACGACCGTACTGATGGTCGAGCAGAATGTGCGCAAGGCGCTCGCTGTAGCCGATCGCGGCTATGTCATTGAACGCGGTGCGCTGGTTGCGCAGGGGCCTGCGCGGCTGCTAGCTCGCTCTACGGTTATTCGTGAGGCCTACCTTGGCGCTGCGAGTGACGAAACCGTTCCCGCGCGGCTTGCCCTGCAAAAGAAGCCGACTGACACGCAGTGGCGTCGGGCGTCTAGCCCCAAGGAGTAATCGATGTCTGAACTTTCCATGCTGATTAATGGCCTGAAGGTTACCGCTGAAAATAATGCGATGTTCGAGCGGCGCAATCCGCTGGACGGTACCGTGGCCACGCGTGCGCCGGCTGCCTCGCCTGCGGATGCCGTGATTGCGGTAGAAGCGGCTGCTGAGGCATTTCGAACCTGGAGTGAAACGGGCCCAGGAGAGCGTCGAAGTCTGTTGTTGAAGGCCGCCGAGCGGCTTGAGGCAAAAACGCCAGAGTTCGTTGAGGCGGTACCTGCCGAGACTGGTGCCACTGCGATGTGGGCTGGATTTAATGTCTTCCTGGCAGCGGGGATGCTGCGCGAGGCTGCGGCACTGACCACCCAGGTTTCCGGTGAAGTGATTCCATCCGATATACCGGGCAGCCTAGCCATGGGCGTTCGTCAACCTGCTGGGGTTGTACTTGGGATCGCTCCCTGGAATGCGCCGATTATTCTTGGTGTACGGGCGATCGCGACTCCGCTTGCATGTGGAAATACTGTCATCCTCAAAGGCTCGGAAAACTGCCCGCGAACTCACCAGCTGATCATCGAAGCCCTGCAGGAAGCGGGCTTTCCGCCGGGTGTCGTCAACTATGTCACCAATGCCCCCGCAGATGCCGGCGCAGTCGTCGAAGCAATGATCGCGCATCCAGCGATACGGCGGGTTAACTTTACGGGCTCAACTAAAGTTGGGCGCATCATCGCCCAGACCTGCGCAAAATACCTTAAACCCGTCGTACTTGAGCTGGGCGGTAAGGCCCCGCTGGTCATTCTGGATGACGCTGACATAACCGATGCGGTCAACGCTGCAGCGTTTGGTTGCTTTGCGAATAGTGGTCAGATCTGCATGAGCACCGAGCGCATCATCGTCGATGAATCGATCGCTGACGAATTCGTTCGAAAGTTTGCCGAGAAGGCCCGCAACCTTCCCCTGGGTGATCCCCGTAAGCCAGAGCCCGTGGTGCTGGGTAGCGTTATCGGTATGTCTACGGTCGAGCATTGCAATGCGCTTATTGACGATGCGGTGTTGAAGGGGGCTAGGCTGGTCTGTGGAGGCAAGTCCGAAAACACCCTTATGCCCGCGACGCTCCTCGATCGCGTAACACCGGCCATGCGCATTTATCACGAAGAAACTTTCGGGCCGGTCAAGGCAATTGTGCGTGTACGGGGTGTCGAAGAAGCGATTGCGTGTGCTAACGACAACGAGTACGGATTGTCGGCGGCGGTCTTTGGTCGCGATATCGCACGAGCGTTTAACGTAGCTCGGAAAATTGACTCAGGCATCTGCCACGTAAACGCACCCACCGTGCACGATGAGGCTCAGATGCCATTTGGCGGAGTGAAGGGCAGCGGACTGGGGCGTTTTGGTGGCAAGGCGGGTATCGCTGAGTTCACTGAGTTGCGGTGGATCACAGTGCAGACGACGCCGCGTCAGTACCCTTTTTAGACGAGCGGTAAGCCACCGCTCTGTCGCGCGTCTCGGTCCTGGCTGAGGCGGGGTGACGGCGAGCGGTAAACCACCGCTCTGTCTCGCGTCTCGGTCTTGGCTTAGGCTGAGTGGCGGCGAGCGGTAAACCACCGCTCGCTCATACGGCTGCGGTCCGGCCTGTGGCCGGACTACCCTGCGCTCGGAGAGTCCGCCGGAGCGCCCCGAACTCGGCTGCTCAAGCAGCCTCAGACATGCGGGGCGCTCAGGAGAGTCCGGCGGACTTGCTTCTCGCTGGGCTTGCCGAAATCGCTCGGGCGGCTTCCCCCTCGCCGCCACCGAGTCCTCAATCGAAGGTGGCACATGGATGAGCGCGCAGCGCCTCCGGCTCGCTGCTATCTGGTTCTCAGGCGAAATCACGCGCGGATGAACGCTCGGCGCCGACTGACCGCTGACATCTTGAGATAAAAGTTTCGCGGCGAACGGTAAGCGGCCTGCGTGTGTGCTGTGTATCTGAGGCGATCGGGTTGATGACGCTTGCGGCGAAGCGCGTGTCACGGTGTTGGAGGCGGGTAGGGCGTGGGGCGGGAAGTGCTCTGCGCGATTTTGGCAAGCCGAGCGAGGGACAGCTTCGCCGGGGGCTGTAGCGCCCCGCATGTTTGAGGCCGCCGCCT
>JBDLQY010000182.1:0-6274 GCA_039800325.1 Pseudomonadota bacterium | reverse complement strand
TCTACCACGCAGGAAATTGACCTTTACGAGGTCATGCTTGATCCAGCCATTCGCGATACGCCCTACACAGGCGTCGAGATGGCCCGTGCGATGACCAACGTCATCAACAAAAAGTTTGGCGACGAGCGCTACTTTGATTTCTCGGCACAGGCGATCACGAATGCAAATACCGGAGCTGTAACCGCCGGGTTGTTTAAGGTGGCCGTTGGTGTCGCCGGGTCGTCCGACGCCGTGGTGCAAACCGATTTCATCACAGTCTCAATCGACCCACCCGCTCGGGGTGTTTCCAAGGTGACGGTAAGCGAGGCAATTAGCGCGATTGATAAATCGATCACTGCGGAGATCACGAAGCTGCAGACTGAAGCGTCGGCGCTTCCGGCAGGTGATGCCAAGACCGCATTGCTGGCGCGCATCGATCGACTGCAACGGCTAGAGGTCGATTACGACTACGTCAATCGCAGTTTCTCGTTCAAGGCGGGTGAGGGCGAGAAGGTGTTTGTGCGCTCGGCAACTGAGGCGGCCAATGAACTGTTTGGTCTGACGGCCAATGCCCGCGAGGTCGATCTCGAGACGGGACTTTTTGGCGCTGACATGCCACCCAACGGCTCTCCCATTCTGGACCCCGATGAGCAGCGTTATGGCGTCAAGGTGAGTTTCGACGATACCAATAATCGATTCACCGTGAGCTCTGGCTCGTCGGGCGATACATCCAGCGTTGAAATCAGCGGCGGAACCGCCTTGGCCAAGGAAATCTTTGGTTTTCCGGCTGGCGATGAAACGCCGATTGTGGTGGATACCTCGCGCTCACCGCTGCGTGGCATCGTTTCGGAACCTGCCGTCATCACGGGCTCGCCGATCGGTCTGAACGTCAGCGGTAAGTTCGGCGTTGACGATACCAACAATAAGTTTGTTATCACGGCTGATAACGTGACCGGACTCATCGAGATGCCGATCAAGGGTGAGTACACCATTGACTCGTTCCGAACAGAACTTGAGCGCCGCATTAACAGCCTGCAAGACAGCCAGGGACGTACCGTCAGTGGCGTCAAGGTCGGCGTTGAGCGCAATGCGCTCGGGCAAAGTTACCTGACCTTCACGACGGGTACCACGGGTGACGACTCATTTTTGAAGATTAGCTCAGCCAGTGTCTGGGGTTTGTCTGGCGATGTGAGTGCGCGTGGAACAACCAGCCGCTGGTTAAATCCGCCGCAGGCTACCTCTGCCGATGGGCGCGCGCTGTACGTCGATCGGGAGGGGTTAGAGACCGTTAGTTCGGCAGGTTTTGATCCCGACGAGGCCCTGAATCTGTGGTCTCCCATTTTTCTGGATAAGGGTGAGTTGACCTTCGACACGGCCGGTAACCTGATTTCGCCCAAAGTGGCCATTCGATTTAAGCCAGAAACGATCGGTGATACCGGCGCCACGCTTCAGTTTTCGATTAATTACGACGGGTCAACCCAGTACTCCACACCCTTCTCGGTGCTGGCTCAGGGGCAGAACGGACGGCCTGAGGGTGAGCTAATCGGCCTCGATATCGCGGACGATGGTCTGGTCAGTGCCAACTATTCCAACGGCACTCAAAAGAACCTGGCAAAGATTGTGCTTGCTAACTTTACAGCACCGACGGGACTCCGACAGGTGGGTGAAGCGAGCTACCTCGCCACCTCTCAGTCAGGCACCGTGATGCTGGGTGAGGCGGGCACGGCCGGCTTTGGAACGATTCGCGCAGGTGCGCGTGAGCGGGCTAACGTCGACTTGACCCAGGAATTGATTGAACTGATCGTCTCGCAGCGGAACTTCCAGGCCAATGCGAAGGCGATTGAGACCAACAACACGCTGACGCAGGCCATCATCAACATCCGAAGCTGATGACGGGCCGCTGAGGCAGCAGGCTGAGGCGGAGAAGGTTTAGATGGACAGGCTAGCTTTTACGTCACTTAAGGCGATTAATGAGCAGCGCGTCACGCGCGAAGCGCTCACCAACGAGCTGGCCAACGTCTCAACCGTCGGTTTCAAGCGCAGCTTCGACGCAGCGCTGCGGACGGTGAAAATTACCGGGCCTGGCTTTGACTCCCGCCTCATGCCGGTCAACGTTTTTAATGACCGGATTAACCTCGAGCCCGGTGTCCGCATGGCTACTGGGCGCAAGCTTGATATAGCGCTTGATGGCGACACCGTCATGGGCGTTACGGCCAAGAATGGCGACCTCGCCTTTATCCGTCGCGGCGATCTCAAGGTGAATCCCGAGGGTGTTCTGGAGGTCGGAGACGGACTGGCGGTACGCGGGCCAGACGGCCCGATCAATGTGCCCCCTGGTCTTGATATCGAGATTGCGTCAGACGGAAGCATTTTTGCCAGGGATCCGAATGTGCCCAATCAGGCGCCACAGCCGGTTGGGCAGCTGCTGCTGCGCGATGCCAGCGAAACCGTACTGGGCCGTCGCAGTGACGGCCTATTCAAAGCGTATGGCGAAAATGTGACGCCCGAAGGCGACTTTCCCACTGGCCCGAAACCTGCTTCAGTGACCAGTGGTGCGTTAGAAGGCAGCAATGTTTCGCCGATTACCGGCATGGTCAAGCTCATTGATCACAGCCGAACCTTCGAGACGCAGATTCGCATCATCAAGGAAAGTCGTGATCTCGATCAGTCGGGTTCCTCGATGTTGCGCAGCGGTCGCTGATGAATGAATTAACCCAAGGCCGACACACTTAAAGGACGCGGACCATGGATGCCTCAATGTGGATTGCCAAGACGGGCCTCGATGCGCAGCAAAAGCGCATGAGTGTCATCTCGAACAACCTGGCAAACGTCAATACCAATGGTTTCAAGCGCGATCGCGCCTTGTTCGAAGACTTGCTTTACCACAATGTACGTCAGGCGGGTGGGCAGGTTTCAGCTCAGGAGCAGGCACCCACCGGCATGATGTTGGGTACTGGTACACGGGTGGTCGCCACTGAGAAGTTGCACGCTCAGGGCAACCTCATTTCGACACAAAATGCTCTGGACCTGGCGGTAAGCGGCGAAGGCTTCTTTCAGATTCTGCAGCCCGACGGCACCATTGCCTACACCCGTGACGGCAGCTTCAAGCTATCCGCACAGGGACAGATCGTGACCGCCAACGGCGGCCTGCTTCAGCCTGCGCTCGTTATTCCGCCCAACTCGGAAAGTATTACCGTGGGTGCGGACGGCACCGTGACGGTGGCGCTTTATGGCGGTGGTCAGCAGCAGCTGGGCCAGATTCAAACGGCACGGTTTCTGAATCCATCGGGTCTTCAGCCCCTGGGTCAAAACCTTTCGAAACCGACAGTGGCCAGCGGCGTACCGCAGGTGGGCGTACCTGGACAGAACGGTGCAGGTAAGTTGGTGCAGGGCGCGCTCGAGGCGTCCAACGTCAATGTCGTGGAAGAAATGGTGAACATGATCGAGACGCAGCGCGCCTATGAGGTCAATTCAAAGGCGATCTCAGCGGCGGACGGCATGTTGCGCTTCCTGAATAACAACCTGTAAGGCGAGACCATGAAAAAGCTGCTGTCTATCGTTTGCGCAGGTCTGGTCTTGACCGGCTGCGCGACCGAGCCCGTGCTCAAACCCTCTGCCGATTTTGCGCCGACATTACCGGTGGCAGAGCCACCGAGGGCGGCGACAGGCGCCATTTTCTATGGTGCTGGCGACGACTGGTTTGGTCGTAAGCGCCATTACCGGGTCGGCGACGTGCTGACGGTGCTGCTAAACGAATCCACTCAGGCCAATCGCACCCAGAGTACGAATACTGCTCGTGAGTCGACCAACAACGTTTTGGCTGGCAGCGTCGCGCAGGGGCTGCTCCCGCGAGGTGGTGCGCTGGCTGGGCTGAAGTTGGACGGGGGCACGATTGAAAGCAAGGGGACCGGTACCGCCGATCAACGTGCGACCTTGACGGGTTCGATCACGGTCACGATCAGCGAAGTGCTGCCGAACGGCAATCTCGTCATCCGCGGAGAAAAGCAGCTGGCTCTGAGTGAAGGCAGCGAATTTATTCAGGTGGCCGGAATCGTTCGTCCTCAGGATGTCGCGCCTGACGGAACGGTGCAGTCGCGTCGTCTGGCTAATGCGCAAATTGCCTACAGAGGCACTGGCGAGCTGGCTAACGCCAGCAAAGCAGGCTGGGGGTCCAAGCTGTTATTCGGCTGGTGGCCGTTCTAAATGCGTGTGGCCGCAGGAGTCCGCTCATGAACCGATTGCTTCACTTGTCACGCAGGGCCATGGCGTTATCACTTGCGCTGGTCATGGGCTCATCGTTCATCGTGCTACCTGGGCCTGCTCAGGCTGATCGGGTGAAAGACCTGGTCACCGTGGGTGGGGTTCGACCTAACCAGCTCGTTGGATACGGCCTTGTCGTCGGACTACAGGGTACTGGCGACGGGCAGGACATCAGCTTCACCGGGCAGAGTGTGCGTGCCCTGTTAGACCGCTTGGGTGTCAGCGTCGATGCGCCCTTGTCCGACTACGATGGCGCCCGCGGCGGTGGCAATGCCCTCAATCTGAAGAATGTGGCCGCCGTCATGGTAACCGCGGAACTGCCCCCGTTTGCCAAGCCAGGCCAGCGCATTGATGTGAATGTGTCGGCGATCGGCAAGGCCGAAAGTCTGCGCGGCGGTAACCTGGTGCTCACGCGTATGCGCGGTGTTGATGGCCAGGTGTATGCGTTGGCGCAAGGTCCTCTCAATGTCAGTGGCCTTACGGCGGGTGCAGGTGGCGGTGGCGGGGGTGGGGCTCAGTCCAGCATCACCATCGGTGTACCGACGTCGGCTCGCGTGCCTAATGGCGCACTGGTTGAACGTTCGGTAGAGACGCCGTTTGAGACGTCTGAGAAAGTCGTTCTCAATGTGCGCGATCATGATTTTTCAACAGCTACGGCCATCGTCAACGCCATCAATGAAAAGTTTGGCGAGGGCACGGCCCAGGCTGTCGACGGCGTGACTATCGCAGTGGACGCTCCGCAAAATCCGGGTCAGCGCGTCACGTTTCTCAGCATGATCGAGAACCTTGATGTGAAGCCACCCGAGCCGGTAGCCCGAGTCGTGGTCAACTCGCGCACCGGTACCGTGGTGATCAGTCGCAATGTCCGTGTGACGGCGGCTGCGGTTACCCACGGTGCCATCTCAGTAAAAATTTCTGCTACCAACGAAATCAGTCAGCCCAATGCCTTTGCTGGCGGCCAGACTGCGGCGGTTACCAACACCGACGTGCAGGTGAACGAAGAGAACCGTCCCATGGTGCTGTTTCAGCCAGGGGTAGACCTGAGGGCCATCGTCGACGCGGTCAATCAGATTGGCGCCACGCCCTCTTCGCTGATCGCCATTCTTGAAGCGCTCAAGAGCTCAGGCAGTCTGCGGGCTGAGTTGGTGGTTATCTAAGCATGAGCACGGTCGCGCCCAAGATCAACACCTACCTTGATTTTCAGGGAATGGGTGAGCTGCGTGGTCAGGCGCAGAGAGATCAGGACGGTGCGCTTCGCGAGGTCGCGCAGCAATTTGAATCGATGTTCGTTCAGATGATGATGAAAAGCATGCGCGAGGCCGGTTTTGGCGAAGGCATGCTCGAGTCACGCGAGGCTGAAACCTTTCAATCCATGCATGACAAAGAAATCGCCCAGCAGATGTCTCGCCGTGGCGGTCTCGGCATCGCAGACATGCTGGTCGATCAAATGAGCCGTAATAAGCAACAGATGCCTACGGCCGCTGACGCCTTATCTGCGCGTCAGGCCGACATGATGCCTTTCGATAAGCCGCGCAAGGCGCTGGATCTGAATCCGGCGCAACCGGTGTTTTCGGTCAAGCGGCCAAATGCTTCGGGTATGAGTCTCAAGCCTGAGCTGAGTCTGCCGGGAGCGACGCGTCGCTCCAACGTTCGCGGGGGTAATGCCGAATGAGCGACATGCTCTCAGTCGGTAGCTCCGGCGTACAGGTTTATCAGCGAGCGCTGGCCACCGTCTCCAACAATATCGCTAATGCGGGGACGGAAGGGTACTCGCGTCAGGAAGCGGTGCTGGTCGACAATGATCCACGACTCTATGGAGGGTTGTGGTTTGGCACCGGTGCCAGAGCCGACAGTATCCAGAGGCAGTTTGACGCCTTTCTTGAGCAGGGTTTGCGCACCAGTATCAGTGATGTCGAGACCCAGGCCCCGTTGATTGACTACACCGATCGTGTGGTGGATATCATGGGCAGCCAGCGCACTGGCCTATCGGGATCGCTCGAATCGTTTTTCGCCGCTGCGCGCAGGCTGTCAACGG
>JBDLQY010000181.1:0-3183 GCA_039800325.1 Pseudomonadota bacterium | reverse complement strand
CGTCATCCATATTGATCACTTTGTCCATGACTGGCCCCGTCGGTTGGGAGGTGGTTAACGACTACTGGCCAGAATTATTGCACGGGAATACTGTATAAACAATCAGTTGTTTGGCTAGTGCGACGGTTTGGCAGCTTAAGCGGTTGAGTTCAATGAGTCTGAGGCCCGCTGCGGTGAAGCCAGCGGTCTAACGCCCGGCTGAGCGCGTGCCGGGCGGCCTGCAGTCGGACCGCCGCCCGATCACCCTGTAAGTGTAAGGTCTCAGACCATACCCCCTGTTCCCGTATGGCCCAGGCAAAGCAGACTGTGCCCACCGGTTTGTCGGGCGACCCGCCGCCCGGACCTGCGACACCCGTGATGGCCAGGGTCAGCACTGCCTCGCTGCGGTTCAAGGCGCCCTGGGCCATTTCACGCGCAACAGCCTCGCTGACCGCGCCAAACTGGTCGAGGCTGTGGGCGCTGACGCCCAGTTGATCTCGTTTGGCGGCATTGCTGTAGGTCACGAAGCCGCGCTCGAACCAGACGCTGGAGCCAGCCACTTCAGTCAGAGCTGAAGCCACCAGGCCGCCCGTGCACGACTCGGCGCAGGCCACCATGGCGCCATCGCGTTCGAGGCGCCGACCCAGGGCCACCGCCGCTTGAACGAGTTCACTATTGAGACCGGCCGATAACGTCTGATAAAGATTCATCGAGACCTCCACAGGTCAGCCCAGATACTTACCCTAATTCCGCGCGAATATCGAACGAGCCGATCGATCGTGAGCGCGGACACCTCAAACGCCCCACAGTGCAAAGATGAGCAGGGTATAGGCGGCGGCCAGCAGGTCATCTGCCATCACGCCAAAACCATTTTTCCAACGAGCCTCAAGCGCGCGGATAGGCGGTGGTTTGGTGATGTCAAACAATCGGAAAACGCCAAATGCAATGAGCTGATAGTGCCACTCGCGCGGCAGAACCCACAGCACCAGCCAGAACGCAATCACTTCATCCCACACCATGCCTGAATGATCAGCCACACCCAGATCACGCCCGGTGCGCTGACATGCCCACACACCCACGATGAAACCGATCGTGATAACCCAAGCCCAGTGCGCATCGGTAAGCCACAGATCAAGCACGCAGAAACCCGCCCAGGCCCACAGCGTGCCCGCCGTCCCTGGCGCCCAGGGCGATAGGCCGCTACCCAGACCCAGGGCCAGCATTCGCGCCGGGTGCCCCAGCATGAAGCGAAGGTCAGGCGAAATGATCAAAACCTCCGCGCGCAATCGACAAGGGCTGCCCGCGCTCGCCGAGCACTCGCACCCCAGTGCCTGGACGGATTGTGCCGATGCGCGACAGTCTCAGACCCAGCCGCGGGCCAATCGCCTCGATGGCGGGACGATTCTCAGGCGCCGCTGTGAAAAGTAACTCGTAGTCATCACCGCCGCTGAGCGCGAGCGTTTGTCGTGACGCCACGGACTCGTTTGTGAGCGCGGAATCGACTGGAATCAGCGCCCAGTGCACATCCGCGCCAGCCCGCGAGCGCTGAACCACATGGCCCAGGTCAGCGAGCAGGCCATCGGACACATCGATAGCCGCACGCGCAAGGTGACGCAGGGCCACCCCCAGACCGACCCGCGGTGAGGGCCTGAGCATGCGCGCCATCGCTGGGTGTCCATCAGGTAGGCGCTGACCGGCCAATGCCTGGCCAACCGCCAGGGCCGCGGCACCGAGTTCACCCGACACCCAGATGTCATCGCCTAACTCAGCAGCATCTCGACGCAGAGCAGTGCCGTGGGGCAGCCATCCCATGGCAGTGATGCTGATGGACAGGGGCCCCCGCGTGGTGTCGCCGCCAATCAGTTCGCAGCCGTGTTGATCGGCCAGGCTGAACATTCCCCGGGCAAATGCAGCCACCCAGGTCTCGTCGGCCTCGGGCAGTGCAATGGCCAAGGTAAAAAACGCTGGGCTCGCGCCCATGGCGGCCAGGTCAGACAGATTCACAGCTAAAGCCTTGTGACCGACCGCCTCAGCAGGGTCTACCGAAAAGAAATGCCGGTCGGCCAGCAACATGTCTGTGGTCACCGCCATCACCTGCCCCGGCTCGGGCGGCGCTATCAGAGCGCAGTCATCGCCGATGCCCAGAAGCGCCGATCGCGAGGGTCCGCGATCGAAGTAGCGTGCTATGAGATCAAACTCGCCCGCCACCGACTTCTACCGCGCGCAATTTCGCAGCGACCCGGTCGAGCACCCCATTGACGTATTTGAAGCCGTCGGTGCCGCCGAATGTCTTGGTGAGTTCGACAGCTTCGTTGATCACCACACGATAGGGAATCTCAGGATGGCGTAAGAGTTCAAAGGCACCCAGCAATAGGCTTGCGTGCTCAACGGGGCTCAACTCAGAGACAGGCCGGTCAAGAAAGGGGGTAATCGACGCGTGCAACTCTTCGACAGCCTCAACGGTGCCGTACAGCAGCGAACGGAAATGCTCGCGATCAGCCTTCTCAAACCCGGGATTATCGAGCGCGAGATGCGCCTCAATGCTGGGGCCATCTGCGCCGTTGAGCAGCCACTCATACAGGCCCTGCAGTGCGAGCTCACGAGATCGACGGCGCGCACTTTTGGGCGGCGTGCCGCGCACGCGCGGCGGAGAGCCTACTGTCACCGTCGCAGCCCCTGGAGACGCAGGCGTTGCACTGTCTCGCGGGGACGCGGGGGTTGCACCCTCCCCCGGGGACGAGGGCGTTGTACTTCCGGCGGACGCTGAAGGAGTGGTGTCGCTCATTGTTCGAAGACCGGGTCGTTCAGGTCATCGCCCTGGAGTTCGCCAAACAGATTGCTGAGGTTGGCCATTTCAACCGCCACCCGGGCCGCCTCGGCGCCTTTTTCAGCGGCTCGCGCCTGGGCCTGCTCATCGGTGTTGGTGGTGAGCACTGCATTGGCCACCGGGATACCCGACTCGAGCGCTACGGTCTGCACGCCACGTGCCGACTCATTCGACACGACCTCAAAATGATAGGTCTCGCCGCGAATGACAGCTCCCAGTGCAATAAGGGCATCGAGGTCGAGACTATCGGCCATTCTCTGTAATGCGAACGGAATCTCGAGGGCGCCCGGAACTGTGCAGACAATGATGTCGTCCGACTCGACACCCAGAGATAAAAGTTCGGCCAGGCAGGCCGCGCGAAGCACATCGCACACGCT
>JBDLQY010000180.1:0-28256 GCA_039800325.1 Pseudomonadota bacterium | reverse complement strand
GGCGGCATGATCGCCAACGTGGTCACCCAGGAAGCAAAGATCAATGCGACCGCTCAGGCCAGCAACGGGTCTGTGGCTAACGTGAACGGCGTTGCTGGCGGTGCGGTTGAGTCGGGTTTTTCGCAGGCTGATGTGGCGACCTGGGCCTTTACGGCTACCGGCGTCTGGGAAGGCAAGCCTGCGGTGAAGGGTTTGCGCCTGATCGCCAATCTCTACCCCGAAAGCGTGCACGTCGTTGTGCGCAAGGGCTCCAATATCAAATCGGTGGCTGACCTCAAGGGTAAGCGAGTCGCCCTTGATGAACCCGGATCGGGCACCCTGGTTAACGCACGAGCCATTCTGGCTGCTTACGGGCTGAAAGATTCTGACCTCAAGGCTGAGTACATAAAACCCAACCAGGCAGGCGATAAGATGAAAGATGGCGCGCTCGATGCGTTCTTCTTCACCGGTGGGGCACCGGCTGGCGCTATTGCCGAGCTGGCCTCCTCGGGCGCCGGTATTGAGCTGTTGCCCATCGACGGTGAAGCGGCTGAGCGTTTGCGCAAGACCAGCGGGTTTTTCGCACCCGATGTGATCCCGGCCGACACTTACAAGGGCGTGCCAGCGGTAAAAACACTGGCGGTAGGGGCGCAGTGGGTTACCAGCGAAAAAGCGGACGCCAATGCGGTCTATGCGATCGTGAAGGCACTGTACTCAGAGACGGGTCAGAAAGCCATGGCGGCTGGTCATGCCAAGGGTAAGTACATCACCCTGCAAAACGCTGTCCAGGGCGCTGGTATTCCGTTCCACCCCGGTGCCGAGAAGTTCTACCGCGAGCAGGGTGTGCTCAAGTAAGTCTCGAAAGCCTGGCCCTGACCGGTAGCGTTGACTGCCGGTCAGCACGGACTGGCCAGCCCTCGGGCGGACGAAGTTTCGTGTCGCAGGCCCGGATGGTAAAACGCGGCGCTGCCCTTCGCGCTGCGCCAGACTTGTGCTTCCGGGCGGCCCTCTAACCGCCAGGCCTCTTCTAGACACGGCTTTGCTTGCAGTTCGCCCTCTGCTGCAGCCACAGGAATGACCATGAGTCAGTCAAGTCTGCCCGATGACAAGGCGCTGCAGGCGCTCGAACAAAAATTCGATCCGGAGGTGCGCTTCAGACCCCTCTCGGTCTCTGGCGAAACCCTAGTGGGCGCGCTGCTGATCGCGTTATCCCTTTTTCACTGGTACACGGCCGGATTCGGTCTTTTGCAAGAAATCACACACCGTGGCGTACACCTCGCCCTGGTGCTCGGACTGATTTTTCTGGTCTTCCCTCACCGTAAGGCGCTTCTTGAGCGGGCGGCACCGGTATCGTGGCGCACGCCCGGAGGTGTGCCACTCATCGACTGGGGATTGGCTATCGCGGTGGTCGTCGCGGTGCTTTACATCCCCTGGATTTTTGATGACCTGGCTTTTCGGGTGGGTAACCCGGGCCCCATCGATGTGCTGATGGGGTCGATCCTGCTGTTGGCGCTGCTCGAGGCGACACGGCGCAGCATGGGCTGGCCGTTGCCGGTGATCGCCTTGATTTTCATCGGATATGCGCTGGCAGGCCCCTGGTTCCCGGGCCTGCTTAAGCATGCGGGCTCTAGCTGGTCGCAACTCATCAACCATCAATATCTCACCAGCCAGGGCATTTACGGTGTCGCGGTCGGCGTGGTCGCCACCTATGTCTTTCACTTTGTTCTGTTCGGCGTGATGGCTACCCGGGTGGGACTCGGACAGCTGTTTCTGGATGTGGCCTCCTGGGTTACCGGACGCCAGGTAGGGGGGCCTGCGAAGGTGAGCGTCTTTGGTTCGGCGCTGTTCGGCATGCTGTCGGGCTCATCGGTTGCCAACGCGGTCACGGTGGGTTCGCTCACCATCCCTGCCATGATTCGAGTGGGATATCGACGCGAGTTTGCGGGTGCTGTAGAGGCTGCGGCGTCTACAGGCGGTCAGATCACGCCGCCGGTGCTGGGTGCGGCTGCCTTCCTCATGATCGAGTTCCTGGCGCTGCCCTACCAAACCATCATCGCCGCCGCCGCTGTTCCCGCCTTCATGCACTTTTTTGGCGTCTACATGCAGGTGCACTTTGAGGCGCGTCGCTACGGCCTGCGTGGCCTTATGCGTGAGGAGCTACCGGATCTGCGCGACTCATTTTCGCGGCGCTGGCCCACGCTGATTCCACTGGCGCTGCTGATCATCATCCTGAGTACGGGGCGAACGCCCTACATGGCGGCCTTTGCCGGCATCACCTCGTGCGCCATCGTTGGACTCACTACGCTTGAGCGCGGCAACACACTGCGGCACTGGGCTCTGTGTAGCGGTCTGCACCTTGCGTTACTGGTGCTGATCTTCGGTGGCATTGAGAGCGAGGCCGCGCGCATCGTGTTGCTGGCGGTAGCGTTGGTGGTGGCGCCTGTTTTAATCCGAGTGCTGGGCGTACGGGGTCGTATCGCTGTACCCGCATTGGTCGAGGCCTTTGGCACCGGTGCCAAGTACGCGCTGGCCGTCGGCGCAGCCGCGGCTACGGTAGGCATCGTGATTGGCGTGGTCACCCTGACGGGTGTCGGTTTCAAGCTGAGTACCCTCATCACCGGGGCTGCACAGTCTCTGGCCGGTGGATTCACGGCTTGGATTCCTGACGGTCTGTTTGAGCCCCGCTCGGTTGCTTTGTTTTTTGCTTTGGTGATGACAGGCCTGGTGTGCATTCTGTTGGGCTGCGGAATTCCGACTACCGCTAACTACATCATCATGGTGACGGTGGCAGCACCCACGCTGGTGCAACTGGGCGTCGAGCCGCTGGTGGCCCATTTCTTTGTCTTTTACTACGGGGTGTTGGCTGATATCACGCCCCCGGTTGCGCTCGCCGCTTATGCGGCGGCCGGTATGGCGGGCTCGGATCCTTTTCGTACCGGCAATACGGCTTTTCGTCTGGGCCTGGGCAAGGCGCTCGTCCCCTTTGTGTTTGTGTTCTCGCCCTCTCTACTGATTGTGGCCAAGGGTTTCACCTGGCCGGATTTCGTCATTACTTTTTTCGGCTGCGTGGCAGGTATTACGCTACTGAGCGCCGCTCTATCGAAATTTCTATGGGTAGAAATGCGCCGGGGCGAGCAGCTGCTGTGTGTGGCCGCAGCCCTGCTGATGATTGCGCCGGGTCTCATCCCCACGCTACTCGGTTTGGGGCTGGCCCTTCCGGTGCTGGTGCGCCAATGGATAGCCCGTACTCAGACTGCCAACAGACTGTCATAATTGGGCAGCATCATAAGAACTTATTTTTTTAGGAGACATCATGAAACTTAAAGCACTTGCGTTTTCAGCCATGCTCGCGGTGACGGGTGCGGCTCAGGCCCAGACCGAGATCATGTGGTGGCATGCCATGTCGGGCGCCCTGGGTGAATGGATTAACGGTCTGGCCAAAGATTTCAACGATAGCCAGAAGCAGTACAAGGTCAATCCGGTGTTTAAGGGTACCTATGATGAGGCGATGGCTGCGGCGGTGGCAGCCTTCCGTGCCGGTAACGCGCCCCACATTCTTCAGGTGTTTGAGGTGGGCACGGCCACCATGATGGCCAGCAAGGGCGCCATCGTGCCGGTCGCCAAGATCATGGCTGACTCCGGGCTTAAATTCGACCCCAATACCTACGTGCCTGCAGTGGCCGGCTACTACACGGCCCCTAACGGTCAGATGCTGAGCTTTCCGTTCAACAGCTCCACCACGGTATTTCACTACAACAAAGACGCGATGAAGGCCGCAGGCCTTGACCCCGAGAAGCCGCCTAAGACCTGGCCCGAGGTGATCGCCGCGGCACGTAAGCTCAAGGAAAGCGGGCACAAATGTCCGCTGACAACGTCCTGGATGGGTTGGACGCAGCTCGAAAGCTTCTCAACCTGGCATAACGCTGAGTTTGCATCCAAGCGTAATGGCTTTGATGGTAACGATGCTCGTCTCAAGGTTGATTCGGCGCTGCATGTGCGCCACATCAGCACGCTCGCCGACATGGCTAAAGAAGGTTTGTTCGTTTACAAGGGTCGCGCCAACGCGCCTGACGCGGTCTTTGTGTCGGGTGAGTGCGCCATGACCATGGGCTCGTCGGCTGCGTACGGCAACATTCGTCGCAATGCCAAGTTTGCCTCGGGTATTTCCACCTTGCCCTACTATCCGGATGTGCAGGGCGCTCCGCAGAACACCATCATCGGTGGCGCCAGCCTGTGGGTGATGGCCGGCAAGAAGACCGATGAGTACAAGGGCGTTGCTGCTTTCTTTGACCACCTCAGCAAGTCCGATGTGCAGGCCAAGAGCCACCAGCAGACGGGTTATCTACCCATCACCATGGGCGCGTACGAGGCCACCGAGAAATCAGGCTTTTATCGCGATAACCCGGGCACGGATGTGTCGGTCACTCAGATGATTCGCAAAACCACCGATAACTCTCGCGGCATACGCCTGGGCAACCACGTGCAGATTCGCGCGGTGGTTGATGAAGAGCTCGAACAGGTCTGGGCTGGCAAGAAGTCGCCCAAAGAGGCGCTTGAGGCCATCGTCAAGCGTGGCAATGAGCACCTGGCCCGCTTCGAAGCCGCCAATAAGTAAGCGCTGGCTGGGCGGTGGGCTGCTCGTGCAGCTCCGCCGCCTGCAGCTGCCGATTCGTCGATAAGCTCGGCTTCAGCGCGCCGGATCAAGATGAATTTTCCGCCCAGCGCCATCTTCAGGGGTACTGCGCTCGCGTGGCTGCTGATGGCTCCGCAGCTGATCATCGTGCTGGTGTTTTTTTTCTGGCCGGCGGGTCAGGCGCTCTGGCAGAGCGCGCTGATGCAAGATGCCTTCGGCACGTCGGTGCAATTTGTCGGGCTTGAAAATTTTCAACGGCTGTTTGCTGACGACGCCTATGTCAACGCGTTTCGGGTCACCGCCGTTTTTTCGGCACTGGTGGCTGGCCTGGGCCTGGCGATAGGCCTTCTGCTGGCCGCCATGGCAGACCGCGTCATGCGCGCGCAGCCCTACTACCGAACGCTGCTGATACTGCCCTATGCGGTGGCGCCGGCCGTGGCTGGCGTATTGTGGCTGTTCCTGTTTGCGCCGGTGGCCGGCATCGTGCCGCGCGCGCTGGCGCAGATGGGCTACTCCTGGAATCATCTGCTTGATTCCGGTGATGGTATGGCCCTGATTGTTTTTGCGTCGGTCTGGAAGCAGATTCCCTACAACTTTCTATTTTTTGTCGCAGGTCTGCAGTCGATTCCGCGCAGTCTCATCGAAGCTGCCGCCATTGACGGTGCAGGGCCATGGCACCGATTCAGAACAATCATTTTTCCGCTCTTGTCTCCCACCAGCTTCTTCCTGCTGGTGGTCAATATCGTTTATGCCTTCTTCGACACCTTTGCCATTGTGGATGCCACCACGCAGGGTGGTCCGGGTAAGGACACCGCCATCCTGGTGTACAAGGTGTATCACGATGGCTTCAAGGCGATGGACCTGGGTGGCTCGGCGGCGCAGTCGGTCATTCTGATGCTGGTGGTGATCGTGCTGACCACCATTCAATTCCGCTACCTCGAACGCAGGGTGCACTACTGATGAAGGCTCGGCGTCATGGTTGAGCGCAGGCCCGGTCTTGACCTGTTGGCGCACGCAGTGCTGCTGGTGGGAGTCTGCATCGTGGGCTTTCCGATTTATGTCGCTTTCATTGCGTCGACCCAGACGGCGCAAGAGATCGTTGCCCAAGCCCCAATGTCGCTTGCGCCGGGCGGCCACTTCGTCGAAACCTGGAAGACGGCTTTGCTGGGCGGTAAAACCACCTACGGTAGTGGCATACCGCCCGTTGCCCCCATGCTGTTCACCAGTCTGGTGAGCGCTTTGCTGATTGCCGTGGGCAAGATTGCCATCTCGCTGCTGTCGGCGTTTGCCTTCGTCTATTTCCGGTTTCCGGGCCGTGGCCTGTGCTTCTGGATGATCTTCATCACGCTGATGCTGCCGGTTGAGGTCCGCATTTCGCCGACGTACGCGGTGGTGGCTGATCTCGGCATGCTCAACAGCTGGGCCGGGCTTACCGTACCCCTGATGGCATCTGCAACAGCGACCTTCCTGTTTCGCCAGTTTTTTCTCACCGTGCCGCCTGAGCTGGTTGAGGCTGCACGCATGGATGGGGCAGGGCCCTTGCGGTTTTTTCGCGATGTGCTGGTACCGTTGTCGACAACCAGCATCGCCGCTTTATTCGTGATCCAGTTTATTTATGGCTGGAATCAGTATCTGTGGCCCTTACTCGTGACCACCGACGAATCGATGTACCCCATCGTGATGGGCATTCGGCGCATGATTGCCGGCGGCGACGCGGCCAATGAATGGAACGTCGTGATGGCGACTGCGATGCTGGCCATGATTCCGCCGGCCATTGTCGTCATTGGCATGCAGCGCTGGTTCGTCAAGGGGCTGGTCGATGCCGAGAAATAGACGGGCGCACAGCGCGTGCCCAGGAGAGGTCTGATGGGTTCGGTCTCACTGATCGATGTGCACAAACGGTACGGACAGGGCACTGCTGCCGCGCATGCGGTTCGGGGTGTCAGCGCCGATATCGCCAACGGCGAGTTCATCGTTATTGTGGGTCCGTCCGGTTGTGGCAAAAGCACGCTGCTGCGCATGGTGGCGGGGCTTGAAGAAATCAGTGAGGGTGAAATCCGTATCGACGGACAGCGGGTGAACGATGTTGAGCCCTCGCAGCGCGACATCGCCATGGTGTTTCAGAACTATGCGCTGTATCCGCACATGAATGTGTTTGACAACATGGCGTATGGCTTAAGGATTCGCGGCCTGGCTCGTACCGATATTGAGGCGCGGGTGGCACAGGCGGCACGTATTCTGGGCCTTGAGGCCCTGCTCAAGCGGCTGCCGCGTCAGCTGTCGGGTGGTCAGCGCCAGCGTGTTGCCATGGGACGTGCCATTGTGCGCGAGCCGCGCGTGTTTCTCTTCGATGAGCCCTTATCCAATCTTGATGCCAAGCTCAGGGTACAGACGCGGCTTGAAATCAGACGTCTGCATGCGCAGTTGGGCACCACATCGCTCTTCGTGACTCATGATCAGGTCGAAGCCATGACCCTGGCGCAACGCATGATTGTCATGAACGCAGGGCGGATCGAGCAGATTGGTGTGCCCGACGAAGTCTATGCGCGGCCGCAGACGGCCTTTGTGGCGGGATTTATCGGCTCGCCTCCGATGAACCTGTTGCCGGTGCAGGTCGACGCCCTGGGTAACGTGCTCGCCCGACCGGGTGAGGGCGAGGCGCCTGGCTATCAATTTACGGTGCGCGCGCCAGGGCCTGGCCAATGGCTGCTGGGTGTTCGGCCCGAGCGTTTGCACTGGGCCGGGCAGGGCTGGCCGGTTCAGATCGAGTTTATCGAGCTGCTCGGGGCCGAGCGCCTGGTGCACGCGCGCCTGGGTGGTCTGCCGATCGTGGTTCGATGCGATGCCAGCATGGCCATACCCGAAAGCTCTCGCATGGCCTTCGTGACCGCTCGTGCAGAAGACCTGCATTGGTTTGATGCCGACAGCGGTGCGCGCGCTGAACCGGGCCCCGACTAACGGGGTCGGGTTGACCACACGACACCGATCAAGCCCAAAAAAATCACGCTTGAGAACCAGAAAATATCGGTGACCGCCAGCGTGGCCGCCTGCTGGTCAATCAGACGATTGATGGCGGCACTGATCTGATCGGGGCTCATGCCCTGACCTTCAAGGACAGACAGCGCGGGCGCAAGACCCTCATTACCGACGTGAATCGCCTCGGTAAGTCGTGCGTGGTGAAACGAGGTTCGACGATCCCAGAACGTTGTAAAGACCGAGGTGGCCACGCCGCCCGCGGTAATGCGCACGAAATTCGATAAACCTGCCGCAGAGGGTAGCTGCTCGGGCGGAAGTCCCCGAAAAAGCAGGGTCTGTAGCGGGATGAAAAAAAACGCCATGGCTACGCCCTGCAGCACGGTGGGAATCAGCATGACCTCGTAAGGCGCGTCGGTGCTGAAGTTCGAGCGTAGCCACATCACAAAGGCGAACATCGAAAAGGCGATGGTCGATAGCAGCCGGGGGTCAATCCGGCTGGCGTTGCGGCCGACCCAGGGCGTCAGCACGATGGCCAGGATGCCGACCGGTGCCGTCAGCCATCCAGCCCAGGTTGCCGTGTAACCCATCCACTGCTGAACCCATAGTGGAAGCAACACCACATTGGCGAAGAACACCCCATAACCCAGCGATAGGGTCAGGCTTCCAATCATGAAATTGCGAGTCGAGAAGAGACGCAAATTCACGATGGGGTGACGGTCTGTGAGCTCCCAGGCCAGAAAAAATAGAAATACCACTAGCGCGGTGACGGCCAGCCAGCGAATGACCGGCGACGAAAACCAGTCAAGCTCTTTGCCCAGGTCTACCGTTAATTGCAGCGCACCGATCCAGACGACCAGCATGCAAAGGCCGACAAAATCGACTGGCATACGACGTGGGCCAGGGTCTCGATGACCGTACACCGACCAGACCAGCAAGGCCGCCAGCAGTCCTACGGGAACATTGATGTAAAAGATCCAGGGCCACGAGATGTTGTCGGTGATCCAGCCGCCCAGAAGCGGCCCGGTAATGGGCGCTACCAGAATCGTCATGCTCCAGAAGGCCAGCGCAGACCCCGCGAGCGCAGGCGGATAACTGGCTAACAACAGCGCCTGCGACAGCGGGATGAGTGGCCCTGCCACCAGGCCCTGCAGAATTCGCGCGACTATGAGCAGCTCAAGCGTTGGCGCCAGGCCACACAGCCACGAGGTGATGACGAACAGCAGCACGCAGGCGGTGAACAGACGCACTGCGCCAAAGCGCTGCGTGAGCCAGCCAGTCAGAGGTACCGCGATACCGTTGGCGACTGCAAACGAGGTAATCACCCAGGTTCCCTGGGCCGGACTCACACCCAGATCGCCAGCAATGGCCGGTAGCGACACATTGGCAATCGAACTGTCGAGTACATACATGAACGTGCTGATCGATAGCGCCAGGGTGCCGAGCACGCGCTCGAGTCCCTGCAGCGGTGCAAACATCGCCCGTGACCCTGTGCTCATGATGCGCGCTTAAGACGCCAAACCCGCGGACTAACGCGAGGCGACACCGCGACCCAGGTGTGCGGCGATAAGTTGCTCAATGCGACGATCGATTTCGGCTGTGCTGATATCAAACACGCCCGTACTGGCGCTTGCCCGAGGCTTGTCGCGGGGGCTATTGGCTTGCTCAGACTGTCGCGTGTCGATGACCACCTGCATCGATAAACCGACACGCAGGGGGTGAGCCGCAACCTGGGTCGGGTCGACCTCAATGCGCACGGGCACCCGTTGCACAATCTTGATCCAGTTGCCGGTGGCGTTCTGCGCAGGCAGCAGTGCAAATGCCGAGCCCGTCCCGGCGCCGATGCCACTGACCTGCCCGTTGTAATGCACGCGCGATCCCCAGACATCCGCACTGAGCTGTACCCGCTGCCCGGGTCGTATGTCCCGCAGTTGCACTTCTTTGAAGTTGGCATCGACCCAGACTTCATCCAGCGCGGTGATAGCCATAAGCGTGGTGCCGGGCGCAAGGCGCTGGCCGACCTGCACCGTGCGCCGTGCGACCTGTCCGGCGATGGGTGCACGGACCTCGGTTCGCTGCAACGCGAGCCAGGCCTCGCGAACAGCGATCGCGGCGCGCTCTACATGGGGGTGGCGGTCGATGCGCGTGCCCTCGGTCAGGGCGCGATTGGCGGCCTCCTGCTCACGGGCAGCAACCAGGGCCGACTGGGTGCCAGCCAGCATGCTGCGGGCGGCAAGTACCGCGTTTTCAGTGTGTCGAAGCTCTTCAGCGCCAATAGCACCGCTGACCAGCAGAGGCTGGCGGCGCTGCAGGTCGTCCGCCTTGCGTTCGACATCAGCCTGAGCGCGTACCACTTCGGATTCGCGCAGCCTAACGGTGGCCGCGAGCGCCAGATTGTTGGCATACAAGCCGCGTACTTCGCGTACGGTTTGTGCCAGCATGGCTTCGGCGCGCTCGAGTGCGATTCGCGCATCGCTGGCATCCAGTCGGACCAGTACCTGTCCCGCCAAAACACGTTCGGTGTCTTCGACCAGCACCTGTACCACGGTACCGGCATGCTGCGAACTCAGCTGCACCATGGGAGCCTGCACGTAAGCATTATCGGTGCGGATCAAACCTCGCTCTTGAGTCCACCACCAGACGCCATAAGCAAGACCCGCGGTGGCAACTAAAGCCGTGACGCCGAGCAGGGCGCGCCCGCGACGCGCGGATGGATCCCCCCGGCTAGCCTCGGTGCGCGCGGCGCCACTGGCGCCCGGTGTTTGTGCGGGGGCAGGCGGGCCGGGATTGGTTGAAGAGGACTGAGGCTGACTCATGGTGAATTCGGATGTGTATCAGAGCGATAACCGCCGCCGAGGGCACGCGCCAGGGCAATGCCCGTGGCCAGTTCTCGTGCTTTCAGTTCGGCGTCGAGTCGTCGTTGAGCGATCACCGTGTTTTCAACGGTGAGTACGGTTAGAAAATTGACGAGTCCCGCCTGGTAGCGTTGAAGAGCTAACGCATAAGCTGACTCGGATGCGGCCAGCGCCTGCGCCTGCGCCTGGCGTTGCCGTTCTATCGACAGCAGCGAGGCGGTCTCATCAGCGACTTCGCGCAGAGCCGCAATCAGTGCCTGGTTATAAGCCTCAACAGCGCCGTCGCGCAGTGCCTGCTGTTCGTCAAGACGGGCCTGAAGACGAGGGGTTTCAAACAGGGGTAGCCGAAGGGCGGGCCCGACACCATAGGTGCGCGAACCCGCATCAATCAGCCTGCCCAGCCCGATGCTGGACAGACCTGCAAAGGCCAGCAGGTTTACATTGGGTAAAAACTGGACGCGGGCCAGGGCGACATCGCCCTCAAGCGAAGCGACCGTCCAGCGCAGGGCGACCAGATCGGCGCGCCGGCCCAGAAGGTCAGCTGCGATCTGCTCGGGCAGCGGTACCGGGCGCAGCTCTGCAAGCGCAGGTTTGAGAGCGCTCAACGCTTCGGGTGACTGTCCGCTGAGTTCGGCCAGCGCATGCCGTTCGCGCTGTGCGGCTTCGGCCAGTGCTTCGAGCTCTACCCGTGTTTGGGCGATGAGCCCCTCGGCCTGCCTGAGCTCAAGCACCGTATCCAGCCCGGCGGCCTGCCGCTGGGCGACCAGACCCAGCATGGCCTGGCGCTGGGCAAGGCTACGCTCGGTCAGTGTCTGCATCTCGACTAGCCGCGCCAGCTCGGTCCACCGCGTGGCAACGCCAGCGGCGAGCAGCATGCGCGCTGCCTGTACCTGTGCCTGGGCAGTGCGCTCGCGCCCCATGGCGGACTCCAGGAGCGGCTGCATGCGACCCAGATCGGGCTCCCATCGCGCCGACCACTGCACCGCGTTATTGAGTCGATGCCGGCCCGCGAGAGCGGGTGGCGAGAGCCCGTTTTCGGTGAAGCGCTGAGCGCTGATGTCAAGGTTGAGACTGAGTGTGGCCTGATCGTCAGCCCGGACGCCTTCCAGAACCGCCTGGGCCTGGCGCACGCGGGCCAGTGCGACCTGAAGTCCCGGCTGACGCTGCAGCGCAGTTTGAACGAGCGCATCAAGGTCGTCGGGTCCGAAGGCCCGCCACCAGCGTGGGCCAGGCCAGTCGGCCTCAAGCGGCGCGGCGTTCGGTGCAGGCTGGCCCGTCAGCGCGACTGGCGATAGCAGCGCGCGCCCGGGGGAGGCTTCGCGCGGCTTGGCGCAGCCCAGTACGAAGCTCGCGAGTACAAGCAACCCATAACCCGGCCAATACCTGAACCGCGTAGACCCGTAAGACATCACGGCAGATCATCCGAGCGATCGGCCACCTTGCGGTGTTTGACGGGGGGCGTGGCAGTCGCCGTCGATTGCGTGTCGCCGCCATTGCGCTGCATACGCTGAAGCATGTCGCGCAGCTGTGCGGTTTCGGCCGCCGTGAAGCCGGACAACAGGGCTGCATTGACCTCAGCCAGCACGCCGGGAATATGGCTGACCGCCTGTTCACCATCCTGGGTGAGCGCGAGATAGACCACGCGCCGATCTTCTCCTGAGCGGGTACGCGCGACCAGTTGTTTGGCTTCGAGACGGTCGATCAGACGGGTGACGGCGCTGGTGTCGACATCAAGCTCGCGGGCCAGCTCGTTCGTCGTTCGGGCCAGGCCCATCTTTAACAGCCACAGAGGGCGCCACTGCGCATGCGTCAGACCGTGTGCCTGCATGCGCATGTCGACTTCGCGCCTTAGAACGGCCATCACGCGCGACAGCTGAAAGCCTATGGCCTTCTGGGCTTCGTCGATTGCGCGATCGTGGGCAGAGGCGGATATTTTTCGTGCCATCGACAAATATTGCCATGACAACTATTGCTTAGGCAAATAAACTACGATCAATTTCTTAAACCATTCCAAAACGCAGCCGATACGCCGATTGCACTAAGATCGCGCCAGCGTTCCATACCCCGACAGGAGACTTTCTATGAAATCGCTCACCAGAATTGCTGTGTTGCTGGGTGTTGCGGGCTGCATGATGGCCGCGGTGCCTTCAGCCATGGCGCAGACGCAGAACTGGCCGAATCGGCCCATTCGCCTCATCGTGCCATTTCCGCCAGGGGGCGGGACCGACGCCTTCGCCCGACCGCTGGCCAAGGTGCTGTCCCAGAACCTGAACCAGCAGGTGGTGATTGATAACCGGGGCGGTGCGGGTGGCACGCTCGGTGCCGAGCTGACGGCTAAGGCGGCGCCTGACGGCTATACGTTTCTGGTCGGTGCTGTACACCACACCATCGCAGTCAGCCTCTATCCCAAACTGGGTTATGACCTGCAGAAAGATCTGGCACCGGTCACGGTGCTGTCCTACGTGCCCAACGTTATTGTGGTGAACCCGCAGCGCGTGGCCGCCCGAAACTTCGCAGACTTTCAACGTCATGTAAAAGCCAATCCTGGCAGGCTTAATTACGCCTCGGCTGGAAACGGTACGACTCATCACCTCACGGTCGAACTCTGGAAAACCATCACCGGCAGTTTCGCAACGCATATTCCCTACCGCGGTGCGGGCCCTGCGTTGCAGGACCTGCTGGCCGGTCAGGTCGACTTTATGTTTGACGGCCTGGGCAGCTCTATTCAGCACATCAAGTCGGGCAGGCTGGTTGCGCTGGCAGTGTCATCGTCACAGCGCTCCTTCGCATTGCCCGAGATTCCGACCCTGGCTGAAGCCGGTGTCAGCGGCTATGAGGCGCGTACCTGGTATGGATTGTGGGCACCGGCGGGCACGCCGCGCGAGCTGGTCAATCGCCTGCAGCAGGAAACCGCCAAGGCGCTTGCCGGGACCGAGCTGAAGGGCATCTGGAATTCACTGGGCGCTGAAGCCGGCGGACAGTCGCCCGAAGACATGGCTAAGTTCATTGCTGTTGAAGTCGACAAGTGGGCCAAGGTGGTCAAAGACTCCGGGGCCAAGCTTGACTGAACGCGACCTTTCTCAGCTTTTTGAGCGCAATCGGGCCTGGGCCTCCAGGGTTGAGGCCCGGCAGCCCGGATTTTTTACCGGACTGCTGGCGCAGCAGACGCCCCGCTACATGTGGGTCGGATGTGCCGACAGTCGTGTCCCCGCTAACGAACTGGTCGATCTGCTGCCCGGCGAAATGTTCGTGCACCGCAATGTCGCCAACCTTCTGGTGCACTCTGACCTCAATGCCTTATCGGTCATTCAATACGCGGTTGACGTATTGGGCGTGCAGCACATTATCGTCGTGGGGCACAGCAACTGCGGCGGCGTGCGGGCGGCCATGAACAACCAGCGAGCCGGTCTGGTCGATAACTGGTTGCGCCATGTGCAGGATGTGCGAGACACCCATCTGGCGTTTCTGCAGCAGTTGCCCGAGGCGCATCGGGTTGATGCCCTGGTTGAACTCAACGTGCTCGAACAGGCCCGCAACGTCTGTCACACCACGGTGGTACGTGATGCCTGGCAGCGCGGGCAAACGGTTGTCGTGCACGGTTGGGTTTACGGCCTGCACAACGGTCTGCTCAATGACCTGCAGATCACGGCCGCGGCCAGTGATGAAGTGGCGTCATCCTTTGCGCGTGCGCTGGCCGCCATCCATCACCGCTGGCTTGCCTGAACGTCTCTTTCAACGGACCGACACCATGATCGATCGCTACGCACACTACAAGACACTGACCTTTATCGAGCATCCCGAGGGGGTGCTTGAAGTGGTCATGGGCTCGCCGGGTCGACTTGCTACAGCTGATCACACAGGTCACTGGGAGCTTGCCCGCATCTGGCGCGACATTGGCGATGACGAGGCGGTTCGAGCCGTGGTCTTGCGTGGCGAGGGTAAGGGGTTCTCGGCGGGAGGTGATTTCGCGCTGATAGAGGACATGATCAAAGACTTCAACACGCGATCGAGGGTATGGCGCGAGGCCCGCGACCTAGTTTACAACGTCATCAACTGTGACAAACCCATTGTGTCGGCGATGCATGGCCCCGCGGTGGGTGCCGGTCTGGTGGCGGGTCTTCTGGCAGACATCTCCATCGCTGCGCGCGACGCCAAGATTGTTGACGGCCATACCCGGCTGGGTGTTGCCGCGGGTGATCATGCCGCCATCATCTGGCCTTTGCTCTGTGGCATGGCCAAGGCCAAGTACTACCTCATGCTGTGCGAACCCATCTCCGGCGAAGAGGCCGAGCGCATTGGGCTGGTCTCAAAGTGTGTGGATGCGACCGAATTGCGTGAGACCGCGCTCAGTGTTGCGCGTCGACTTGCGCTGGGTTCGCCTACCGCCATCCGCTGGACCAAGTACACGCTGAACAACTGGCTGCGCATGATGGGTCCCACGTTTGACGCTTCGCTAGCTGCTGAGTTCATGGGCTTCACCGGACCCGACGTGCGAGAGGGTGTAGCCAGTCATCAAGAGCGTCGTGCGCCGCAGTTCGCCAAAACCTCGCCTTTCTGAAATGTCCTTATGACGACAGCTTCGCCTTCGCAGGTGCGGTCGGGCCCGGACAAGACTCTGTTCGGTCTGATCGGATCCGGTATCGGGCGCTCACTGACCCCAAGCCTGCACGAAGCCGAGGGGGCACATCTGGGCATGCGCGTGCATTATCAGATTATCGACCTTGATCGCGGACGGGGCGGCGCTTCTCAATTGCCGATGCTGTTCGAGTCCGCTCGCGTGATGGGCTTTGCCGGCCTCAACATTACCTTTCCGTGCAAGCAGCAGGTGATTGAGCTGCTGGACGATCTGTCTGATGACGCCCGCGCGCTCGGTGCGGTTAATACGGTGGTGTTCGATAAAGCTGGGCGCGCGACAGGCTTCAACACCGATTGCTTCGGATGGCGAGAGAGCTTTCGGCGAAAGCAGCCCCAGGCAGACCTCAGCCGTGTCGTGTTACTGGGCGCGGGCGGCGCGGGCTCTGCTGTGGCTCATGCGGTGATGCAGCTGGGCGCTGAGCAGCTCAGCATTGTCGATATCGATGTCCAACGCGCCGAGCAGCTGGCGCAACGCGTAGGGCGCATCCACGGTCAGGCTCGCGTCAAGTGTACGACGCTCGAAGACGCCATGCGCGATGCATCAGGTCTCATTCATGCAACGCCCACCGGCATGGACAAGCTGCCTGGGCTGCCGCTTTCATCGTCCTTGCTGCGATCCTCGATGTGGGTGTCCGATATTGTTTACTTTCCGCTCGAGACTGAGCTGCTGCGCATTGCGCAGGCACTTGGGTGCGTCACGGTCGATGGCGGCGGCATGGCGGTCTGGCAGGCCGTGGGCGCTTTTGCGTATTTCACGGGGGTCACGCCCGACGCCGACCGCATGGAGGCTCATTTTCGTCGTCTGGTTGCAACTCCGTCGCGCGCAGGCTGACTGCGCGTATCGGGCATGACCGGTTCGCTGATCTGAAGGCCGGAGCTCACTTGACGCAAGATGGTGTCGACAATGCTTCGCTCGCGCGCGGCCTGAACATCATCAGGCTTGAGTCCACTTTCAAAAATGGACGAAAACGTAGCCCGATTTGAGACGAAGTGAAAGCTCATGCCCACGAGATTTGCATAGACATCGAACGACCTCACATCGCCGCGCATGCTGCCGTCGGCCCTGCCGCGAGCCAGTATGCCCTCCAGCGTATTCAGACCTGCCAAGCCCGACTCACGAATTCGCGTCAGTCGCTTGACCGTCTTGCCGCCCAACATGTTTTCGCCCATAACCAGTCGTACGAACGCTGGGTGGTGCGCGTGCGCACAGTACACATACTGTGCGTAGCAGGCCAGTGCCTGCATAGGTGAAAGATCCTCGAGATTGGGCAGGGCCCAGCTGGTTTGTATGCCGTCGTAGGCATACGATAAAACGGCCTCATACAATCCGTTCTTGCTGCCGAAGTGGTAGTAAATCATGCGCTTACTGGTGCGTGTTTTGGCGGCGATCGCGTCGACCCGTGCGCCGGCAAAGCCGTGCTCGGCAAATTCAGCGGTAGCGACTTCCAGAATGTCTTTAATAACGGGATCCATGCGATGCGGGCCGGTAAACAGGGGCGTTGGTGCCAATAACCAAGCGCGATCTTAGCGCGCGGTGGCTTCGGGTTTTCCGCGTTGGCGCAGCTTCGCGCTGAACCACAGCGCAATCATGGGTAGCACCAGCATGCTGGCCGCGAAAACCCAGCGCGGCGAGACTCGATCAACCACCTCAGCGGCAGCGGCCACGCCAAGCGCCTGTCCCAAAAACAGAAAGATGACAAAGGTGGCGACGGCTGTGCCGCGTAGGTCGGGCAGCATCTGCGTGGCGTGCGTCTGCAGAACGCTGTGCAGAAAATAAAGCCCCAAGCCGCCCAGCAGACAGGCCGGCATACCCCAGTGCCAGCTGGGCGCGAAACTGAGCGCGCCCATGGCAAGGGCCAGACACCAGCCCCCTGCTCGAGCGAGTCCGGCTTCACCCAGGCGTCGAATCAGGCTAGGGGCTCCGATCGAATACAGAAGCCCACCCACGGCGAACAAGGCCATCACGGCGCCAGCCTCGCCCAGACTGAGATCGAAGCTGTGATGCAGATAGCTGGGCACGAAGGACATAGCGGCATACACGAATGCGCCCTCCAGTCCCACCACCGCGAGAACGCAACGCGCCCATGGGTTACGCAGCACGTACGACAGTTGTGTGAAGAAGCCGCCCTTCGAAACGCTGCGTTCGGGGCGCGGCAGCGCGCGTTCTCGCCGGTGGGTATTGAAGGCCGGTATGGCTGCCAGGCTGAACAGTGCAGCGAGACCTCCGAAGACGGCTCGCCAGCCCACCGCATCGGCAAGCATGCCGCCCACCCATTGGCCGGTGATCATACCCAGCAGCGTCGCAGTCATCAGTCTGGCCAACATGACCTGACGGCCTTCGTAGGGGACCCGATCACCGATCAGGGCCAGACTCAGCGGCACGATGCCGCCTGCCGCGCTGCCGGCCAGTACGCGCCAGGCGATGGCCTGATCGAGCGAGCCCGACAGTGCCACCCCCCCATTGGATAGGGCGCAGATGACCGCAGCCCAGCCAATGACCCGGGGTTTACCAAAACGGTCACCCGCTGGGCCCAGGAGGATTTGCGCTAAGCCATAGGCGATCGCGAAGGCCGAGATGGTGTAGGCAGCCGTACCCAGTGTGACCGAGAACTCATCGGCGAGCGAAGGCAGCAGCGAGTCGCAGGCACGCATCGATGCCATGCTGGAGAAGGCGGCCAGCGCGACGGTAAACAGGGGGTTCGAGGGGTTCAGGGGCGTCGCTCCGGATAGCCTTCGCATGATACCGGGCCGCCGCCGGGTAAAAAGCCCTGCGTATCGCTTTCGGATGCGCTGCAACCCGTACTGTGTCAGGGTCAGGTCACGGGCGTCGGTTTAAAATCGCGGCCTTTCGCTCTGGCACGGTCGTGTGCCGCAAACGCCACCATGTTCCCGATGTTCAGCCCCGAGCTGCCGCGCAGCCGTTCCGTCGCGTTCGTGATGTTGCACGGTCTGACGGTTCTGGCCCTATCCGCCTGCGCGTCGGGTCCATTTTTCGATCGGGTTGGCCCTGACTATCAGAGCGCCGATGCTTTGGCGCCCGCGCAATGGCAGGCACCGCGGCCCGCGCAATCAGCAACTCCTCAAACGGCGACAGGGCAGACGCGCCCTGCAACGGATCCGGGTCGCTCGGCGGAGCATCCCCTGGGTGTGACGGAGCAAAGTCGCTCGGCGGCGGATCCCAACCGTGCGGCAACCGATCAGGCCCGTGTTCAGGACATGGTGCATGCCTGGGCTCGTCTGGGCGACCCCCTGTTACCCAGTCTCATTCTCGAGGCCCAGCGGGTCAGTGCGTCGCTTGCGCAGGCGGCCAGTCGCATCGAGCGCGCGCGTGCCGATCTGGTTGCGGCCGGTGTGCGAGCTGAGCCAGCTCTTGATGCGCAAGGCTTGGCGCAGCGATCTGCCAGCACGATGGGCATGGTGATCCCAGGTCTGGTGGGGCCACTCAGCTATCGAAGCCAGCTCACCCTGGGCGCGCAGGCCAGTTGGGAAATCGATCTCTTTGGCGGCCTGGCCCGTCAGCGTGAATTAGCACAAGCGCAATGGCAAGGCAGCCTGTGGCAGTGGCACGATGCGCGCGTATCGGTGGCGGCTGAGGTCGCAACGGTGTATGCCAGCGTGCGCTATTGCGAGCGGCAGCAAAATCTCGCGCAGGCCGATGCCAACAGTCGACAGGAAACCGCGCGTCTGGTTGCAGCGGCCGGCGAGGCCGGTTTTCAGTCGCCTGCCACCGTGGCCCTGGCCAGGGCCAGCGCATCCGATGCCGCTGCTGTTCTCAAACAGCGGCAGGCGCAATGCATGCTTGCCATCAAGGCTTTGGTTGCCTTAACCGGACTGTCTGAGCCTGAACTGATCGCGCAGCTTCGAGAGCAGAGCGCTCGCCTGCCAGCGCCATCGGCGCCGCCCGTGCCCGCTGTACCGGCCCAGGCGCTCGCCCGCAGGCCGGATATTGCGGCGGCCGAGCGTGAGCTTGCAGCGGCAAGCGCTGCCATCGGAGTGGCCGAGGCGCAGCGTTATCCGCGTCTTGCGCTGTCGGGGCAGATTTCACCAACGGTGGTACGGCCGGCTGGATTCTCAACCCTGTCGGTTGTGCCCTGGAGTATCGGCCCGACAATCAGTCTGCCGCTGACCGGTGATGCTGCGCGAGCAGCCAATACCGACGCTGCACGTTCAGCCTATCAGACCGCTGAGGTGTCCTATCGTGCGCGGGTGCGTCAGGCTGTCCGTGAGGTCGAAGAGGCGCTGATCAGCCTGCACAGCGTGCAGGAACGTCGAGCCGACGTGCGCACTGCCGCACTGGGTTACCGAGAGGCCCTGGCGGGCGCACAGTCCCGTCAGCGGGCTGGCCTGGGTAGCCTGATCGAACTCGAAGACGCGCGGCGAACCTCACTGGCGGCTGATGCGGCTGAGACCGCGCTCGACCATGAATGGCTCGTAGCCTGGATCAATCTTTACCGTGCCTTAGGCGGCGGCTGGGATGGGCTTTAGACAATGAATCTGAGCAGACTACTGCCCCGCGCGGGCCTTGGGGCTTTGGCCCTGTCGATGCTGAGCCTGGTTGCGTTTGCCCAGGACCGAAACACGGATGGGCGAAACACTGCAGAGCGACCCGCCGCAAAAGCTGCGGATGGCGCGGCTGCCGGTAGCGCCGCACGTCCCGCCTTGTCGGTGCGAGTGGTGGCACCTGAGCTCATTGATCTTCCCATTCGCATCAATGCCAACGGCAATATTGCGGCCTGGCAGGAGGCGATTATTGGCGCAGAGGCGGCAGGCCTGCGATTGGCACAGGTCAACGTCAATGTGGGTGACCGCGTTCGTGCTGGGCAGGTACTGGCCAGTTTTGCCGCCGACACGCTTCAGGCCGAGCTTGCCCAGGCCCGTGCGGCGCTAGCCGAGGCGCAGGCAGCGCTGAGCGATGCGCGCGCCAATGCTGAGCGTGCGCGTGTGATTCAGGCTAGTGGTGCACTCAGTGCACAGCAGGTTGCGCAGCTGCTCACCGGCGAGAAGACCGCAGAGGCGCGCGTGGCAGCCGCTGAAGCTCAGGTGAATGTGCATCAGGTGCGGCTCGCCCACACCCGGGTTCTGGCGCCCGATCACGGCACGATCTCTGCGCGGGCAGCCACCCTGGGCCAGGTCGCTCAGCCAGGGCAGGAACTGTTTCGTCTCATTCGGGGTGATCGTCTCGAATGGCGGGCTGAAGTCACCTCCGCTGAAATCGCGCGGGTCAAGCCCGGTCAGTCGGTGAGCGTCGTGTCGGCCACCGGCGCGCGTGCAGCCGGGACGGTGCGCATCGTAGCCCCCACGGTGGATGCCCAGACTCGCAATGCGCTGGTGTACGTTGATCTGCCGGCCGCTGCTGCGCAGGAGGGCGCCTTCAAGGCAGGCATGTTTGCCAGCGGCGAGTTCGTCTTGGGCAGTTCGCAGGCCTTGACGGTGCCGCAAGCGGCCCTCAGCCTGCGTGACGGCTTCAGCTACGTCTTCGCGGTGTCGCCTGACGATAGAGTCAGTCAGATCAAGGTTCAGGTGGGACGGCGGCTGGGTGAACGGGTCGAAGTCAGCGGCGTGTCGGCTTCGTCTAGGCTGGTGGCCAGTGGCGCGGCGTTCCTGAGCGAGGGTGATCGCGTGAGGGTCATTCCATGATGTCACGCTGGGCGATCAATAACCCGATCGCTGCCCTCATGATTTTCGTGATGCTCACCTTTGCAGGTCTGGTGAGCTTCAACACCATGAAGGTGCAGAACTTTCCTGATCTCGATCTGCCCACCATCACGGTCAGTGCGTCGCTACCGGGCGCGTCGCCTGCGCAGCTTGAAAACGACGTGGCCCGCCGCCTTGAGAACGCCATTGCCACGCTGCAGGGTGTACGGCACATCACCACGCGGGTGTATGAGGGAACGGTCTCGATGACCATCGAGTTCCGCATCGAAAAGCCTGTGCAGGAAGCCTTGGACGACACCCGCTCGGCGATCGCGCGGGTGCGCTCCGATCTTCCAGGAGACTTGCGCGATCCTGTCGTTGACAAGATCAATGTGGCAGGCACCCCCGTGCTGGCTTTTACCATCGAGTCAGAGCGGCTCGATACCGAGGCCCTCAGCTGGTTTGTCGACAACACCATCAGTCGTCGCCTGCTGGGGGTTAAGGGGGTAGGGGCCGTAACCCGAGTGGGTGGCGCGCAGCGCGAAATTCTCGTGGCGCTCGACGCGACACGGCTACAGGCTCTGGGCGCCTCAGCGGCTGAAGTGTCGCGCCAGTTGCGCCAGGTGCAGCAGGAAAGCGCGGGCGGTCGAACCGATCTGTCGGGCGGCGAGCAGGCGGTGCGAACCCTGGCCACGGTGCGCTCAGCCCAGGAACTGGGCGCCATTCAGTTAAGCCTCAGCGATGGCCGCCGCGTGCGGCTCGATCAGTTAGCTGAAATTGTCGATGGGGTGGCTGAGCCCCGCTCAGCCGCCTTTCTTGATGGCAAATCCGTGGTGGGCTTTGAGGTGGTCCGCAGTCGGGGCGCGGGTGAGGTCGAGGTGGGCGACGGCGTGCGTGCTGCGCTCAAAGAACTGCAGGCGGCGCACCCTGATATACGTACCACTGAGGCATTTGATTTCGTCACCCCGGTGGCTGAAGAGTTTTGGGGCTCGCTGATCATGCTGCTGGAAGGCGCGCTGCTGGCGGTACTGGTGGTGTGGCTGTTTCTGCGTGATTGGCGCGCCACCTTTGTGTCGGCCGTAGCCTTACCGCTATCGGTTATTCCCGCGTTTATTGGCATGTACGCGCTGGGTTTTTCGACCAATGTGGTCACCATGCTCGCGCTCAGTCTGGTCATCGGCATTCTGGTCGACGATGCCATCGTCGAAGTAGAAAACATCGTGCGCCACCTGCGCATGGGCAAAAGCCCTCTGGCCGCAGCCCGAGAAGCGGCTGATGAAATCGGCCTTGCGGTTATCGCGACC
The DNA here is from genome assembly GCA_039800325.1 of Pseudomonadota bacterium. Classification (GTDB taxonomy): domain Bacteria; phylum Pseudomonadota; class Gammaproteobacteria; order Burkholderiales; family Burkholderiaceae_E; genus SYIM01. Next base: position 6,243 of record JBDLQY010000180.1, on the reverse strand, counting down.
ACCTTCACCCTGATTGCCGTGTTTCTCCCCACGGCGTTCATGTCGGGCATTGCGGGCAAGTTTTTCAAGCAGTTTGGCTGGACGGCGGCCATTGCGGTGTTTGCTTCTCTGGTGGTTGCGCGACTGCTCACGCCCATGATGAGTGCCTACATGCTGCGCGATGATGGCAAGCATAACGCTCAGGACGGTCGTCTGATGCGTGCCTACATGGGGTCGGTACGCTGGTGCCTGTCGCATCGCTGGCTGACCGCGCTTGCATCGGTTGCATTTTTCGCCGGTTCGATCGCTCTGATACCGCTGCTGCCCACAGGCTTCATCCCGCCCGACGACAATAGCCAGACTCAGGTGAATGTTGAACTGGCGCCGGGGGCCAGCCTGGCTCAGACGGTGGCAGCCGCCGAGCAGGCGCGACGGCTGGTCATGAATGTGGCGCATGTTCGAAGCGTGTACACCACCATAGGCGCCGGCGCTGCGGGCACCGATCCCTTCGCAGGTGGGCTGGTCAATGAGGTCCGCAAAGCTACCCTGACCATCCAGCTTGATCCGCGCAATGAGCGCCCGCGTAAGCAGGTGGTCGAGCAGTCCATCCGTGAGGCGCTGACGGCTCTACCCGGTGTTCGCACCCGTGTGGGTCTGGGCGGTGGCGGTGAAAAGTATGTGCTGGTATTGACGGGTGATGATCCGCAATCACTGGCGGCGGCGGCGCGGGCGGTTGAGCGCGACCTGCGCACTATTAACGGGCTGGGAACCATTGCCAGCAGCGCAGCTCTGGTCAGGCCTGAGATTGTGGTTCGTCCTGATGCTGCTCGTGCGGCTGATCTGGGTGTGACCACGGCCGCTATCGGCGAGACGCTGCGCATCGCCACCCTGGGTGACTTCGAATTCGCGCTGTCCAAGCTTAATCTCAGCGAGCGTCAGGTGCCCATACTGGTGCGACTGGCCGAGCAAAGCCGTCAAGACCTCTCGGTGCTTGAGCGGCTGTACGTGCCCGGTGTGAAAGGGCCTGTGATGCTGAGCCAGGTGGCAACCCTCGAGCTGTCCAGCGGTCCTGCGGTGATTGATCGCTACGATAGAGCGCGCAATGTCACCTTCGAGATTGAACTCTCGGGCTTGCCGCTGGGAGAAGTGACACGCCAGGTTGCAGAGCTACCCGCCCTGAAGAACCTGCCGCCGGGTGTTCGACCCCAGGAAGTGGGCGATGCCGAGGTGATGGGTGAACTTTTTGCCAGCTTCGGTCTGGCCATGCTCACGGGTGTGCTGTGCATCTTCATCGTGCTGGTGCTGCTGTTTAAGGATTTTCTGCAGCCTATTTCGATTCTTGCGGCCTTGCCGCTAAGTCTGGGCGGCGCGTTTGTGGCGCTGCTGTTGGCCCAGAAAAGTTTTTCGATGCCCAGCCTGATTGGTCTGATCATGCTGATGGGCATCGCCACCAAAAACTCTATTCTGCTGGTGGAATACGCCATCGTGGCCCGCCGTGGTCGTCCAGCCACTGACACGCAGCCTGCCCAGCCACCCATGGCGCGGCTCGATGCCCTGCTTGATGCCTGCCATAAGCGTGCGCGTCCCATTGTGATGACCACCATTGCGATGGGTGCCGGTATGTTGCCGATTGCAGTGGGTTGGGGTGCCGCCGATGCTTCATTTCGCAGTCCGATGGCGATTGCGGTCATCGGTGGGCTGATCACCAGCACCTTCCTCAGCCTGTTGGTCATCCCGGTGGTGTACACCTTTATGGATGACATCGAGCGCCTGCTGCTCAGACTGATCGGGCGTAAAAAGTCGGCGCAGGTCAATCTGCAACACAGTGCCTGATGTCTACGCCCGCTTCAGCGCTGATCATCGGCGGCGGTTTCATCGGCACGATCATCGCGTGGCAGCTTCAGCGTGCGGGTCTGCGCACCACGCTGCTCGACCCAGGCGACGCTAAGCTGGCCGCCTCATGGGGTAACGCTGGACATCTGGCCACCGAGCAGCTCGCGCCGCTGGCCAGTCGCGCGGTGTTGCGCTCATTGCCGCGTCGCCTGTTCAGTCGGGGTGGGCCGGTGTCCCTGCCCGCGGCTGAGCTGGGCAGCTGGCTGCCCTTCGGGCTGAGACTGGTTGCGGCCAGTCATCCGCGCCGCTTTGAGCAGGGTCGTCAGGCGCTGGCCGCGCTGCAGAGTGACGCCATGGCTGCCTGGCAACGTCTTGCGTCGGCCACCGCGATGCCCGAGCAGGTTCGGGCTCTCGGCCACTATGTTGCCTGGGAGCGCCATGACTCTGCAGCGGCAGGTATGCGTGGCTGGCAATCCGAAGACCTGGGCTTGGTACGGGTGCATAGCGCAAGCCCCGATGAGCTGCGCATGCTGCAGCAGCACTTCCGGTCGCGTCCTGTGGCAGCGCTGCGATTTGAAAACACCGGACAACTCCTTGATGTGGTGCGTGCGCGAGAACAACTTCAGCAGGCCTTCATACAGGCGGGGGGAGGCCTGTGTCAGGGCCGTGCACGCGCGCTGCGGATTCGTGAGGGCAGGGCGCAGGTTCTGGCAGAGGTCACCTCGCAGGGTCATATCGATGCCACATCGCTGATGCAGGCTGATCATGTGATCGTCGCAGCCGGCGCCCGCAGCGGTGAACTGCTGCACGGTCTCGATGGACCTGTACCGCTGATTGCTGAGCGCGGTTATCACATCGAATGTGCGGTGGATGCGAGGGCCTGGCCTGATGATCTGTTGCCGGTGGCCTTTGAAGATCGCAGTATCATCGTCACCCGATTCCAGGATCGCTGGCGCATGACGGGTTTTACCGAATTTGCCCGCGTTGATACGCCCCCGGATGCCCGCAAATGGCAGCGACTGCAAGAGCATGCAGAACAGCTGGGTCTGCCCGGATACGAGCGCTGTAGCACCTGGCAGGGCGCCCGGCCAACCTTACCCGATTACCTGCCTGCGATCGGCCGTAGCCGCGCGGCTGCCAACCTGGTGTATGCCTTTGGTCATCAGCATCTGGGCGTTACACTGGCAGCCGTCACGGGCGAACGGGTTCGCTCGCTGGTGCTGAGTCAGTCGCCAGATATCGCTCTGCAGGCCTTCGACCTGGGCCGATTCGCCTGAGTTTTTTGCCCGAGCCAAGGGCCGTGAGTGCAGACCATGCGTGTCATCGATTCACACACCGAGGGTGAGCCGACTCGAATGATTATCGAGGGCGGCCCCGCGCTGGGCGGCGGTCCGCTGTCCGAGCGACTGCGCCGATTTTCCTCTGAGTTCGATCACTATCGCAGTTTCGCAGTCAACGAGCCGCGCGGCAACGAGGCGCTGGTGGGTGCTTTGCTGTGTCAGCCGGTCGATCCCAGCTGTGCGGCGGGACTGATTTTCTTCAATGCAGTGGGCTATCTGGGCATGTGTGGTCACGGCACCATTGGCGCAGCGGTCACTCTGGCCCATCTCGGGCGCATTCAGCCGGGCACGCATCGTTTCGAGACGCCTGTCGGCGTGGTGAGCGTTGATCTGCTCAACCGCCATGAGGTCGAGATTGAAAATGTGCCCAGCTATCGCTTACAGGCGCGGGTGGGCGTTGATGTGCCCGGCATGGGTCGCATCATCGGCGACATCGCCTGGGGTGGAAACTGGTTTTTCCTGGTGAGTGAAGCGCCGCGCGCGCTGGTGATGTCTGAGATTCCTGAATTGACCCGAGCGGCCGATGCCATCTCTCGGGCGCTCTGGGCCGCGGGCATTACCGGGACCGATGGCGCTCGCATCGACCATATCGAGTTCTTTGCGGCGCCGGCCGACCCCCAAGCGCATAGTCGTAATTTTGTGATGTGCCCAGGTGGCGCCTACGACCGCTCGCCCTGCGGCACGGGCACCAGTGCCAAACTGGCCTGCCTGGCCGCTGATGGCAAGCTTGCGCCGGGTACGCCCTGGGTGCAGGAAAGCATTCTGGGAAGCCGATTCGTGGCGCAGTATCGATCGTCTGAAAACGGTCGCATCATTCCGCGCATTCGCGGACGAGCTTATGTTGTGGCTGAGGCGACCCTGTTGCGTGATACGCATGATCCGTTCGCCGACGGTATTCGGGCTCTCTAAGCGCATGGTGGCCGCAGCGCGCTGAGCGGGTCGCTTAACGCTTCGCTCTGACGTGTCAGGCGGGTCTCGGTCAGGCAGACGGACCGGACCCGCCTGCGTCGATCACAGAACGGCTGAGAAACCGCCATCGACGTAAATAATCTGACCATTGACATAGTTAGACGCGGGTGAGGCCAGAAATACTGCGGCGCCGGCCAGTTCTTCCGGTTGACCCCAGCGCCGCGCGGGGGCGCGGCTTTTCACCCAGGCATCGAAGCTGGGATTGCTGATCAGCGCCTGATTCATGTCGGTCGCCATATACCCCGGTCCGATCGCATTGGCCTGAATACCGTGTTCGGCCCACTCGGCGGCCATCACCTGCGTCAGCAGTTTGATGCCGCCCTTTGCGGCGGTGTAGGGCGCAATGGTGGCGCGTGCCAGCGCGCTGGTGAGTGACCCGATATTGATGATCTTGCCTTGTTTGCGCGGCAGCATGCGGCGGGCAGCCTCTCGCCCGACGACAAAGGCACTGGTGAGGTTGACATCGATGACCCGCTGCCAGTCAGCCGTCGAGAGTTCCACCATGGGTTTACGAAACTGGATGCCGGCATTGTTGACGAGAATATCGATGGCAACGCCCTGCGCGTCCAATGTTTCAAAAGCCTTGACCACAGCGGCTTCATCAGAGACGTCAAAGCAGATGGCCTGCGCCTGCAAACCGGCCTTGCGCATGTCGGCGACGGCGCTGTTTACCCGTGAGGTGTCAGTGCCATTGATAAATACGCGCGCGCCTGCGCGTGCCAGTCCCTCGGCCATGGCGCGGCCCAGACCGCGGCTGGAGCCCGTGATGAGGGCGTTTCGCCCGGTAAGGTCAAACAGAGGATTGGTCATGAGTATGCTCGGATACCGAAGTGGATTGATTCGTGAACTGTGGAGGGGCGGGCTGAGAATTGCAGGATGCGCCGCCCGGTCACTCGGCCTTGATGCCGATTCGCGTGGCCAGCGTCTGCCACTTGGAGATCTCGCTGGAGATGAAAGCCTCGAACTCAGCGGGTGTGCCACCCACAGGGACAATGCCACGCGATTCGAAGTTCTGGCTGATTTCAGCGGACTTCACCAGGCCCGATACCTCACTGTGCAGCTTGTTGATCACTGCAGCCGGTGTACCCGCAGGGGCCAGAAGCCCAAACCAGGTGCCGCCCGTGAAATTGGCCAGGCCGGCCTCATTCATGGTGGGTATGTCGGTTGCCAGCGGTGAGCGCTGCGGCGTGGCAATTGCGATGGGCTTGAGCTTGCCTGCTTTGACGTGCGGCAATACGGCGGTCACCGTGTCGAACATATAGCTGACCTGCCCGCCAATCAGATCGGTGACGGCTGGTGCGCTGCCTTTGTAAGGCACATGGGTTGCGCTAAGACCTGCCTCGGCTTTAAAGAGTTCACCTACCAGATGATTAGACGTGTTCTGGCCGAAGGAGGCGTAGGTGGCACGGTCGCCCTGGGTTTTGCCCCAGGCAATCAGCGACTTCAGATCGCTGGCCGGAACCCCGGGGTTGGCCACCAGTAGAAACGGGACGGTACCGACCAGCGTGATCGCCTTAAGGTCTTTGGACGCATCATAGGGCAGGTCTTTGCGGGTGATGCGACTGATCGTCAGTTCAGGTGACGCGGCGAACAGCAGCGTATAACCATCGGGTTGTGCCTTGGCGACCGACGCGGCGCCAATGGTGCCACCTGCGCCCGCACGGTTTTCAACCACTACCTGCTGGCCAAAGCGCGCTGAGAGTCGCTCGGCGATCAGCCGAGCAGCCACATCGGTACTGCCGCCAGGGGGATAGGCCACGACAATTTTTACCGGCGCCGCAGGCCAGGTCGCTTGAGCGTCTGCCGCCTGCGGCAGGGCCAGAACGCCTGTCAGTGTGCTCAGTGCGGCCAGCAGGTAATGTCGTCTGCGTGTCATGCTCATCTCCTGATTAATGGTTGCGGTGATCCCGGTGGCGTGATTATCACCGTACACTGATCAATAGCAATCCTCAGATTTCAGGAGCCCAGGCATGTCCAGTCGTGGAGACGCGTATGTACCCGTGGCCAGTGCTGGCCAGACCCAGTCGCAGACAATCGATGAGCGCGAGTGGGCGCTGCGATTACGCTTGGCGGCAGCGTACCGGGCGGTCGACTATTTTGGCTGGTCTGAACTCACGGCCAA
>JBDLQY010000179.1:0-6166 GCA_039800325.1 Pseudomonadota bacterium | reverse complement strand
AGCCTGCGTAGGTACCCGCTGTAAAACCTGCCGTAGAGTTAGTGTCGACAACAATGTCGCGACCATCATTGTTTGACAACTCGACCCGCCCGTCGGGCGACAGTACAGCAGTTACGCCTCCCACATCGCGATTAATATTGGACACCAATTCATCAACGCTGCTAGCCGCACTGACCGACACTCCATTAATTTGAAGGTCACCTGTTGCGAAGACCAATGCGGTTGGAGTGGTTCCTCGTAAAGTGTTGAACGCTGCAACCTTGACGTTGTGCTGACCGACGTTGGTATTAACGGATGATGCAAGCGACTTCGCGCTATTATCCGCCGGTAGCGATCCCGCGGCGAATGCAGGCTTACCGTTGATGAGCACGTCATCTTCGGCGACGATGGCTGATACCGAGCCCACTCGACCGCTGGTCACCTCGCCCTCAATTGCAAAGCCCTGAAGGCCCAGACTTCGGGTTCGGGCATCAACAATTTTTACCTGAACTTGCTCGCCCTCACGCACGCCAGTCTGCAAGAGCACCGGATCAGAAGTACCGTCAAGCAGTCGAATTCCATTGAAATTGGTGGTCTTGGCGACGTTATCCACCTCTTCCAGGAGCTGGTCCATTTCCGCCTGCAGCGCCTCGCGATTGCTACGGCTCATGGTGCCGTTGGCAGATTGAACCGCCAGCTCGCGCATGCGCTGCAGCATGTTGGAAATTTCACCGAGGGCGCCCTCTGCCGTCTGCATCATCGAGATGCCGTCATTGGCGTTACGGATGGCTACTGCCAGACCGCGCAGATCCGCAGTCATCCGGGTCCCGATCGCGAGCCCCGCAGCATCGTCCTTGGCAGAGTTGATACGCTTGCCAGTGGATAACTGCTGCATCGCATCGGTCATCATGCGATCGTTCACCTTCAAAGACTGGTGAGCGAACAGCGCCTTGACGTTGGTATTGATAATGGTCATGGAGGCGTCCTCGTAGGAAGCGAATTACTCGATCGTCGCGGCAAGCTCTTGCCGCTGCGGCACACTCGTCTTGCCGCCGCAGTTAAGGGCACGCTCGTACATCATTCGAGCGAATTCGGAGGCGCGCTCGCCCTGCAGTTCGAGCAATCTGCCCAGCAGGTCTACGGCCTGGTTCCAGTTCTGGCGAACGATTGCCAGAAGCCCAGCGATGGCAAGCACGCCTTCGCTTTCGGGATATACATTGAGACCCTCGTCAGCCAGAGACTGCGCCTGATCAAGGTCGTTTTCAGCAACCAATTGCTGGATTGATGCGCGAATCTGATCCGGCGTCGGAAAGCCGACGGAATCCGGACCGCTGGCGCGCAGCATGATGGTGTCCTGATGTTGCTCAATTGCCAGAGTAGTCATGGAATTTCTCCAAATTTGCCTCGTACTGGGCATGAGCAAAGCGCGTGCCAGGTTTTTTTGGCACCCGAGGTCGAGGTGGCTCTAAGGTTCGGAGATCGTCTGCTATCGGGCCGCGCTGGCAGCGGCCGAGCGCCCCGGCCTCGGCGCTAGCGAACTAACGGCAACGACCAAGACTCGGCCGCTGTAGCCGTCTAGCGCGAGTCGCGAATGCGTTCAATGAGTTTGGTGGTCGAGTGACCCTCGATAAAGTCGAGCACTCGTACCTCGCCGCCAGCGGCGACGACTTGCCGGGCACCGGCAATGTCTTCGGGCCTGTAGTCACCGCCCTTGACCAAGACATCAGGCAGCACACGGCTATACAGGCGCTCGGGCGTGTCTTCTGCAAACGACACCACCCAGTCCACACAGGACAGCGCCGCCAGCATCCGCATGCGCGTAGCCAGCGGATTCAGGGGCCGTTGCGAACCCTTCAGACGGCGCACCGATTCGTCATCGTTCACCGCCACGATCAGTCGATCACCCAGGGCACGCGCCTTTTCCAGATAATCGATATGGCCGGGATGCAACAGATCAAAGCATCCATTGGTCATTACGATGCGCTCGCCCTGCTCGCGGGCTTGCGTCACGCGCGCGAGCAGCTGGTGTTCGCAGCAGATGCCACGGCGCGTCGCGCGATTCCCCGCGCGCAGCGCAAGTTCGAGCTCCGGGACAGTCACAGTGGCGGTACCGAGCTTGCCAACCACGATACCGGCCGCTACGTTAGATAAGGCCGCCGCCCTTGCCAGTGGCAAACCCGCCGCCATCGCCGCACCCAGCGTAGCCACTACAGTGTCGCCGGCGCCGGTCACGTCGTACACTTCCTGGGCGCGCGTAGGCAGATGCAGCGGAGCCTCTCCCCTCGCAAAAAGCGACATACCCTTTTCACTGCGGGTAATCAGCACTGCAGACAAATCCAGCGCCTCGCGCAGTTCGATGGCGCGTGCTTCGATCTCAGCCTCGTCACGGCACTTGCCCATCACAGCTTCAAATTCACTGTAATTCGGTGTGATGACGGTCGCGCCCCGGTAACGCCCAAAGTCTGTGCCCTTGGGGTCAACGATGATGGGCTTCCCCGCAGCACGCGCGGCCGCAATCAGCAGACCCACCTGGCGAAGCATGCCTTTCGCGTAATCAGAAAAGATCACAGCGCGCACCTGCTGAAGGCGCTCTAGAAATCCGGTCATCAGGCCCGAGCCATCCCAGCCCACGAAAGCGTCTTCGAAATCCAAACGAATCAGCTGCTGGTTTTGTGACATCACGCGCAACTTGGTGATGGTGCGCGCACCCGGCACACGAATGAGATCCGCAGTGATACCGCGTTCTTTCAGCAGCGCGTCAAGTCGATCCCCAGAGTCGTCCTGGCCAGCCAGACCGAGCATGCAGGTACGGGCTCCCAGAACCGCAGCGTTATAGGCAACGTTACCCGCGCCGCCCAGCCGGGCTTCTTCACGACCCACCGACACCACAGGTACCGGTGCCTCAGGTGAGATGCGCGATGTTTTGCCATGCCAATAAGAGTCCAGCATGACATCGCCCACCACCAAGAGCGAGGCGCACTTGAAGTCAGGTACCTGAAGGGCAGCCTCACCTCCGGTCAGCTGCGAATCGCCCGCTCGCTTAGTCGAATCACCCACGGAATCAGTCCTGCCCAAGACCCAGCGCAGCCTCAATGCCCGCGCAGATCATATGTCCAATGAAGATATGCGCTTCCTGAATGCGGGCCGTGATATCGCTATTGACCACAATGGCGGTGTCACACAACGCCGCAAGCTTGCCGCCATCACGACCGGCGAGTGCGATGGTTTGAATGCCCAGCGTACGGGCGGCATTCACGGCCGAAAGAATGCTGGGCGAGTTACCCGAGGTTGAGATAGCCAGCAAACAATCGCCACCCTGCCCCAGCGCCTGAACCTGACGCGCGAAGACATGGTCATAGCCGTAGTCGTTTCCGATGGCCGTCAGCGCCGAAGTATCGGTGGTAAGGGCTACAGCAGCCAAAGGCCTGCGATCTTTGATGAACCGGCCGGTCAACTCGGCCGCAATATGCTGACAATCGGCGGCGGAGCCGCCATTGCCGCAAAGCATCAGCTTGCGCTGATTGGCCAGCGCACTGGTAATTGCATCGACAGCTGCTGATACGGCGGGCGCTAAAGCGTCCAAGCCGGCAAATACACGCCGGTGTTGCTCAAGATTGTCGAGAAATTGACGGACTTCCATGGCGCACCCTGGTTTCTGCCAAAGCGCAGCAAGGACCGTACCGGGCGCGACGGCCTCATAAATCACCAGCGACCGCGGCCAGTACGGACCCCCAGTCACCCCGTGACGGCTGCCGATAAAGACGAGCTGTGGGGTACCAGGGACTGTCAGGCCGATCAAGCTGCCAACGCCAGTCGGGCACAAAGGGAAGCAGCAGCCGCAACGGCCGGGCCAGAGCACCCGCCAGATGAGCCACACTGGTGTCGACTGAGATCACCTCATCCACAAGCGTGCACAAAGCAGCCGTGTCCGAGAAATCATGCAGATCAGCGCCAAAATGCTGAATACGCGGGCAGGCGGCAAGCGCTGGACGGTCTTCGTCGGCAAGTTCTCGCTGCAGACTGACAAATTGCACGTGCTCGGGCACGGCAGGCAGCAGCGCCTTGAGCAACTGATCAAGCGAAAGGCTTCGGTCAGCGTCGCCGAGATGGGTACGGCTACCACGCCAGACCAGACCAATACGCCTCGGTTGGCCAGACGAAGGCCCAGACCCGGCAACGGGATTTGCCAGGCGAGCGCCCCAATCGCGAAGACTGATCGCCTCAACGCCCAGGTAAGGCACCTCCGCCGGAAAATCGCCGGGTGACCACCCCAAATTCATGAACGCCAGCGGCAGACTCATTAAAGGCGTATGGCAATCAAAGTCCGGCAAAGGCTTGCCGGCCTCTAAAACCCTGACCTTAGCCGACAATGAATGGACCAGCTTGACCAGGGAGGCAGGCACCTCCAGTAACACCTCCGCCCCAAGGTCAGCCACCCTGGGCGCATATCGACAGAACTGCAGCGTGTCGCCCAGGCCCTGCTCGGCGTGAAGAAGAATCCGCTGCCCGGCCACATTGCTTTGCCCAAGCCACAGCGGCTGCGCAAAGCCACGCCGTCCCCGCGCGGGACCAAAATGCTGGCTTTGCCAGCGCACCTCAAACTGTTGAAAACCCTCAGGAAAACGCCCAAGCGTAAGCAATATCAGCCCACGCTGTCCAGCGACCTCGGGATCCGAAGGGTTCAGCGTCAGACTACGCTCAAACGACGTGAGAGAGTCCGCGAATCGCCCTAGCTCCTTGTAACAGACACCCACGAGGTAGTGCATGACCGAATCATTCGGGTCAGCACCTAACTGCGTTTCGTAGGTTTCAGCTGCTGCTCCGAAGCATCCAAGCTGCTGCAGAGCAGTACCACGCCCATGCAGCACCGCCCTGCCCTTGCCACCAAGGGCAATGGCCGCGTCGAACGCTAACAGCGCATCCTCAAAGCGCCCCGCTGCTTTCAGCGCATTACCCAGGTTGACCTGGATTTCCCATGAGGATGGATCAAGGGCAGTCGCCTGACGGTGCGCCTCAATGGCCTCGCTCAGCCTACCTTCACGGCGCAGGCGGGAACCGAGGGTGGAGAGGGAGGCTGCGCTAGCGGGAAAAAGCTTTGAGCTCATAGATGATCCGAGAGTAACTGTAATGCAACCGGGGCACGATTTACGTCAGAAAACTGTCACTGCAATGACTGGCATGGAAGATGCTTCAAGGCGCGACGAAGCCTGTAGAAAGGATCCTTGAGATGCAAGCTGTAATACTCGCCGGCGGCTTTGGCACCCGAATCAGCGAAGAGTCGCATCTTCGCCCAAAACCAATGATAGAGATCGGCGGCCGACCTATCCTTTGGCACATCATGAAGCTTTACGGTCACTACGGCATCACTGATTTCATAATTTGCTGCGGCTATAAAGGCTTTCTGATCAAAGAGTATTTCGCCAATTACTTTCTGCATATGTCGGATGTAACGTTCGACATGTCCAACAACCGGATGGCCGTGCATCATCGGCATGCTGAACCCTGGAAAGTCACCTTGGTCGATACCGGTGAAGAAACTCAGACTGGCGGTCGCCTTAAAAGGGTTCACGAATATCTGGACGGTACGTTTTTTTTAACCTATGGCGATGGGGTCAGCGACATCAACCTGATCGAGTTACTAAATTTTCACAAACGCCAAGAAGTGTTGGCAACAGTGACTGCGATACAGCCTCAGGCACGATTCGGATCGCTAGAGATTGATAGTGGCCGAGTCAAACGCTTTCTTGAAAAGCCCAAGGGCGATGGCCGTTGGATTAGCGGCGGTTTTTTCGTCTGCGAACCAGAGGTTCTAGAGCGGATAGAAGACGATCGAACAATCTGGGAGCGAGGGCCACTGGAATCACTTGCGAATGACAACCTTCTGGCTGTATGGCAGCACCACGGATTTTGGGCTGCCATGGATACCCTACGAGACAAACACTACCTCGACGACTTATGGCAGCGAAAAGCCGCCCCCTGGAAAATTTGGGATTGCGGCACAACTCCCAGCGGTGAACTGTATGGCTCCAACACAAAACGGACACGACCGCAGGTGGCGCTCGAGAGTCGTAGCGTGACAGAAAAGCTACTAGCGAGTTTGCCAGATCAAAGGCACGAAACATCCGAGCAAACCATGGTAACGCAGTAAGCGGTTGACCGTGCACGCGACGGACGATGTACACATGAC
>JBDLQY010000178.1:0-3681 GCA_039800325.1 Pseudomonadota bacterium | reverse complement strand
GCTGGATTACCGGTAACAGACCCGTATGCGCTGCGGTCACCATTGGCAGCGTACCCCCCACCGGTTTGTCGGGGCCTCTCTGGCAAATGGCCCTGACGCAGCCGCATGCGCTGGGCGAAGTGATGCGACTGGCTCTGTCGGGCGAGCCCAGCCGGGAATTTTTGCGGCTGCTGGCGTATGCGCCCATGCACCCCAGCGAAACCGGTTTCTACTACCGCCATCTGTCCCGGGAATCTAACCGTGCGCTGTGGGAAATGTCCTGGTTACCCGGCGTATTGCCGGCTGCCATTGGCTGTCCCCTGCTGGCGGTTCATGGGCTGCACGACCGGATGGTGCCAGCGCACACGGCCATACACCTGAAAGCCTGGCTGGGCGCTGAGCTGCTTTGTGTGGATGACATCGGACACGTACCCATGATTGAGCGTGAGTGGCAGAGGGTTGCCGATCCCATCTCACGCTGGCTGGCACAACTCGACGAAGGTCTGCCGGCCTCGCGCGCATTGACTCACCATTAAGACCATCTGCCCAAGGTCTTGGCGCAATCCGCTATAGCATTACACCTACATCAGGAGTTCAGTCATGAGCAAAACCTACGAACCGATCAAACCTCATAAAGTCGCCTTTCTGGGCCTGGGCGTCATGGGCTACCCGATGGCTGGGCACCTTAAGCGTGCCGGCCACCAGGTCACCGTCTATAACCGTACCGCAGCCAAGGCTGATCGCTGGGCAGGCGAATACGGCGGCTCCTCGGCCCCCTCGCCACGTCAGGCTGCTCATGACGCTGATCTGGTCTTCGCCTGCGTCGGTAATGACGACGACCTGCGGTCGGTGGTTCTAGGTGAGCACGGTGCCTTTGCGGGCATGAAACAGGGCGCAATTTTTGTCGACCACACGACGGCGTCAGCGGCAGTCGCACGTGAGTTACACGCACAGGCCCTGACGCGCGGTCTGCACTTCGTTGATGCACCTGTATCGGGCGGTGAGGCCGGTGCGGTCAATGGCATGCTCACGGTCATGTGTGGCGGCGACCAGCCCGCCTTCGAAGCGGCGCGGCCAGTTGGCATGGCATTCGCGCGGGCCTTCACCCGCATCGGTGAAAGCGGCGCCGGCCAGCTCGCCAAGATGGTCAACCAGATTTGCATCGCTGGCCTGGTGCAAGGCCTATCAGAGGCCGTGAACTTCGGCATGCGCGCGGGCGTCGATATGAAGCTGGTGCTCGACGTTATCGGTAAAGGCGCGGCCCAGTCATGGCAGATGGACAATCGCGGCAAAACCATGGTCGACGACAAATTCGACTTCGGCTTTGCCGTCGACTGGATGCGCAAGGATTTGGGGCTTTGCCTGGATGAAGCGAAGCGCAACGGCTCAGTGCTGCCAGTAACCGCGGTGGTTGATCAGTTCTATGGCGATGTGCAGCGCATGGGTGGCGGTCGCTGGGATACTTCAAGCCTGCTCCGCCGACTGCGTAATCCATCGTGATCGGCCCCTGCCTACCATGTTCACGAGGTCCAGCGCGTCAGGACGCGTGCTGCGCGCAGCCCTGCTTGGGCTGAGTCTGCTGCTATTAGTCGGCTGCGCAGGCGCTCAGATGGGACTATTTTCAGGAACGCGGCCCACCGAACTCGGCACGCAGGGTGGGCGGTTGGCTCCGGTGCGCACCCATCTTCAAAATGCGGTGTCCAGCTTCGCCGACACGCCCTATCACCGCATTGAACCAATTGCGACAGGGCCCAACCCACAAGCCACCTTCACCCGACTGGCCGAAGCGATTCGACAGACGCCAGGCGCGCGCATCATAGAGCAGCGCGACGGCTATCTTTACGCCGAGTTTGAAACCCGGTGGATGAAGTTTATTGACGACGCCGAGTTTCTGCTCGACGCATCAGCCCGGGTCGTCCATGTTCGCTCGGCCTCGCGCCTGGGCCGCAAAGATTTCGGCGTCAATCGTTCGCGTATTGAGTCGCTCAGGGCGACAATAGCGAATTCGACAAATTAACGGGTTCGCCCCTCACGGAGAATACGCATGGCCTACCAGACCACCCCCTCAGGGCTGCAGTTCGAAGACATCGTCGCCGGCTCAGGCGCCGAAGCGGTACGCGGCAATCACGCCAGCGTGCATTACACAGGCTGGCTCTTTGAAAATGGCGAAGCAGGTCGCCGCTTTGACTCCAGCAAAGACCGCGGCGAACCTTTCGGCTTTCCACTGGGCGCAGGTCATGTGATTGCAGGCTGGGATGAAGGTGTAGCCGGCATGCGTGAGGGCGGTACACGTCGCCTCATCATCCCGCCTGAGCTGGGTTATGGTGCGCGCGGCGCAGGCGGTGTCATTCCGCCCAACGCCACGCTGCTATTTGAGGTGGAGCTGCTCAGTGTCTGAACCGTCTAATGTCCGCCCCCTCAATTTCATTCGGGGCCTCATCGACAACGACCTGGGCACCAGCAAGTATGCGTCTCGCCGATGGGCGGGGCGTCCGGGCGTAGCTGCAGATCACCGACAAGCGCCACCCGATGCGGCGCGCATCCGGACACGTTTTCCGCCTGAACCCAACGGCTATCTGCATGTCGGACATGCCAAGTCTATTTGCCTGAATTTCGGGCTGGCTCGCGCCTACGGCGGACGCTGCCACATGCGCTTTGACGATACCAATCCGGCCAAGGAAGAGCAGGAGTACGTCGACTCTATCCTCGACGCCGTGCGCTGGCTGGGCTTTGACTGGCACGACCAGCACGAAGATAACCTGTACTACGCCAGTGATTATTTTGAAGCGCTCTATCAGATGGCCCAGTGGCTGATTCAGGCAGGCCACGCCTACGTAGACTCGCAAAGCGCCGAGGCCATGCGTACCAATCGCGGCACGCTCACCGAACCGGGCCGTAATTCGCCCTATAGAGAGCGCAGTGCCGCCGAAAGCCTGACCCTGTTTCGCGAAATGCGCGATGGCAAACATGCCGAGGGCAGCCACGTTCTGCGTGCCAAGATCGACATGGCATCGCCCAACATGAACTTACGCGATCCGGCCATTTACCGAATACGTTTCGCCGAGCATCACCGCACCGGAGAGCATTGGCGCGTGTACCCTATGTACGATTACGCGCATCCCATCTCTGACGCGCTTGAAAACATCACGCACTCCATCTGCACGCTTGAGTTCGAAGATCATCGGCCGCTTTATGACTGGCTGCTCGAGCGGCTGTCTGAGGGTGGTTTTTTCGATAAGCCCCTGCCTCAGCAGATTGAGTTCGCGCGCCTGAATCTCACTTTTGCCATTACCAGCAAACGCCGTCTGCAAGAGCTGGTGCAGCGCGGCCTGGTATCGGGGTGGGATGATCCCCGCATGCCCACCATCGTAGGTCTGCGCCGCCGTGGCTACACGCCAAGCTCGCTGCAGTTATTCGCAGAGCGTATCGGAGTATCCAAGGCTGACTCCTGGATCGACATGAGTGTGCTCGAGCAGGCGCTGCGTGACGATCTCGAGCCCAACGCAGCACGAGCAGTCGCAGTGCTAGACCCGCTTAAACTCGTCATCGATAACTACCCGCAGGGCCGTGACGAACTGTGTCATGCGCCTGTGCACCCGCAACAGCCTGAGCGTGGTCGTCGCGAATTTCCGTTTTCACGCGAACTCTGGATTGAACGCGAAGACTTCACCGAGCAGCCCCCAAAAGGTTACTTTCGCCTCT
>JBDLQY010000177.1:0-149768 GCA_039800325.1 Pseudomonadota bacterium | reverse complement strand
ATGCCCCGGAAGACAATCCCTTCCCGTGGATGAGTGAAATGATTGACCTCAAGAAGGAGCGCAACTTCTTCGAGACTCGGGTCATTGAATACCAAACCGGAGGCGCGCTCAGTTGGGATTGACGCGCGTCCGTCAGCACATCATTCAACGGCTGCAGCGCCAAGGCGCTGCCGGGCCGGGGCCCTCTTCCCCCCTCGTGCCGATAGCCCGGATACCCTTCGCTCTATCGGCCCACCCCGCAGCCTCATTTTCTACGCCGTGCCCTCGAGGCCGGCGTTTTCACATCAGCGCTCACCGCGCTCACACCGAATTCATTAGCGCAGGATCGCCCGGCATCTGGCCGCGGGAGTCTGCGCCGATGAATAGCTCGTGCATGGCAGACGCTTTGTCCGCAGGCACGGGTTTCCATCATCGTAACTTCACCTGAAGGAGCAACCCATGGCCACTGCTGCCAAGAAACCCGCCGCCAAGAAACCGGCTGCTAAGAAGCCCGCAGCCAAGAAGCCCGCCGCGAAGAAGGCGGCCGCCAAGAAGCCCGCAGCCAAAAAGCCTGCAGCCAAGAAAGTAGCGGCTAAGAAGCCTGCAGCCAAGAAAGCCGCTGCCAAGAAGCCCGCGGCTAAGAAAAAAGCGGCTGCCAAGAAGCCTGCGAAAAAAGCCGCTGCCAAGAAGCCTGCGGCTAAGAAAGCGGCTGCCAAGAAGCCTGCGGCTAAGAAAAAAGCGGCCAAGAAGCCTGCGAAAAAAGCTGCTAAAGCCGCTGCGAAAAAACCCGCTGCCAAGAAAACCGCTGCACAACCTGCCGCGGCCCCTGCTGCACAGCCTCTGAATCCTGCTGCGGCATGGCCTTTCCCGACGGGTAATCGTCCGTAATCGTTTATTCGGCTGGGCCTCGATGCCCAGCGAATTTGCGAAGTCTACGGGGCGGTGCGCATGCATCGCCCCGTTTTTTATCGTGTGACGACGATGTCACTAAGGCGCCTGCTTGTCGGTGGGCAGGCTACGGGCGACCAGGGCACCCAGCAGGTTACCGGCTGCGGCCACCACAATGGCAGCGCCATAAGCCCCCGTACGATCAAACAGCCAGGCGGCAAGAATGGGCAGACAGATCGCGGCCACACACCAGGCGATGTAGACGCGCGCAGCCAAGCGGGCAAACAGATCGCGCGGCCAGTACTGCGCCATCCAGGCAGCCGTGCAGCCTGAAATGAATCCGTAACCCATTCCGATCATGGCCAAAGCGATACTTGCGGCGAACACGGTTGGCCATACGTTGATAAGCAGCGCACCGGCCAGGGCCCACAGGTGCGCACCTGCGGCCACCCGGGTAATCGGATGCCGATCAACCAGCCAGCCCCCGGCCAGTCGAGCCGCTGCAATGGCCGCCGTGATGGCCGAAGTAGCGGCCACGGCAAAGCCTGCATCCGCGTCATACGCGTGAAGAATGCCGGCGGCCTGGCTCATGACCAGAAGCCCCGATGAAGCCGCCAGAAAAAAGACCAGAAAAAGCCGCCTGAAGACGCGCTGGTCAACCTGAAAGTCAGGCTGCAGGGACTGCGATCTGGGTGCCTGCAGGTGAATGGCGGCGCGCCGGTATAGCCAGGCCGCACAACCGATGAGCACCACGATGGACACACCCAGCCCCAACAGGGTCGCACGCAGACCATATTGCGGTTGCGCCCAGCCAAAGATCGGCGATCCGATCATGGCACCGATGGGGTAGAGGCTCACCAGATAGCCATTGGCCAGGCCACTGGGACGCTGCAGCGTTTGATTGAGCCCCTGCTGGACCACGATAAACGACGCACCACCGCCAATTCCAAACAGAACGCCATACCCCAGTAGAAGGGCTGCAAAACCTTGCCCGGTAGCTACCAGCAGCAATCCAGCGCCCGCAGCAAAACCGGTGAGGGCCAGGAGGACTGCCGGAGGAAGGGTTGGGTACCGCCGAATCAGCCACGGCACAACATTCATGCCCAGCGTCAGGGTGATTGTCGCCAACGCGAAGACAATGCTCAGCTCGGTCCGCGAAACGCCGAAGTCAACTTCCATAGGCCGCAGGAAGACACTGAAGGCGTAAATGGTGCCGAATGGCAGATTAGTCAGTGTGGCGGCGGCGATGGCCGTCGCACTGCGTGAGGCCGGACTCATCGTATCAGCATACCCCAGGCCCGCCCCCGCCTGCAGATTGCGGCTCAGAGGCAGGTCCGAACTGAGTTAGCATCACGTCGCATTCAACCTGCAGGAAGCATTTATGCGCCAAACGCTATGGCTTGTTCTGGAGGCGATCGGCAGTATTCTGGTTTCGGCCTGCCTGCTGCGGGCCTGGTATCGCTGGATTAGCATGGGATTTCGCGATCCCATCGGACAGTTCGTATTTGCACTCACCGAATGGATGGTGCGCCCCTTGCGCAGCGTGCTGCCGGTAAGGGGTCGAACCGACTGGGCCAGTCTGTTTGCCGGGCTCTGTATCTCAGTGCTGTTGGCGATCGTTTACCTGCTGATCTGGGGCTCGGGCCGAGCGCCCGTTTTCGGAGCAGTCGTTCTGATCGCACTAGCCTGGATGCTGAAATGGTTTTTGTGGCTACTCAGCGCAGTCGTGCTTGTGCTGGCGGTGCTCTCCTGGGTCAACCCCTACGCACCCATTGCACCCATTCTGCAGACCCTGGCGCAGCCTTTCCTTTCACCACTTCAGCGCGTTATTCCCCGCATCGGCAACGTCGATCTTTCTGGTCTGGTTCTGCTGCTGATCGCCCAAGGGGCCTTGTCACTGCTGCACGGTCTGGTCCCAGCCGCCTGAGACCCGACACGCTGGGCTTTCTTATCGAACCACGAAACGTATCCGCGGCTTCAGACCCGAGACCAGCTGAATGGCTGAACGGTCAACCAGGTCCCTGGCGCCTACACATCCTGGAGCAGCCCGGCGGCTTTACCAGGGACTGGATCCGTAGGTCTCACGATAACGCGCCGCTACCTCAGCCCGATCGATACGATGGTTTTGCGCACCGGCATGCTCGATCTTGAGGGCACCCATGACACTGCCCAGACGCGCTGCGGCGACCCAGTCCATGCCGTGAGTAAGCCCGTATAACAGGCCACCACGGTAAGCATCGCCACAGCCGGTCGGATCAAGCGCTCGCCCCGCCTTAACAGGCGCGAGCTCATGACGCTGCGCACCCGCATAAACCCATGAGCCCTGCGCACCCCGAGTGACAATAAGTGCCCCGACCCGCGCCGCTATATCGGCCTCGCTCCAACCGGTTCGTTCGCACAGAAGCTGACACTCATAGTCATTGACGGCGACCGCGCTTGCGCGTCCGATGAGATCACGCAGCTCAGGACCGTCAAACGCCGGTAGCTGCTGCCCGGGATCAAAGATCCAGGAGCACGACTGGTCCGCAAACTCAGCCGCATGCCGCAACATGGCCTCTTTGCTGTTGGGTGCGACGATTCCCCAAGTGACCGTCTGATCCCCCGAGGCGCTGACCTCATGCGCTCTAGCCATCGCGCCGGGATGAAATGCGCTGATCTGGTTGTCGGACAGATCGGTCGTGATGAAGGCTTGGGCGGTGTAATGGCCATCGACATGCAATACGCGCGAATGATCGATACCCAAACTCGCGAAGCGGTCCATATAGTCCTGGCCATCACGTCCGACCGCGGCCAGTACCACCGGTTCTCCGCCCAGGCCCTTGAGGTTGTAGGCGATGTTGGCGGCGCAGCCACCAAACTCGCGCTTGAGGGTCGGTGCAAAGAACGACACGTTAATCATATGCACCCGGTCGGGAAGGATGTGATCCTTGAAGTGACCCTCAAACACCATGATGGTGTCGTAGGCTACCGATCCGCTGATCATCACGCGAGCAGGCATGCAAACCTCGTGGGAACAAGTTGAAAGATAAATACTCAGGGATAAAACAAAGACACCGCAAAACTGGCCGGAGAAAGCTCGGCTGAAGCAAAATTCAACTCGAGGGGGAACTCGCTCTGCGCGGCAAAACCAGACAGCTGACCATCACCGCGCACGTACTCATGCGGCTCTATCACTTTGCGAACGATAAGCGCACCGGTCTGATCCGTGAGCGATAACTCGATCGCAGGCCAGACCAGCGCGTAATCGGAGCGATTACGCAGCAGACCTGCTGCGGACAGACGCCCTGTGACAGGCTGCCGAATCTCGAATGATTCGATCGAAATCGCCTGTAGCTGTCGCATTGGCGTGACGGGGCGGTCAACCGCCTCACCCACCCACTGTAAGGCAGGTCTGAGCACGGGCAAAGCGGCAAAGAGCGGCTGACGCAGCCACATACCCAGCTGCAAAACAAGGCCCAGCGTGAGTAAGCTCAGAAAGACCAGAGCGCCGACCAGGCTGGCTGGGGATCGATAAGGTATCTCTTCAGGCCAGGCCCGCAAAGGTGGCGCAGCCGGCTTGATGGGTCGCGACCGCGCGGGCGTCTCCGGGGGTGGAAGCGGCGGCGGATCGTCGTCGAAGGGCGAGCCAAAGCGAAAACCCGCTGCAGCCGGCTCGGCTTCAAGGGTCGCAGTGTCAGACGGTTTAGCAGACGGCGAGCGTGTCGCTGCTGGTGTCAATACGCGTTTCGATGCGTGGCTTAGCTCGGGCACTGCTGCCATCGCGGGCGGTGGCGCAGGTGTCTGAACGGGTGTCTGAACGGGTGTCTGGTCAGGTGTCTGGACGGGTGCCTGAGTGGATGCCTGAGTGGATGTCAGTGAGGGCGGTGGCACGGAAGTCAGTGCGGGTGCGGGGGCAGAAACGCTCGGCATCGACGCGGCCTGCGATTCAGCCTCAGGTGCGGCAGGTGCAGGCCTGTCCAGGTAGCGCAGGCTCTCCAGTCCTGAAAAAAGCGTCGTACAGCGCGAGCACGCAACTCGCCCGCCATCACTGCGCAGGCGAGCCACGTCGACAGACGTGTCATGCAGGCAGGCGGGGCAGATCGCAACAAATGGCATAGCGCTAAACCCTAGACATCCAATCGGCGACGCCCGGCCAGGCAGGCCCAACCCTCGTGCAAGCCAAAGACCTCAAGTGCTACCTCGGGATAAAAGGCCATAATTTCATCCACCTGTCGCTCGAGCAACCCCGCCAGCACCAACCATCCGCCCGGATGCACCAGCCCGGTCAACAGAGGCGCCAACACGCGCAGGGGGTTGGCCAGAATGTTTGCCATCACTACCTGAGCCGAGGATATTGCAGGCGATGTCGCCGGAACGATATTGACATCGACCTGGTTCAAGGCCGCATTATCGCGCGCACTCACCAGCGCCTGAGCGTCGATATCGATGGCGGTCACAGAGCTCGCGCCCAGTTTGGCCGCCGCAATCGCGAGGATGCCCGATCCGCAGCCATAGTCAATTACGGTCGCCCCTGGCTGCAGCGAGGCCTCTAACCACCTGAGACACAGATACGTCGTGGGATGGCTGCCCGTGCCGAAAGCCAGGCCAGGATCCAACACGATAGTGTGTCGACCCTCGCGCTGGGCGCGCTCGATGCTCGGCGCATGCCAGGAGGGGGCCACGAGGAGTCGATCGCCGATGGGAATGGGTTCAAACTGAGATTGGGTCAGGCGCACCCAGTCCTGGTCGGCAAGGGGGCGCACCTCATAGTGAGGCGGGACTTGCAGGCCACACAGACTTGCCGCCTGCTCGAGAAAAACGTCGGGATGAACTCCCGCATCGATGAGGGTGGTCAAGCGGGTGCGAACCCATGCGGAAGCGACCGGCGGCTCGCCGGGCTCTCCAAAGATAGCCTGCTCGTCGGGAGAGTCAGCATCGTCGTCTTCCGCCTGTACCGACAGCGCGCCCGCTTCCAGAAGTGCGTCCGTCCAGGCATCAACCGTCGGCTGCTCGACCACGAAGACCAGTTCGGACCACATGGACAGCCGGGCGCCTAGGCAAGCATCGCTCAGCCGTTACGGCGCTGGGCGATCTTTTGCTCGAGATAGTGAATGGACGTGCCGCCCGTGACGAACCGCGCGTCGTTAAGAAGTTCACGGTGCAGGGGCAGGTTGGTGAGAATGCCCTCAACGGCCATCTCCGACAGCGCGATATTCATGCGCCGCAGAGCCTGCTCACGGGTGTCGCCATAGGCGAGCACCTTGGCAATCATAGAGTCATAGTGCGGCGGAACCATGTAACCGGCATAGGCATGGGAGTCGACACGGATGCCCGGGCCCCCGGGAGGGTGCCAGGCTGTGATGCGTCCGGGCGAGGGCGTGAACTTGTATGGATCTTCAGCATTAATGCGACATTCAATCGCGTGCCCGCGCAGGTTGATATCGCGCTGCTTGAAGCGAAGGCGTTCACCGGCCGCCACGCGAATCTGCTCCTGAACAATGTCGATACCGGTGA
Source organism: Pseudomonadota bacterium (assembly GCA_039800325.1). Classification (GTDB taxonomy): domain Bacteria; phylum Pseudomonadota; class Gammaproteobacteria; order Burkholderiales; family Burkholderiaceae_E; genus SYIM01. The sequence continues at coordinate 143,408 of JBDLQY010000177.1, read as the reverse complement.
TCAGCTCAGTGACGGGGTGCTCGACCTGCACGCGCGTGTTCATTTCGATGAAATAGAACTCATCGTTTTCGAACAGGAACTCAAACGTGCCCGCGCCCCGATAACCCATCTTGCGACACGCATCCGCGCAGCGCGAACCGATGCGTTCGATCAACCTTCGGTTTATACCTGGCGCCGGGCCCTCTTCGATGATTTTCTGGTGGCGGCGCTGCATAGAGCAGTCGCGTTCACCCAGGTAGACCGCGCTGCGAAAAGAGTCTGCGAGCACCTGGATTTCGATATGCCGCGGATTCTCGAGAAATTTTTCAAGATAAACCGACGGATTGTTAAAGGCAGCCTGCGCCTCGGCACGCGTCATGGTCACGGCGTTGGTGAGCGCCGCCTCGGTGTGCACGATGCGCATGCCGCGGCCACCGCCACCGCCTGCGGCCTTGATGATGACCGGGTAGCCGACCGCGCGCGCAATTCGCAAAACCTCTTTGGGGTCGTCAGGCAAAGCGCCCTCTGAACCCGGCACCACAGGCACCCCGGCCTTTTTCATGGCGTCCTTGGCCGATACCTTGTCGCCCATCAGACGAATGGACTCGGGTTTGGGGCCGATGAACACAAAGCCGCTTTTTTCTACCCGCTCGGCAAAATCAGCGTTTTCAGACAGAAAACCGTATCCGGGGTGAATCGCCTCAGCGTCAGTCACCTCGGCAGCACTGATGATCGCTGGGATATTGAGGTAGCTCTCGCGCGAGGGGGGCGGGCCAATGCAAACCGACTCGTCGGCCAGTTTTACATACTTGGCTTCCGTATCAGCCTGGGAATGCACCACCACCGTCTTGATACCCAGCTCTCGGCAGGCACGCTGGATACGCAGGGCGATTTCGCCCCGGTTAGCGATGAGGATCTTTTCGAACATCAGGGACTCCGCCGCAAGCCCAGGCTCAGGGTTCGATCACGAACAGTGGCTGGCCAAACTCAACCGGCGAACCGTTTTCAACCAGGACAGACTTGATCGTGCCGGCACAGTCGGCCTCGATCTCATTCATGAGTTTCATCGCTTCAATAATGCACAAGGTGTCGCCCACCTTGACCTCGGAACCCACCGACGCGAAGGCTGCCGACCCTGGTTGGGCCGAGCGATAGAAGGTGCCCACCATGGGCGACTTCACGACATGACCGCTGGGTGCGGGCGGCGGCGCAGGCTCTACCGCAACACCCGCGGCAGGCGCAGCCGCTGCGGGCACCGCAGGCGGCATGTTTACTGCGGCGGGTAGTGCCGCGCTGACCGGTACACCATAGGCAGGAGGCGGCGCGGCAGGGGGCGATTTCACTATTCGAACTTTTCCCTCGCCCTCGGTTATTTCAAGTTCGGCAATGCCGGACTCCGAGACGAGATCAATCAAAGTCTTGAGCTTACGCAAGTCCATCAGCGTCCCCTGTGGGCTGGACAACCCGAGCGGCGACTTTGATAAACGCCGTCTCGATCTGACCCGTGTGCAGCCCTATATATGGATAAATATCGAGCAAACCACGCTATTGTGCACTATATCGCCTAAATTACGGGTAATTTCAGCTAAGTTGCCTCGCGAGGATCGCTGGCAGCACTGCGTTAATAAACGCGAGATCCCGGACTTTAGCGGAAAAGAGCTTGTCAGGCGAGCGCTCGCAAGGCTGCGGTACGCAGCGCTTCAAGCTTAAAACGTCCGAGAATACGCGCTTCAGGACGGCGATCGCGGCCCAAGATCAGCGTAAACGGCAAGGCGCCTGAGGGGTTTCCAAGTCTGCGCATCAACTCAGAACCGGCAGCCCCAGCGATGACCAATGGATAGCCCATCGGCGATTTTGTCGAAAATTCGCGAACTTTGGCTGCTGAATCAATGGCAAAGCCGATTGATCGCAAACCCCGGGGAGCCAGTTCGCGCTGCAGGCCGTCAAGTTCGGGCATTTCATGCACACAGGGAGGGCACCAGGTTGCCCAGAAGTTGATGATCCAGGCGCGGGCATCGGTCTGGGCATCCATGCGGTAGGCCCGTCCGTCGGCATCGGGCCAGTCTTGATTAAACAAGAGTGACACCGCTTCGCGCTCAGGTTGCTCGAGCCGATAGTGCCAGCTCGCCACCCCGGCCCCCAGCCCCAGTGAAGCCAGAGCGACCCCCGTCCACAGCAAGCTCCTGCGAGTACGGTGTCTTCCCGCGCCCGTGCCCGCGCTGGCGCTCGTGCTGGCGCCGGCACCCGCCTGCGCGTCAGCGCCATAGTCGGGTTCTGAACGTACGGCAGGCTGATCAACCGGTTGGTTCATGTCGGGGAGTCCCCAGGAATACTCATAAAGCCAGCCTCAAGCGGCGGCGCGAGCCTGAACGGCCGCTCGATCGCCGCGTTGCGGCAGTTCTCCGGAGGCCACCCGCAGCGCCCCGCGCAGATCATCTTCGGCATACAAGGACAGCAGCACGGGCTCGCGGCGATACCAGAAGCCAAGGGTTTCAACGTCGACCGAGGCTTGCCGAAAACTTGGCGCTGTTCCGACCTCGAACGACACTCCTCGGTTCAGCAACTCGATCTCCACGTCTTTGGGATTATCGTGGAAAAGCTGCAGGTGGATGGGCGCATGCTCGGCAACCACGCCCTTCCAGACCGCGCCAGTGAGATAGGGCTTGAAGGGCGCCAGCTTTTCCATCAGCTCAAGGGCCAGCTCACGGCGTCGGTTAAGCCGGGAGGCGTGCTGTGGATCAAATAGGTCGAGGTGCTCACGCAGGGCCTCATCAAGCGTTTCGTTATCGGGCACGACGCCTCTGGGAACACCCGATGCGCCGAAAATCTGGCGCACGGCCTTCTGCTTAGCACTGGCGTAATCCAGGCCGCTCTCGGCAATGAGACGCGCAGCAACGGCGGCCACCTCTTCGCGCAAGGCCTCGACATTCAGATTCATGACTCACTTCGCCCTGTAAACTTGCGGGTTTGCGCATTATCGCTCCGATGCATATTCACATTCTCGGCATCTGCGGCACGTTCATGGGGGGAATTGCCGCGATCGCCCGGCAGGCGGGGCACACGGTGACCGGCTGCGATCGCGACGTCTACCCCCCCATGAGTGATCAGCTGCGCGCGCTCGGCATTGAGCTTATCGAGGGATTCGACGCCGCTCAGATCGCTTTGCGACCCGACCTCTGGGTGGTTGGAAATGTGGTCAGTCGAGGCAACCCCCTCATGGAAGCCATCCTCGAGGCCAGACTGCCATTGACCTCGGGGCCGCAATGGCTATCCGAGCAGGTACTGCACGGCCGTCGCGTGATTGCGGTGGCCGGCACGCATGGCAAGACCACCACCACCAGCCTGCTGGCCTGGATTCTGGAAGCCTCAGGCCACGAGCCTGGTTTTCTGATCGGCGGAGTGCCTGGTAATTTTTCGGTCTCGGCGCGCCTGGGTGATGGCGAAACGTTTGTGATCGAGGCCGACGAGTACGACACCGCCTTTTTCGACAAGCGGTCGAAATTTGTGCACTACCGGCCAAGCATCGCCATTTTGAATAACCTTGAGTTTGATCACGCAGACATCTTCGTCGATCTCGCCGCCATTGAGACCCAGTTTCACCATCTGGTGCGAACTATGGCGGCGGGCGCCACCATCATTCACAACGCGCAGGCCCCGGCTCTGGATCGGGTACTAGCCCGCGGTCTCTGGAGCAAAGCCGAACCCTTTCTGAGCAGCAACGGCTGGAGTCTGAGCGACGTACGCGAAGGCGCACAGTCGTGCCACTTTACGGTGCACTTCGCCGGCCAGGCACAGGCGCGGTGCGAACTTCCCTTGGCGGGCGAGCACAACCGAGCCAACGCCCTGGCGGCGATCGCCGCAGCCACGCATGCGGGAGTTCCGGTAGCTCAAGCCTGCGATGTGCTTGCGCGCTTTGCGGGTGTGCGCCGAAGACTCGAACTGCGAGGCACGGTGCACGGCGTGCGTGTCTATGACGATTTTGCTCATCACCCCACCGCCATACAAACCACGATTGCCGGTCTGCGCGCTCGACTTCAGGGGCAGGGGCGAGTCCTTGCCGTGATCGAACCGCGCTCCAACACCATGCGCTTGGGCACCATGCGGGCACAACTGGGCGCGAGCCTCGCCCAGGCTGATGCGTGTTTTTGCAGTGCCGCCGGGCTTAGCTGGAACCCGACCGAAGACCTCGCAAGCCTGGGCTCACGCGCCACGGTCGCCGGTGATATCGCAACGCTGGTCGACCTCATCGTCGCAGCCGCGCAACCAGGCGACCATATTCTGATCATGAGTAATGGCAGCTTCGGCGGCATCCACGAACGCCTTCTCAAGGCACTGGCCGAGCGCGGCCCCATGACGAAGTCCAGCATGCACCGCGCACCATGAACACTGCGCGCGCATGCCCGAACGGTCGCCTGATCTATCTGCACGGCTTTCGCTCGTCGCCACAGTCCGCAAAGGCGCGCGCCCTGTCACAAAGACTCGCCGATCGCGGCTTTGCCGATCGGTTCGTGTGTCCGCAGCTACCAGTCTCGCCGCGATTGGCCTGGCAGACCATTCTGGCCCTGCACCCAGGCTCTGACGATGTGGTGGTGGGCAGCTCTTTGGGCGGTTACTACGCCCGCGCAGTCGCTGCACGGGTCAGAGACCTGCGGGTTATTGCGCTAAACCCTGCCATCGATCCAGCCCAAACTTTGGCCGGTCAACTGGGAACCCAACGTGGCTGGCATGATGACGTGCCGTTTGAGTTCCTGCCAAGCTATCTTGAGGAATTGCGCAGCCTCTGGATAGAGCGGCTTCAATCACCCGAGCGTTGCCTGTTAGTTGCCGCCCGCGGCGACGAGCTGATCAGCTGGCGTGACATGGTCGCAGCCTGGCAGGGGTCGCGCATGCTGGTGCTGGCCACCAGCGACCATGCCATGACCGACTTTGACTGCTATATCGAAGCGGTGCTGGATGCAGCCGGGTTCGGCATCGCCGCGTCGATGTCTTTGAATCGCTCTGACTAAAGGAAAGCACACTATGCGTCTGAAAGATCAGGTAGCCATCATCACCGGTGCGGCCAGTGGCATAGGCCTGGCCACGGCTGGCGTTTTTGTCGCCGAAGGCGCCCGCGTGGTCGTCGCTGATCTGGACCCAGCCCGTATCGACGCCGCCTGTCAGCAGGTGGGGGCTAAAGGCGGTGAGGTGATGGGTTTAAGGGTTGACGTCACCGACCGTGCCAGCGTCGATGCCATGATCGCCCGCGTGCTCGAGCGCTGGCAACGTATCGACTGCCTGGTCAATAACGCCGGCATCACGAAAGATGCCCGGCTGGTGAAGATGACCGAAGCGCAGTTCGATAGCGTGATCGGCGTCAATCTGAAAGGCGTGTTCAACTGCACCCAGGCCGTCGCGCCGCACATGATTGAACGGGGTCGCGGGGTCATCCTCAACGCCTCTTCTGTAGTCGGTATATACGGCAATTTCGGACAGACCAATTACGCAGCCACCAAATCGGGCGTCATCGGCTTTACCAAGACCTGGGCACGCGAACTGGGACCCAAGGGTGTACGCTCAGTGGCCGTGTGTCCGGGCTTCATTGCCACACCTATTCTGGACACGATTCCAGAGGCGGTGATGGCCAAGATGCTCGAGAAGGTTCCGCTGGGGCGGCTGGGCAAGCCCGAAGAGATCGCCCGGGTCTATGCTTTTCTTGCCTCGGATGACGCCAGCTATATCAACGGCGCCGTCATCGAGGTTTCCGGCGGCATCATGATGTAGGGCCTTGCATTGAAACATCTTCTTTTTGAGGAAAACGGCGACTTCAAAGCCGCCTCGGTCATGAGCGACGCGGGCGCGACTCTGCAGGTCGAAATGCCCAGCGGCAAACGCGTCAAGATCAAGGCGGCGCATGTGCTGCTGCGCTTTGACGCACCGCAGCCTGAAAATCTTATCTCGCAGGCTCAGCGCATCGCCGAAGACATCGACGTGGACCTAGCCTGGGAGTGCGCACCCCAGGATGAATTTTCGTTCATCGATTTTGCCGCTGAGTATTTTGGCGGCAACCCGTCGACTGAGCAGACCACTGCGCTGCTGCTACGCCTGCAGGCGTCGCCTATTCACTTCCAGCGCAAGGGACGTGGGCGGTTTCGACCGGCACCTGCGCAGACCGTACAGGCGGCGCTGGCCGCTGTCGAGCGCAAACGGCAGCAGGAGCTGCGGGTACAGACCCTGACTGACGAGTTGCTGGCCGGCCAGCTGCCCGACGTGATCGCCGAGCAGGCTGGGGCGCTGCTCTATAAGCCGGACAAGACCAGTATCGAGTTCCGCGCGCTTGACCGGGCAGCGCAGGCTGCGGGCATTCCCGCCGAAGAACTGCTGATCGATCGCGGCGCCTTTCCAAATCCCAAAGCACTGCATCTTGCGCGCTTTGCCGCCGAACACTTTCCTCAGGGCACAGGATTTTCCAGCCGGCTACAGGATTCGTCACTAGCCCACGCACGCATTGATGACTGGCCGCTGTCGGAGGCCGCTGCATTCTCAATCGACGATGCCAGCACCACCGAAATCGATGATGCGCTCTCGGTCAGCAGGATTGCCCAGGGTGGCTGGCGTGTCGGCGTACATATCGCTGCACCAGCCTTGGGCATTGGTCATGAGACTAACCTCGATCTGGTTGCACGCGATCGCATGTCTTCGGTCTACATGCCGGGCGAAAAGATCACCATGCTGCCGCACTCGGCAGTCGGTCTTTGGTCGCTGGATGCACCGCGAACGGTGGCTGCAGTCTCTCTCTACGTCGATATTGATGAGACCGCCAGTCGCATTGTGGCAACACACAGCGCCGTCGAACGGGTTCGAATTGCCGCGAATCTGCGCCATGAACACTGCGAACACATCACCGAGGCAGATCTCGATTCACCTGAGCGCTTCTCACAATGGCCGTTTGGTTCAGAGCTGTCGGTTCTCTGGAGGTTTACGCTCGCGCTCTCGGCTGAGCGTGAGCGCGTGCGCGGCAAGCCTGAACCCCGTTTTCGTACCGACTTCAGCTTCCACATCGAGTCACAGGGGGGCGTCGAACATGTACGTATTGTTCAGCGCCGCCGGGACGCACCACTTGATCGCATCGTCGCCGAGATGATGATCCTCGCCAACAGCCGCTGGGGCGGATTGCTGGCTGATCACGAGATTCCCGGTATCTATCGTTCGCAACAGGCTGGCCGGGTGCGCATGAGTTCACATCCTCTGGCGCATGAGGGGCTGGGAGTGCCGCAGTACATCTGGTCGACATCGCCGCTACGCCGTTATGTCGATCTGGTTAATCAGCGTCAGCTGGTAGCGCTGCTGACCGGCGAACGGGCGCCGTTCGGTCCGCGCGATGCCGCGCTCTTTTCCGTCATCAGCGGCTTTGAAGCCAAACACAGCGCGTATGCCGACTTCCAGAACCGTATGGAACGATTCTGGTGCCTGCGCTGGGTTCAGCAGCAGGGCCTGTCCCGCGCCCAGGCAGTGGTCGTTCGTGAAGATCTGGTGCGCCTGGCTGATGCGCCGCTGTACTTTCGTCTGGCGGCGATGCCAGCACTGGCCGGGGGACGACGCATTGAGGTCGAGCTCGCCGGTATCGATCTGATCAGTTTGTCTTTAGATGCGCGCTTTGTAGCACTGGCCGAATCGTCTAGCGTGTCTGACGAGATCGACGCTCTGGCAGATATCGAAGACGACGAAACCTCGGCCGCAGCGGCGCAGACCGACGCGACCATCGTTTCCGTTGGTGCAAACTCCGCGCAGACTGATGCGGCCATGGTGCCTGCTGGCGCAAACCCAGCGCAGAACGATACGACCATTATGCCCGCTGGTTCAGCCCCAGCGCGGGTCGCCTCGCCCTCTGACTGAGGCTGGCGCTCTTGAAGCTGCCTCGGCCCACCCTGCAAGTCGGAATTGCGATTTCTCTCGCAATCCATGGCGGGCTCTTCGCGCTGCGCTTTCAAAGTAGCGCCACTGAACCCCGCGCCATTCAGGACGCACCGCTTGAGCTGGTGATGGTCAACGCGCAGACGCAGAGCAGACCACTGCGGCCTGAGGTCGCGGCTCAGGTCAATCTGGAGGCGGGCGGTGAGCACGAGGGCACGCGGGCGCGCTCGCCTATGCCCGTGCAGGCTGAACCACAAACCCAGGGCGACGTTCAGGACAGGCGCCGGCGCGTGGCCGAGCTCGAACTGCAGCAGCAACGTCTGCTGGCACTGGCGCACGACAAACAACCCACTGCTGTAAGCGAGGCGCTGCGCAGCGCCGCACGCTCGCCGAGCCCCGGGCTTGATAGCGACGATCTTGAGCGACGTATCTCACAGCTACAGGCGCAAATCGACAAGAGTCTGTCCGACTACAGCCAGCGCCCCAAACGGCTGACCTTTGGCGTGAACGCCGTCGGAGTCAGTTATGCGCGCTATGTTGACCATTGGATCAGCACGGTCGAACGAAAGGGTACCGAACTGTATCCACCAGAGGCGCGAGGGCGCCTGTATGACTCCCTGATCGTGACAGTTGAGATTGACCGTCGCGGTCGGGTGATCGACATCATTTTCAATCAGCACTCGCGCCACGAAGTTTTGAATCAGGCTGTTCGCCGCATTGTTGAAGCCGGCGCGCCCTACGCTGCCTTCACGCCGCAGATGGCCCGCGAGGGCGATATTCTGCAAATCGTCCGAACCTGGAACTTCACAGGCGGGACGCTTCAGACCTCCTCCCCGGATGCGGTTTCGCGCGCCGGTGTTCGCCAGCAACCCTGAGTTGAATCAGGCCATGTGCTCTGCCAGCCTGGCGTATTGATGACGAGACCCTCACCATGAACGATTCATCGCCATCTATAGACCGGTACGCTGTCATTGGCAATCCAGTCGCGCACAGTCGATCGCCCCGTATTCATGGTCTGTTTGCGGCGCAGACCTCGCAAAATCTCAGCTACGAACGACTGCTTGCCCCGGTGGATGGCTTCGCCGACAGCGTCGAGCGATTTCGCGTCGAGGGCGGGCGAGGCTTGAACGTCACCCTGCCGTTCAAACTGCAGGCTCAGGGCCTGTCTAGCGAGTGCACCGAGCGTGCGAAAGCGGCAGGCGCCGCTAACACCCTACGTTTTGATGGTGCAGACGTTTTCGCTGATAACACCGACGGCATTGGGCTAGTCAACGACATCGGCCAGCGTCTGGGCATTGAATTGGCGGGTGCGCGGCTGCTGCTGCTGGGCGCGGGTGGGGCCTCACGCGGCGTCCTGCTGCCACTGATAGACGCGGGGGTACGTCACATCCATATCGCCAATCGCACCCTGGCGCGCGCTGCCGAGATGGTGCGGCAGTTCGAACGCCTGGCACCCGGACGCCTGTCGGCCGGAGCCCTTGACCATCTACCCGAGCACTATGAGCTGGTCATCAATGCCACAGCCGGTGGTTTGTCTGAGCAACAAATGCTGATTCCGGCCCACGTGCTGGCCGAGGCAAGGCTGGCCTACGACATGGTCTACGCCGCCCGCCCGACGCCGTTTATGCGTCTGGCTGCCCAGGCGGGCAGTCGGGTCGTCAGCGACGGGCTTGGTATGCTGGTTGAGCAGGCAGCCGAATCATTTCTGATCTGGCGGGGAGTTCGCCCGCAGACCGCATCGGTGTACGCTGCGGTTCGCGCCGAAATCGACGCCTCCGCCTAGCGAAACGCTCAACCCCGTCCGCACAACACTTTGCACCTCAGCGCTCATCATGGCCGACGCACCGCACGCCAAGCTTGAAGCCCACGCCGAGACCGGCGAGGGCATCGAACGCGAAGCGCAGCAGCCCCGTGACCCGGAAGAGGCGTCGCGCGCGCTTGCCGACGTTCAGGAGCTTCTGCGCCGGCATGCACTGGTGCTGGACATCGCGCAGCGTCAGGTGCACGGCGAAGACGAGGAGCGACAGCGCCTGGTTGAAAACCTGGTTGAACGTCAGCACCTCAATGAACTGCGCGAGCGGCTCGAGCGCATACACCCAGCCGACGTGGCCTACATCCTGGAAGCCCTGCCGCTTGAGGAGCGAAGCACCGTCTGGGGTCTGGTCGGTGCCGACCGAGACGGTGAGGTGCTGCTGGAGCTGTCCGAGTCGGTGCGCGAGTCGCTCATTCGCACCATGGATGCCAGTGAGCTCGTCGAGGCGGTTGAAACACTGGACGCCGACGAGATCGCTGAACTAGCGCCTGACCTACCCTCAGAAGTCGTCGAGACGGTGCGGCGCGGCCTGTCGCAGGAAGAGCGCGACCAGCTCCGCGCCTCGCTGTCCTATCCGGAAGGCTCGGTGGGCGCCCTGATGGATTTCGACACCATCAAGGTTCGGGCTGACTTCTCGCTTGATGCGGTGCTGCGCTACCTGCGCACACTCGACGGCCTGCCCGATCATACCGATCAGATTTTTGTGGTCGATGAGCAGGACCAGTTTCTGGGTAGCCTTCCGCTGGACCAGCTCGTCATCAACCAGCCCGAGGTTCTGGTGGTGGATGTCATGCGTCGCGATGTCTTGGCACTGGCGCCATACGAGCCAGCCAGCGAGGCAGCCCAGGCCTTTGAGCGCTATGACCTGGTGAGTGCGCCGGTGGTTGATCCGCACAAGCATCTCATCGGTCGCGTCACGGTCGCCGAAGCGGTGGACGTAATTCGCGAGCAGGGCGAGTCAGAGGCACTGGCCATGGCTGGCCTGCGCGAAGAAGAAGACCTGTTCTCAAGCGTCTGGCAGTCGGCGCGCAACCGCTGGCCCTGGCTTGCAGTCAATCTGTGCACGGCATTTTTCGCCTCGCGCGTCATCGATGCCTTTGACGGCACCATTGCCAAAGTGGTCGCCCTGGCAGCGCTCATGCCCATCGTGGCCGGTATCGCCGGCAATTCCGGCAACCAAACCATGACGCTGATCATCCGGTCGCTGGCGCTCGGTCAGGTCAACATGGCCAATGCGCGGCGTCTGCTGCTCAAAGAGCTTGGTATCGCCGGCCTCAACGGACTGGTCTGGGGCGGATGTACCGGACTTTTGGTGTGGTGGCTCTATAGCGATTCAGCGCAGGGCTCAATGCTGGGACTGGTAATGACCATGGCCATGGTGCTCAATCTGCTGGTGGGCGCAGTCATCGCCATGGCGGTGCCACTACTGCTTGAACGCTATGGGCGCGATCCGGCCATCGGCTCTTCGGTGCTGCTGACCTTCAGCACCGACTGCATGGGTTTTCTCATCTTTCTGGGTTTGGCCTCGCTCTTCTTCACCTGAGCGGTCTGGGTCGTCCCCGAAGCCGGCAAAGTCGTCAGGCACGTGCTACGCTTTCTTTCAAGAACGGCGCTAAGCTCGTTCAGCTTAGGTTTTTAATCATTCACCCGGAGGAGATCCCATGAAGTTTCGCCTGCTGTCCGCCGCCGTCGCCCTATGTACCGGGCTGATCGGCACTGCAACCGCCCAGACCGTGAACCTGAGCTTTTCTGCCTGGGTGCCCCCATCGCACATGCTGGTGCGCGACGCCATGATTCCCTGGATGGAAGAGGTCGACAAAGTCACTCAGGGCCGCGTGAAGATCAAGCTGCTGCCCAAACCGGCTGCCAATGCCATCAACCATTTTGACGCGGTGCACGACGGCCTGGCCGATGTCGCCTTCATCTCGCACAGCTACACGCCCGCACGCTTTCCCATGACACGCATCGGCGTGCTGCCCTTTGCGGGCGATAACGCCGAAGTGGCCTCGGTAGCCTTGTGGCGCATGTATGACAAACACTTCGCCAAACTCAATGAGCACAAGGGCGTAAAGCTGATCACGATATACACGCACGGCCCCGGTGTTTTCTGGAACGCCAAACGGCCGATCCGCACGGTTGAAGACTTCGCTGGTCTGAAAATTCGCGTCGGTGGCGGTATTGCGGCTGATGTGGCCAACGCGCTGGGCGTTAACGCCGTGTTCAAACCAGCCCCCGAGTCTTACGAAATGCTGTCCACAGGCGTTGTGGATGGTGTGATGTTCCCGGGCGAAAGCATTGTGTCGTTCAAGCTCGACAAACTGGTGAAATTCGCCACCGCGTTTCCGGGCGGTCTTTACTCCGACAGCCACGCCGTCATCATGAACGAAGCGGCCTGGAAAAAAATCAGCAAAGCAGATCAGGACGCCATCAGCAAGATCTCGGGCGAGGCCTTCGCAAGGGCCACTGGCAAAGCCTGGGACAAAAACGCAGCGGGTGGCTTTGATGCCTTTAAGGCCGCGGGTGGACAGATCATTCCGGCTGATCCTGCACTGGTCAAGGGTGTGGCCGACAAAACCGCCCGCTTTGAGCAGGACTGGGTCAAGGCTGCCACCGACAAAGGCCTCAATGGTGCCGCCATTCTGGCCGAGTATCGTGAAGAGTTGAAGAAAGTCGCGGCGGGCCGTTAACTAACGCCGGTATAGCTGCACCATGCGGGAGGGGTCGGCTTCGCCCAGCCCGCATGACTGCATCTGCCGAAACACTTCGGCTGCGGCACTGGCCAGCGGCAGCGGCACGCCCTCCTCGTGAGCCAGCGACAGCGCCGTATCCACATCTTTAAGCATCGTGTTGGCCGCGCCTATGGGTTCGACTGACTCGGCGAGCATGCGGGGCGCGAATACCTGTAGCGGTTTGGAATCGGCCCAGCCGCCAGAAAGCGCCTGCGCGAGACCTGCTGCGTCTACGCCGCTGGCCTGCGCGAGTCGAACGGCCTCATTAATCGCCACGATGTTGGCCGCGACAATCACCTGATTGCACAGCTTGGTCGCCTGACCCGCACCGACCGGACCCATGCGCGTGATGCGCGCTGCATAGGCTGACAGCACTGGCCGCACCGCTTCAATGTCGTCGACCTGGCCGCCGCACATCACCGTGAGGGTTCCAGCCTGAGCTCCGGCCACACCGCCTGAAACCGGTGCGTCCACCCAACGAGTGCCACAGGCAGCCTGCAGGCGCAGCGCGATGGACCGGGTCGCCACCGGTGCAATGCTGCCATGGTCAACCACGATAGCCGGCGCTCGCGCCGCCTGGGCGAGACCCTGGGCACCGAGAACCACTGCCTCAACCGCTGCGGCATCGAGCAGACACACAATGGCCAGATCGGCGCCGTCGACCGCCTCGGCGGGTGTGCTGGCCTGACGGGCGCCGGCCGCAACAAGGCTCTGGGCCTTCGAAGCTGTACGGTTCCAGACCGTAAGCGAGTGCCCCGCGGCCAGCAGGCGGTGCACCATGGGCGATGCGATCAGGCCGAGGCCCAGAAAGGCGATATTCATCATGACGACTACTCGTGGGGCCAGTCGACCTGACCGGAGTGAGTGACGGCACCCAGATGGGCGGGGCCCACCAGGCGGGCATATTTTTCAAGAGCGCCGGCCAGACGTTCGCTTTGACGCGGCTGCCAGGAGGCACGGCGGCGCTGCAACTCGGCTTCATCGACCAGCACGTCAATGCGACGCGCCTCGCAGTCGATGCGAATGGGATCGCCGTCGCGCAAGAGGGCAATCGGCCCGCCCTGAGCGGCCTCGGGGCAGGCGTATCCGATACACATGCCGCGCGTGGCTCCGGAAAAACGCCCGTCGGTCAATAGCGCTACCTGCTCGCCCATGCCCTGACCGTAGATCAACGCCGTGGTACCCAGCATTTCCCGCATGCCAGGTCCGCCGCGCGGGCCTTCGTTGCGAATCACCAGCACATCGCCCGACTGATACTGCCTTCGTCGGACCGCTTCGGTGCAGTCTTCCTCGCACTCAAACACTCGCGCACGCCCCTCAAAGACCAGTCGCTTCAAGCCTGCAATCTTAATGAGCGCACCGTCCGGACAGAGATTGCCTTTGAGAACAACGACCCCTCCGCTGGGATGGATAGGCTGAGTGAGGCCGCGTACCACCGTTCCATCGGGCGCCGGCGCTCCTACCAGCGCCTGAGACAGGGTCTGCCCCGACAGCGTCAGACAGTCGCCATGCAGATAGCCGCCTTCGAGCAGCGCCCTCAGAACCACACTGACACCACCCACTTCGTGCAGATCGCGCGCCAGAAATCGGCCCCCAGGCTGCAGATCGGCAATCAGCGGCGTGCGTTGAAACACATCGGCCACATCATCGAGGGTGAAGCGGATGCCAGCCTCGTGCGCGATGGCGGGCAGGTGCAGCCCTGCGTTGGTCGAGCCGCCGGTTGCCGCTACCGCAGCAGCCGCGTTCTCAAGACTTTTTCGGGTCACGAGCTCGCGCGGCAGCGGCCCGCCCTCTCGCAGCAGGCGCATGACCGCCTGCCCAGCCTGCCGCGCCAGTGCGAGCCGATCGGAGTACACCGCTGGCAACATGGCAGAGCCCGGCGGCGCGAGACCCAAAACCTCTGAGACCATAGCCATGGTGTTGGCTGTGAACTGCCCCGGACACGAACCCAGGGTTGGCGAGCAATCGCGCTCGAGCGCATCGAGTTCCTCGGGTTTAACGGTGCCCGCATGGAGGGCACCTACCCGCTCATATGCATCAATAGTGCTGACTGTTTTGCCCTGATGGCGTCCGGGCAACATCGCCCCGCCGTAGACGAAAACGGACGGCGCATTGAGCCTGACCATGGCCATCATGATGGCGGGCAGTGTCTTATCGCAGCCGGCAAAACCAATCAGGGCGTCATAGGCATGACCACGCATAACCAGCTCGATCGAATCGGCGATCAGTTCACGCGACAGCAGGCTCATACGCATTCCACGATGGGCCATCGAAACGCCGTCCGACACCGAAATCGAGGTGAATTCAAAGGGTGTACCGCCACCAATAGATACACCCGTCTTGGCGGCCTCCACCTGAGGCTTGAGCGACATCGAGCACGGCGTATTTTCTCCGTAGGTGCTCATGACGCCCACAAAAGGCTTGGCGATTGCTTCATCGTCGAGACCCATCGCGCGCAGAAAGGTTCGATGCGCGACCCGATCGGCGCCTTCCACGGTAATGCGCGAGCGCAGACGTTTAGGGGGGGTGGACTCGCTCATTCGGTATTCCTCAAAAGACTGGCTGCGGTTTTTTCCGGAAGCTTGTTAGAGTATCTGAATGAAAAGCCCACCGTCAGTCCTGGAACGCGCGCTGGCCTTACTGGCAGCATCGCTATTGTTTGCCATGATGTTGCTGACCTTTGTCGACGTCATCATGCGATACCTGTTTAATGCGCCCATCAAGGGCAGTTTCGAAATCAGCGAAACCCTGATGGCCATACTGATTTTTGCAGGACTGCCGCTGGTTTCGCGAGCCGGCGAACACGTCACCATCGACAGTGTGCTTAGACTCACCTCCTCGGGCGTTCGCAGAATCATGACGCTTGTCGCGCAGGTAGGCTGCGCCGCCGCGCTGGTCGGCATGGCCTGGTTGCTCTACCTGAAAGCCAACCGCTTTGCTTCGGCCGGTGATGTCACTCAGTCACTCAAGTTACCGATCGCGCCCGTGGTGTACCTGATGGCGCTGCTCACACTGGTCACCGCGGGCGTTCATCTGGCCATGGCATGGCGCAGTCTTCGTCGCCCACCTCAGAGCGAATACAACGCCGACGACAACCGGAGCGTCCTGTAATGCGGAGTCCAAAGACGGCCGGAGCGCGTCGTGATTGAGGCCCTGACCGGACTCGTGTTAATGATGGTACTGGCGCTTGCCGGCCTGCCACTCGCCTTCGCGATGGGCGTGGTGGGGTTTTTCGGGCTGGCGATTTTGCGGGGCTGGAATCCAGCACTGGCATCGGCCGGCACGCTCATGTACGAAACCGGTTTTTCGTACACGTTGTCGGTGGTGCCCCTGTTTATTCTGATGGGCAACTTCGTCAGCCGAGCCGGCCTGTCACAAGAGTTGTTCAGAGCCGCCTACGCCTTCATCGGACATTGGCGCGGCGGACTTGCCATGTCCACTATCGTGGCCTGTGCGGGCTTCGGCTCAATTTGCGGATCATCAATCGCCACGGCCGCCACAATGTCCCGGGTGGCCTACCCCTCCATGCGACAGTTCGGCTACAGCGATCGATTAGCCACGGGCGCGATCGCAGCCGGCGGCACCTTGGGCATCCTCATTCCACCGTCGGTCATCATGGTGATCTACGCGCTCATGACCGAGGTGAATATTGGCGCCATGTTCGCAGCCGGCCTCATTCCAGGCGTGCTGGCAACTGTACTGCTGATGCTGGCCGTAGCCTGGCAAACCTGGCGTGACCCTGCCAGCGGCCCCCCCGGTGAACGAACACCCTGGCCGCAGCGCTTGCAGGCGCTGCGCGGGGTCTGGGGTGTGGTGGTGCTGTTCGTGGTCGTGATGGGCGGTATTTACGGCGGCGTGTTCACCGCAACCGAAGGCGCAGCCATCGGCGCTTTTGGCGCTTTTGTGTTTGCGGCAGCGCGACGCGCTCTGAGCTGGCGGATTTTGTTCGAGATTCTCACCGAAAGCGCTCGCACTACAGCCATGCTGTTTGGCATTCTGATCGGGGCGCTGATCTTCGCCAATTTTGTTAACTTCACTTCAATGCCGGACGACCTCAAACAGTTCGTCTCGCAGTTCGACGTTCACCCCATGGCCGTGATCGTAGCCATCTGTGCCATCTACGTGCTGCTGGGCACGGCGATGGAAGAGTTGTCGATGATTCTGCTGACTGTGCCCGTGCTCTTTCCGCTGGTGGTGCATCTGGGCTTCGATCCCTTGTGGTTCGGCATTCTGGTCGTGGTGGTGGTTGAGATCGGTTTAATCAGCCCGCCTGTCGGCATGAACATTTTCGTCCTGAAAACCCTGCTACCTCAGGTGAGTACCAGTACGATTTTTCGCGGCGTCACGCCGTTTGTGGTTGCTGACATCATCCGTCTGGGCATTCTCATTGCCTTTCCGGTGCTCTCCACGTGGCTGCCCAAGCTGTTGTTTGGGTAAGCCATCTAGGCTGTCGGTAATCGTCCAGCCGCAGCAGCGATGATGTCTGCCAACGACGCATCGTCGCCAAACCCCAGTGCCTGCGCTCTGGCATACGCTCGGCTGCGGGGCCAGCGTCCAAACAAGGGCTCGATGGCCGGGTTGGGCCTAAATTCCACCAACTCCGACACATCACGCCCCGCCTGCAGGGACACGGCCTCAATGATGTCCTGCACGCTGGCAGCCACCGCGGGTAATAAAACCGTGCGCTGACCGTCAGGTGCTGCGCCACGCAGCCCCATGGCATGAATGAGGTTGCGCACCGTGATCTCAATGGACTGTAACCACAGGGTGGCCAGCGCGCTCACGGGCGAGACAATAGGCCGACCAGCCAGGGTCTCGCGAATGAGGTCGCTATTGAAGGCAGACAGCGCCCCGTTAGGCAAGGCAGGTCTCACCACCACGCCCGACAGTCGTAGGCTCAGACTGTCCAGCATGCCGCGACGCGACATGTCAGCCAGCAGCAGTTCGCAAGCCAATTTCTGGGCGCCGTACGACAGACTGGGCCAGGGCTGCGTGTGATCGTCAATGTGCAGCGGTAGGGGCACACCGTAGACGGCGATGGAACTCGCATGAATAAACCGGACCGGACTGCGCGCAAGCGGCAATGCGGGGCTCACGGGCGATTCGGTTTTTCGCCCGCTGGCCTGCCCACGATGAGGCTCAGCGATCGCCATCGCCAACTCGCGCGTCGCATCGAAATTCACGCGCAGGCCTTTATCGAAGTCGGCCTCAGCCGCACCGCTGACGATTCCCGCCAAATGAAACACCCCCGTGACATCATGATCAATCAGAGCACGTACCACTGAAGGATCAGACAGATCGCCGGATATCCATTGAATACGTGGATCATCATCGGGGCACCAGGATGGCCGTGGTCCGATGTCGGTCAGAAGCAGGTGGCGAGGCACCGACGGATGACGCGGCTCATCGAGCTGGGCGTCGCGCAGTTGGTCGATTGACCCTTCCGTACTGTCGAGCTCTCTCATCCACGCGATCAGGGTGCGCGCCAGCGACTGACCCACAAAGCCTTGTGCCCCAGTGAGCACAACAACACGCCAAGGATTCGTCATCGATTCAGGTCGCGTCATATCAACGTGTACAAATAATGGCTGTCGTAAAACCGCGAGCACGCTCGGCCAATTGCTGGCGAGACAGCAGGGCTGCCGAGGCATGGCCTCGCCGGTAGTCGACGCCGAACGCATCGAGCAGGGCCTGTAGCGGCGCAATACTGATCGCGAAATTGACGTTCTGGGGAATATCGCCGGTCACCCGCGCAACACGCAGCGCATTCAGTTTGGAGACCACCACGCCTGCCACCTGACCGCGCTCGTCCATGAGCGGCCCGCCGCTGTTACCCGTTTGTATCGGTACATCGATCTGCAGCTGAAGCGGGTTCTCGCGCAAACCTGACAATGCCGTCACCATGCCGGCACCCAGCTGTCCAGAGGCCGACAGCACGCCACGCAGTGGATAGCCATAGGTGAGTACGGTTTCACCTTGAGACAGTGCCGGTGTTAATCGAATATCGGCCACGGCAGACGGAGCTGGTCCGCGCAGCAACGCCAGATCACTGCGCGCGTCACGTCCAACAAGCGCCAGTGGCTCGCCGGTTGCCGTACGCAAGGCCCGGCAATCGCGCACCACATGATCATTCGTAACCAGGTGGCCATCCTTGCTCACAAAAAACCCGCTGCCCGAGGATTCACGGGCTTGGCCATCCGGTGTCCCGGTGGTCGGTGGAACTGCGGTCGCCGGGCCGGCGGCCGGCGGAGCGGCAGCCGTTGGGCCCGTGGGTGGAACGGGCGTCCCGGGGCCTGCCGCTGCCGCGCCATCCCGCCCCGGCTGAGAAACGTTGCCGGTCATGGGCCAGGGTGAAGCGCGGGTCAGCAGGGCAATACGCCCCGGTACCCAGTCCCGTGCCAAATCGCGCGAATGAGCGAGCTCAGCCGGTAGCATCAGCAATTCGGCCTGACGCTGCACAGCAAGCGCCTGCTGTCGGGTGCGTAGGACGCTGGACGGATCCCCAAGGCGTTGGACCGATGTCTGCACAACCGTCGCCCAGGCATGGCCCAACATGGGCGAGCGCTCGACAGCACGCCCCTCCAGATACCACTGAGCCAGCAGCAACTGCGCGGCTGGGTTGCGAAGCTCGGCCGCGCGCTGTAACCATTGCGCCGCACTTTCAGAGTCAGCCGCTACCCCCTCACCCCGTTCATGAGCGCGCGCGAGCAGGAGCGCAGCAGTCGAGTCACCGGCAAGCGCCGCCCGACGGATCCAGGCCATCCCCATGGCCTCATTGGGCGGCACGCCTGCTCCCTGTCGCGTCATCAGTCCGATGGCAATCATCGCACCCGTATTACCGGCACGTGCAGCGCGGCCCAGCCATTGATGCGCCTCTGCATCATCGCGCACCGTACCCTCGCCACGCCATAGCGCCAGCCCAAGGGCGGCCTGAGCGTTACCCGAGCCACGCTCAGCGGCGCGTCGATACCACCGCACCGCTTCTGCACGGTCCTGGCGACCTCCCCAAGCACCGGCCAGACACTGACCAGTGCGCAGCATGGCGTTGACGTGCCCCTGCTCTGCAGCCTCCAGGAATAGAGCGCAGGCACGTACCGGGTCGCGCGCCTGCCCCTGACCACGCAGCGCCAACTCGCCCTGCAGATAACGATCCTGGGCAAGTGCCGTAGCGCCAGAACGCTCGGCAGCGGAACTGGGGGGATCGAGGTTCGTACCCTCAAAAGCAACGGTATCATCGGCCGAGGCCCCAGACAGCAGGAGCACCGAACTGAGAACAATCGCAGAGACGACGCCCAGCCTGGCGCGCATCATGTCAACCCCCTGACAAAAACATGGCACCGAAACGGGCACGACAACTGCTGCTCATCTGGTGGTCTATTACGGATGGTACCCGCCAGCTCGCCTTCGCCGCCAGCGAAGCCGCACAGGCGGTCGCCGAGGAAGACCCCGCCGTTCAGGTCCGCATGCTTCGCTGCGATGAGGCTGGCCCGGCCGACTTGCTGGCGGCCGATGCCTATCTGTTCGCGACGCCCGAGATGCTGGGCAGCATGGCGGGACGGATGAAGGACTTTTTTGACCGATGCTATTACCCCGTACTTGATGCGGTGGCGGGCCGCGCCTATGCCCTGATGGTGTGTGCGGGTTCTGATGGGCACGGAGCCGTCCGACAGATGCAGCGTATTGGCACCGGATGGCGCCTGCGTCTGATCGCTGAGCCCCTGGTGGTCTGCACTCATGCACAGACACCGCAGGCGATCGCAGCCCGCAAACAGATCGCGCCGGGCTCGCTCGAGCAGGCGGGGCAGCTAGGCGCCAGCCTGGCCTCGGGTCTGGCCCTGGGTCTGTGGTGATGCATTACTTCCTGCATCGGCCTCGTCCAGCCGCTGGGCAAGGGTACTAAGCAGTATGACCGCAGGAATCATCCATTGAAGCGCCGCGCGTAAAAATCGCCGCGCGGGCGGAAGTTCAGGCGATGCCCACATCAGGTGCAGGCTGGTCAGCGCAATGGCCAGTACCATCAGGGCACAGGCGACGCATATGACGCTTTGATCACCCAGCAGCGCTGGGATCGTGCGCTGTGGCCAACCGTGGCGCACAACTCGGCGGGCAAAACATCGTGCAAGAAGGCCCTGCATGATCAGCAGCATCACCGTCACCACGCTCTGCTGGGCGGTCAGACCCGTGCAGATCAAAGCGACGACGGTGACCAGCAGTGCGAAGACTGTTGTACTAAATAGCGAAGGAACAGACATGGGTACGCCCCCGGGGTAAACGCGCTTTCCGCCGGTCGGTTACCGTACTGTCGGTCCTGTGATGCGATCGGTCCGGCCGTCAATGCGCCGCGCGATCTTGCTTAAGACGTTCTGGGGGCAGCAATAGGCGCGCAAGGTGTATCAGCCCATGCTACCTGTGGGCCTCAGCGGTGATACCGCCATCAAGCTTGCGCCACCCAACTGCCAGACTTGCCGCCGTGCTTCTCCAGCAGTTTCACGCCCGTAATGGTCATGCCCCGGTCCATCGCCTTGACCATGTCGTAAATCGTAAGAAGCCCCACCTGCACGGCGGTTAAGGCCTCCATTTCAACGCCCGTCTTACCCTCGCATTCGACTTGCGCCTGGCATCGCACCCGCGGCGGTGCCTCGTCGAGCTCAAAAGATACCGTCACCCGGGTGAGCGCAATCGGATGACACAGGGGTATGAGGTCAGAGGTGCGCTTGGCGGCCTGAATGGCCGCAATTCGGGCGATACCCAAAACGTCCCCTTTGTGGGCCGTGCCGCTACGCACCCGGTCGAAGGTCGCCGCCTGCATGTGAATCTCACCAACGGCCACGGCCACCCGCCGGGTGGCGGACTTATCGGCAATGTCGACCATGTGCGCCTGGCCGGCGGCGTCGAAATGATTCAGCATGACAGCATGGGCTCGCTTGAAGATGAATGAGCAGAAACAGGTGTTAAGAGCGGGGCTATCATAGCAATCCGACTATGTTGAATATTGCCGCCACACCGACCAAGCCACCGCAAGCTGCTGTGCCGATACTCCTGGCCTCGGCCCAGATGCCTGAGATCATGCCAACGGACGTGTCAAGACCGCGCACCACCCGGTCTATCATTCGCCGCGTACTCGCCGCAATGCTCGCCGTCGTATTAGCCGCGCCGCCGGCAGGGTTCGCACCACAGGCCTTTGGCCAGACACTACCCAGACTCGGCGATGCGGCGGGCGATGAGCTCACGCCGGCCGCTGAACGTCGCATTGGCGAGGCGGTCATGCGTGAGTTGAGGCGTGCCGGCGCGCTGCTGGATGACGTCGAGTTAAATGACTTCCTCAACGCCTTCGTTGCGCGTCTGGCCGCGACGCCGTCCGCCTCGGGACATAGCTTCGAGCTGTTCGCCATCGATGATCGAACCCTCAATGCGTTTGCTCTTCCGGGCGGATTCATCGGCGTGCACACGGGACTTTTCGCAAGCGCTCAGAGCGAGTCTGAATTGGCCTCTGTGCTGGCCCACGAGATCGGCCACGTAACACAGCGACACATCGCCCGCATGCTCGCAGAACAGCGCCAAAGCATGGCCCTCATGATCACCTCACTGGTGCTCGCGGCACTGGCGGCACGCTCCAATCCGCAAGCAGCCGGTGGCGTCATCGCACTGGGGTCAACGCTGCAGCAGGGCCAAATGCTGGGCTTTTCGCGTGATGCTGAACGAGAGGCGGATCGGCTCGGGCTTGAGATGTTGCAGCAGGCAGGCTTCGAGGGTGTGGCCATGGCCAGCTTTTTTGAGCGCCTGCAGCAAGCGTCGCGGCTCAACGAAAGCGCTGCACCCGTTTATATGCGCACCCATCCGCTCACGATTGAGCGTATGGGTGATATCCGTAATCGCGTGATGGAGAGCCGCTATCGACAGCGCGCCGACAGCCTGGAGTTCCTGCTGCTGCGGGTACGGCTGCGCGCCACGCTCGATCGCTCGCCAGAAGGCCTGTCACGAAGCCGCACAATTCTTGAGAGACAGCTTTCCGAGCGAGCATTAGACCCGGCAGTGGCCTGGTTTGCACTCGCCGCCGTGGGTCTGCAGGCGCAGGATGAATCGTTTACACGAAATGCCATCGAGCAGGCTCGGCGACTATTACCGCCTGCGCACCCCTATCTTGAGCGGCTGGCCGCCGAGCTTGAGCTGACCCTAAACCGCCCGCGCGAGGCACTGACTGTGCTTGAGCAGGCCACAAGTCGCTCGCCGCGTACGCATGCACTGACGCACACGCTAGCCCGCTGCCTTCTGCTACTGGGCGACTGGAAGGCTGCCGAGGCGCTTATCGACAATACCCTTGAAGAGCGGCGCAGCGACGCGCGTTTATGGCAAATGCTGGCGCAGGCGCAGTCGGCTCTGGGCAAATCCGCACAGGCCCACTTATCTATGGGCGAACACTATGCGCTGCTAGGCGCCTGGCCTACCGCGATTGAACAGCTGCAGCTTGCGCAACGCTCCAGGCAGCTGAGCTTTTATGAAGCTTCGCGCATCGATGTTCGACTGCGCGAACTGCGCGCGGCCTTTCGCAGGGAACTGGAAGATAGAAACGCTGGCCTGCGCTAGCATGTCGGCCTTACAGTCATTGACCATCCAAGGAGACCCCCGTGAGAACGCAACGTCGTGAATTTCTCGCCGCCGCCGCTGCAGGCGGCGCTTATGCTGCACTTCCCGCCTCCGCATTTGCTCAGGCCAAGGCCCTGTTCGACAGCATCAATATGTTTGTCCCCGCAGCACCAGGCGGTGGCTGGGATGGCACCGCACGTGCGCTCGAGGCGGCTGCTAAAGCTGCCGGTCTGGTCGGCAGCTTTCAATTTGAAAACGTAGGCGGTGCCGGTGGCATGGTGGGCCTGCCACGCTTCGTCAATCAGAAAAAGGGACAAGGCAACGCCCTGATGGTCGGTGGCTCGGTCATGGTGGGCGCCGCCATCACCAACAAGAGCCCGGTCACCATGAAAGACGTGGTGCCCCTGGCCCGTCTTACCGAAGAGGCTGGCGTCATCGTGGTTCCCGCCAGCGGCAAGATCCAGAACTGGAACGACCTCGCGGCCGCCATCAAAGCTAACCCCAAGGCGGTCTCAGTGGCGGGTGGCTCAGCCGGCGGTACCGACCATCAGCTGCTGGGCCTGGTCATCAAGGCCCTCGGTCGTAGCGCACGCGAGGCGGCTTATGTTGCCTTCGCCGGTGGCGGTCCAGCCAACGCGGCCATTCTGGGTGGTCAGGTCACCGCCGGCATCTCGGGTTACTCTGAATTTCAGGAGCACATCGAATCGGGCCGCATGAAGGCCCTGGCTGTTTCTGGCAGTAAGCGCATTCCGGGCGTCAACGTACCCACCCTGCTCGAATTAGGCATCAATGTCACGGCGGCTAACTGGCGTGGCGTCTTTGGTGCCCCGGGAATCTCCGCCGAACAGCGCGCCAAGCTGCAGGAGTTGCTCACGCAGATTCACGCTTCGGCGGGCTGGAAGGAGACGCTCGAAAAACGCAAATGGACAGACGTCTTTCTGGTCGGCGCCGCGTTCGAACAGGAAATCGCCAAGAGCATTCGCGAGGCTGACGAAGTCCTGAAGGATCTGGGTCTGGCCTGAGCCTAGGGTAAGTGCGGCCATGTACGCCCGGCTTGTCGGCGTGCTTCTGGTGGCGGCTGGTCTTCTGGCTGCCTGGCTGGTGGTGCTTATTCCGGCGTCCCCTATGTACGCCGAAGTCGGCGCCTCTACGGTTCCAGCCGCCATCAGTGCCCTTCTCATCGCGGTCGCGCTGCTCTATGCGCTCAGCGCCTGGCGGCAACAGGCGCCTGATGCCGCACTCGACCCTCAGACCAAACCCCTGGCGGGCGCTAACCGCAGACTCAGCTGGTTTATCGGCGGATGCCTGGTGTTCGCACTCCTCATCAAGCTAGCTGGATTCTGCGTCGCGGCAACTCTGGGTGCTCTTGGAGTTGCACGCGCCTTCGATCAACCCATCAACCTACGTTCGCTGGCGGGTTGCACAGCCATCGCGGTCGTATTCTGGTCGCTGTTTTCGTTGCTGCTCGGAGTCGACCTGGGACCAGCCGTCGTCGGACTTGGCAGGCCCGGCACATGAGCGCCTTTGAGTCCCTGCTGCAGGGCTTCGCCACGGCGCTTCAGCCTATCAATCTGCTGTACGGCTTTGCAGGCTGCCTGGTCGGCACACTGGTAGGCGTGCTGCCGGGAATCGGTCCTGCGCTGACGATTGCGCTGCTGCTGCCGCTCACCTTCAAGGCGCCTGCAGTCGGCATGTTTGTGCTCTTCGCAGGCATCTATTACGGCGCCATGTATGGCGGCTCAACCACGTCTATCCTGCTCAATACGCCGGGCGAATCCGCCACTGTAGTTACCGCGCTCGAAGGCAACAAAATGGCCCGCCGGGGACGCGCTGGCGCCGCACTGGCCACCGCAGCCATCGGCAGCTTTGTGGCCGGTACTATAGGCACGCTCGCCCTGACCTTCATCTCGCCCTGGGTGGTCGAGGCTGCACTGGCCTTTGGCCCCGCCGAATACTTCAGCCTGATGGTTCTTGCATTGGTGGCGGTGACCGCAGTACTGGGTAATTCTGTCTTGCGCGGACTGGTCAGCCTGGCTGCCGGCCTTTTATTTGGCCTGGTCGGCATCGATTTACAAACGGGACAGCCGCGATTCACGCTCGGACAGGTTGAACTACTCGATGGCATTGAGGTCACCATCGCAGCGGTGGGTCTGTTCGCCGTCGGTGAGGCTTTGTTTCTGGCCTGGCAGGGACGCGAGGCCCAGAATACGCAGACCCATCGCGTCACTGACCGGCTGATGCTCAGCCGCGACGATCTGCGTCGGTCATGGAAACCCTGGCTAAGAGGAAGCCTGCTCGGTTTCCCGATCGGTGCCATGCCTGCAGGTGGCGCCGAACTACCAACGCTGCTGAGCTACTACACCGAAAGAAAACTCTCTAAACATCCCGAGGAATTCGGCCACGGTGCCATCGAGGGGGTAGCGGGCCCGGAAGCCGCCAATAACGCAGCAGCGGCAGGTGTACTGATGCCCCTGCTAACGCTGGGTATTCCCACGTCGGCCACCGCCGCCATCATTTTGTCCGCCTTCGAGTCTTACGGCATACAAACCGGCCCCACGCTATTTACGCAGCAGGGGGCCCTGGTCTGGACCCTGATCGCAAGCTTATACATTGGTAACGTGATCCTGCTCGTCCTCAATCTGCCGCTGGTGGGCCTGTGGGTTCGACTGCTGCGTATCCCGCCGCCCTGGCTTTATGCTGGCATCATCGTGATCTCAGCGGCCGGCGTTTTTGGCGCCAGTAACTCGGCCTTCGACCTGCTGCTGCTGTTTGCCTTCGGTCTGCTGGGATTTATCTGCCGGCGATTCGACTTTCCAGTCGCGCCCATGATCATCGGCCTCATCCTTGGACCCATGGCTGAGCAATCCCTGCGGCAGGCGCTCACCATCAGCATGGGCAGTTATGCCACCTTCATCACGCGTCCCATATCCGCCACCATTCTGGCCATCGCCTTGCTGCTGCTCCTATCCCCCTGGCTGCTCAGGCGGTGGCGCGCACGGCCTCGGTAGTGTCTTGACGTGTCACTTGAGGCTTGGCTGGTCTATCTAATTGCGGCGGTGGGGCTGTCGCTGTCGCCAGGCCCCAATGGGCTTTTGGCGCTCACTCACGGCGTCCTGTATGGCGCCCGGGCCACAGTCGCAACCGTCATAGGCGGCACGCTGGGGTTCGCGGTGCTGATTGGATTATCCCTGTTCGGTATTGGCGCACTGCTGCAAGCCAATCCGGGTGCTCTATCCGCCCTGCGCTGGCTGGGTGGAGCCTATCTGGTCTGGCTGGGGCTGCAGCTTTGGAATGCGCCGCCCCCTGGTAGACCCAGCGATGCGCAGTCGCTCGACATGAGTTCAGTTGGGTCGCGCTTCCGGCAGGGCCTGCTGACGGCACTGACCAATCCGAAGGCGCTGCTGTTTTTCGCGGCCTTCCTGCCACAGTTCATTGACCCGACTGCGGCGCTACCCGCGCAGTTTGTAATGATGGCCGGCACCTTTGTCGCAATTGAATTCGCCACCGAGATGCTGATCGCAGCGCTCGCCCACCGCCTGCGCCCCTGGCTCGAACATAGCGGCCACCTGTTCAACCGAAGCTGCGCGCTTATCTTCATTGCTATCGGCGTGGCCCTGCCGCTGAAGTAATCGCGCTAAAGGCGTGCAGGTCTGAAACTATCGGACCTCGAACGCTCCCACCACGCCGACCAGGGCGATCCACAGGCCTGTGCACCCCCCGACTGCAGCAGTGCGCCCGGTGCGAGAAATCGATAAACCTCTGAGAGCGGACGCACATCGTCACGGCTGACGCGATGCATGATGTGATGCGGTCGCAGCTGCGCAGGATGGGCCAGGCCTGCCGACTGCAGCAGCTCACGCAAGGCCTCTAGTGTGTTGCGATGAAACTGAAACACGCGCTGCGCCTTGTCAGGTACCACCAGCGCGCGACTGCGCAGCCTGTCCTGCGTGGCAACGCCCGTGGGGCAGCGGTCGGTATGACAGCTCATGGACTGGATACAGCCCAGCGCGAACATGAAGCCACGCGCCGCATTACACCAGTCGGCCCCCAGGGCCAGGGCACGCGCAATGTCGAAGGCGGTGATGATCTTACCGGCCGCGCCCAATCGAATGCGATCACGCAAACCCGCAGCCACCAGGGTGTTATGCACGAACAGCAACCCGTCGTGCATGGGCATCCCTGCTCTGTCCATGAATTCGACCGGCGCAGCACCGGTGCCGCCTTCTTTGCCATCAACGACAATGAAATCGGGCGTAATTCCCGTCTCGAGCATGGCTTTGACGATGGCAAAAAACTCCCAGGGATGCCCGATAGCCAGCTTGAACCCGGCGGGCTTGCCACCGGAAAGCGCGCGCATTTGAGCAATAAAGGCCAGCATCTCGACGGGTGTTGAAAACGCCGAATGGGTAGCAGGCGACTCGACTGTCTTCCAGGGCTCTACACCCCGTGCTTCAGCGATCTCAAGCGTCACCTTGGGCGCAGGCAAAACCCCGCCATGCCCTGGCTTGGCGCCCTGCGACAGCTTGAGTTCGACCATCTTGACCTGTGGCGTGTTTGCATTCTCGGCAAAGCGTTGCGCTGAAAAACTGCCATCGGGATTTCGAGCACCGAAGTACCCTGAGCCCAGTTCCCAGATCAGATCACCGCCAGGCTCGCGGTGATAGCGCGAAATTGAACCCTCTCCGGTGTCGTGCGCAAAGCCACCCAGACGAGCGCCCTGATTGAGCGCCAGAACAGCGTTGGCCGACAGGGATCCGAAGCTCATGGCTGAGATATTGAACACCGACGCGCTGTAGGGCTGCGCGCACTGCGGACCCACCTGCACGCGAAAGTCATGCGAGGCGATCTGACTGGGGCTGACTGAGTGATTGATCCACTCAAATCCATCGACATAGACATCGTTACGACTGCCAAAGGGGCGTTTATCGAGCGCCCCCTTAGCTCTCTGATAGACGATGGCCCGCTGCTCACGCGAAAACGGTACTCGCTCGGTATCAGACTCGATGAAGTACTGCCGAATTTCGGGTCGAATCGACTCGAACAGAAAACGGAAATGACCGACGATGGGGTAGTTGCGCAGGATTGCATGCCGCGGCTGAAGCACATCGTGCAAACCCAGGCCCGCCAGCAGCGCAAACACTATCCACCAGACCCAGTGCAACCAGCCGACCCCGGCTGCGCCCGCCGCCAAAACCGTCAATACACCGGCCAGACCAAGCGCCCAGAAACGCTGCAGATTCGCCATACCTGTTCTCCGTCTGAATCGCCCGAAAAAACACCCCTGGCTACAGCGATATTGTCGGAGCGTGACAATGTATCATCGCCACTGACGCAATCGACTGCCACAAGCCCGCTACGATCCGATGCCCGCCACTCTACTCCGCCGTTTCGCTCAACGCACTAGCCACATGGTGGCGCTAAGCCTCATCGTGCTGGGTCTGCTTTGGACCGCGCTCGCACAGGGGAAGCCAGGCCATACGCATGTACATGGCGAAGCTCGCCTGGAAGTCATGCTTGAAGGCCACAGTTTGGTGCTCGAACTGGTGGCACCCATGGAGGCCCTGGTCGGTTTCGAGAGAGCACCCCGAACACAGGCCGAGCGCACACAGATCGCACAGGCTGTCGAACGCCTGGGCCAGAGCACCCTGCTTCGGCCTGATCGTGCCGGGCAATGCGAGATGCTCGCCCCGAAAATCGTACTGCCCCCTGTTATGACCGAGACTGCAACGGCCACAACGGCCGAGGCACATGTCGACCTGCAGGCACGCTTTGAGTTTCAGTGCCAGCAGCCTGCTGCTCTCTCACAGCTTGAGCTTGGGCTTTTTGACGCTTTTAGTCGCTTGCGTCGAATTCAGACGCGGGTGATCGACCTTCGCGGTCAAAGCGCGCAGACGCTCACCCGGGCTAACCGGGTTGTGCGGCTTAACGCCAGGCCCTGAGAGGCCAACCATGCAGTGCTCATCTCGGCCGTGACTGACGCGCACGCCCCGCTCACTGGCACCCAGGATGGGGGAGCAGTTCCCGTACTGCAGACCCAGGCCACGCGCTTTGCATTCAGCGGGCAAGGCGTCACGCAGATCTCCTTTGATCCCATCACCCTGCACGCCGGCGATCGCCTGCTGGTCTGTGGACCCAGCGGCAGTGGCAAAAGTACCCTGCTATCGCTGTTGGCGGGTGTTCGTCTGGCTCAGGCTGGACAAATAAGTCTGCTGGGCAAAAATTGGGCTGAGCTCAGCACAGCTCAGCGCGACCTGTGGCGCGCCGACCACATCGGTTTCATCTTTCAGCAGTTCAATCTACTCGACTGGCTGAGCGCCCTCGATAACGTACTGCTGCCGACGCGATTCTCGGCTCTTCGAGCCACTCGGGCCCTAGTCCAGGCCGCCAGCCTGCAGGCTGCAGCTGCCCAGCTGCTCGAGATGCTCGATGTTCCGCGCAATCTGTGGCATCAGAATGCCGGCCAGCTCTCAGTCGGTCAGCAGCAACGCGTAGCGGCGGCCAGGGCGCTCATCGGTTCACCTGAACTCATTCTGGCTGATGAGCCAACCTCGGCGCTGGACGAAGACCTGCGCGATCGCTTCATGACCGCCCTGAACACCTGCTGCGCTCAGGCTCGCAGCAGCCTCATTCTGGTCAGCCATGACCGGGCGCTTGCAAGGTACTTCGAGCACCATCTGCAGCTACCCCGTCTGGCGGTGGCGCAAGCAGCATGAACACGCCTCTCGCGCCGCTTATCAAGCTGGCCCTGGCAAGCGCCTGGAGTCGCCGCTTTACCCTAACCCTCGTTGTGCTGAGTATCGCGCTGAGCACGCTTCTTTTGGTGAGCACCGAGCGCATCCGCCACGATTTGCGCGCCAATTTCGAGCGAGCAGCGACGGGCGCTGATTTACTGGTTGGCGCTCGCGGGGGCGCACTGCCCCTGCTGCTGCACGCCGTATTCCGGCTGGGTCAGCCCACACCGGCCATTCGAATGACCAGCCTTGAAGCCATACAGATGATGCCTGCTGTCGACTGGGTCGTTCCCTTGTCGCTGGGCGATTCGCATCGCGGATTTCCGGTGGTGGCCACCAACACCGACTACTTTGTGCGCCTGCGCGTTGACGAACAACCAGGTCTGAAGTTGAGTTCAGGGCGCGTGTTTGAGGGCGTGTTTGAGACGGTGCTGGGCGCCGAGGTCGCCGACAGACTGGGGTACACCCTGGGCCATCGAATCGTTTTGGCTCACGGCGATGGACGCATCGTAGGCGCTGACCATTCGGATACGCCCTTTACCGTGGTTGGCATCCTGGCTCGCACCGGTACCCCGGTGGATCAGGCGGTGCATATCAGCCTGGCCGCCATGCAGGCGATCCACAGCGATTGGACGGCCGGCGTACGACTGCCCTCAGCGCGCCAAAAACCGGCTCAAGGCGATCCAGCGCAGACAAGCCCATCGCTGCCGCAAACCGTCACCGCAGCACTCGTTGGGCTGAAACAGCGCACCGCGGTTTTTTCGGTTCAGCGCCGCATCCACGAAAACCCTGGCGAACCCCTCAGCGCAGTCCTTCCAGGCGTTACGCTGAGCGAGCTATGGCAGCTGGTGAGTACGGCCGAGCGCGCCCTTCGGGCACTGTCGATCCTCATGGGCATCGTAAGCCTCAGCGCTCTGGTGGCGGTGGTGCTCACTGGCCTGGATGCCCGCCGGCGCGAGCTGGCCATATTGCGCTCGGTCGGTGCCCGCCCAAGGGCTATCATGGGTTTACTGCTTCTGGAAGGCTCCCTCGTCACCGCAGTGGGCATCACGCTGGGGCTGGTCACCAGCGCAGTCGTCATCGGTCTGACCGGCGCCTGGCTGCAAAGCAACTACGGCCTTTACCTTCAGGCCTGGTGGCCCAACGCGCAAGGCTGGATCATGGCGGGCGGCGTTCTGCTGGCTGGCATACTGGCCAGCCTTCTGCCCGCCTGGCGGGCGTATCGAATGTCGCTGATGGATGGGCTTGCGCCGCGCTGAGTTCTGCCTCACGCTCTTGCACAATGTCATGCCAACCCGCGATGACCATCGCCCACTGCCACACCAGCCCCATGGATTCCGTCAATCCAGCCGAACCCGCGGCCCTGTCACCTGACCGTGCAACCCGGCGCTCTGTACTCGGGGGCGCGCTCGCCCTGGCTGTTGTTACGGCATTCAGTGCGATGCCGCCGGCTGTTGCCCAGCCTGCCAATAACGCCGGCAAGCGCCGGCCTGCCGGCACCTTCGAGGAAATCCCCTGGGATGATCTGATGCCCCCCGATTGGGACCCCCTGAAAGATCTGGGCGTGACTGATGTGGGCAGCATCAGCGACGGCGACCCTCGCGCCGAAGCACTGATGCAAAAACTGCGCGATATTCTCGATAAGGCGCCGACCCGCCCCGAGCTAGATGGACGCAAAGTGCGCCTGCCGGGTTATGTCGTGCCGCTGGACGGAATGCTGGGTGGCAACCTCAAGGAGTTTCTGCTGGTGCCTTACTTCGGGGCGTGCATACACAGCCCACCGCCGCCCGCCAACCAGATCATTTTGGTGCGCTCTAACCGCAGCCGCAATCTTGAAACCATGGATGCCGTCTGGGTAAACGGCACCCTGCGGGTGGCGCGCAGCGACTCGCGTATGGGCATCAGTGGCTATGCACTTGACGCGGTTTCGGTAGAACCCTACACCGCGCCGCGACCTCAGTGATTGTCGCGTGGCAGGCCCCGCGTGACCGCAATTCGCTGATAGTTCACCGCAAAATCGAGGCAGGCGCCGTCCGATAGCTGGGTGATGTGCCTGCGCTGCAGATCCTGCCAGGGCGTCTGGCTGGCTGGGTAATTGGGCTTCCACGCGGCTTTACGCTGATGATAGGTCTGCTCGTCAATGAGGATGTTGGCCGTGCGCCTGCGCAGGTCGATGCGCACCCGGTCACCCGTCTGCAGCAGGGCAAGGCCGCCGCCCACCGCCGCTTCGGGCGATGCATTGAGGATAGACGGGCTGCCCGATGTACCCGACTGTCGACCATCGCCGACACACGGCAATAGCGTAATACCCTGGCGCACCAGCGCATCGGGCGGCAGCATGTTGACCACCTCGGCTGCCCCGGGATAGCCCACCGGGCCGGTGCCACGGATAAACAGGATGCAATCGGCGTCGATGGCCAGCGACGGATCATTGATGCGATCGTGATAGTCCTCAGGCCCCTCAAAAACGATGGCACGCCCCTCAAAGGCATCCGGATCGACTGGGTTTTCGAGGTAGCGCTTGCGAAACTCAGGTGAAATCACCGAGGTCTTCATGACCGCCGAGTCGAACAGATTGCCCGACAACACCGCAAAACCAGCCTGATGCAGCATAGGCTCGCTAAAGCTGCGAATGACGCGACGGTCGGTGGCTGGCTTGTCCGCATAGATCTCGCCAATGGTCTTGCCGGATACGGTGAGCGCATCCGCATGCAGCTTGCCGGCCTTGAGCAGTTCGTGCATGACGGCTGGCACGCCGCCCGCGCGATGGAATTCTTCGCCCAGATATTCACCGGCCGGCATACAGTTGACCAACAGTGGAATGTCGTAACCCACACGGTCCCAGTCCTGGATATCAAGCGGCACACCCATGTGGCGGGCAACCGCTGTCATGTGCGGCGGGCAGTTGGTGGAGGCGCCCAGCGCACTGGCCGCCACAATCGCGTTCTCAAAGGCCTTACGCGTCATGATGCGCGAGGGGCGTAGTTCTTCATGCACCATCTCGACAATGCGCCGCCCGGTGAAGTAGGCCATCTGGGCCCGCTCGCGGTAGGGCGCGGGAATCGCCGCACATCCGGGCATCGACATACCCACCGCTTCGGCCAGCGAATTCATGGACAGTGCCGTTCCCATGGTGTTGCAGTGCCCCACCGAGGGGGCACCCGAAGCCACCATCTGCAGAAACTCGTCGTAATTGATGCGTCCGGCAGCCAACTCCTGCCGCGCATACCAGACCACGGTGCCCGACCCCGCCAGACCGCCACCGTAATACCCGTTAAGCATAGGACCGCCCGATAGCACGACGGCCGGAATATCGACGGTCGCTGCACCCATCATCATGGCCGGCGTGGTCTTGTCACAACCCGTAGTCAGCACCACGCCATCCATGGGATAGCCGAACAGCACTTCCACCAGCGACAGATAGCTGAGGTTGCGATCGAGTGCAGCCGTGGGGCGTTTACCCGTCTCCTGGATGGGATGCACTGGAAATTCGATGGGTATGCCACCGGCATCACGGATACCGTCGCGCACACGCGTAGCCAGATCCATGTGGTGTCGGTTACAGGGCGAAAGATCGCTGCCGGTCTGGGCAATGCCGATGATGGGCTTGCCACTATTTCGCAACTCGTCCAGCGTAAGGCCGAAGTTCATGTAGCGCTCGAGGTAGAGCGCCGTCATGCCGGGATTGTCGGGATTGTCGAACCACGCACGCGAACGAAGGCGGAAGGGCTTGGATGCGGAATTGGCCATGATGGATTGGGTCTTTAAAAAAGCAGTCAATGTGCAGAGCAGTTTACCAAGCACCCGCAGTGGCTGGCGATCTGATCATCACGGCGACGGCCGGAATCCGGTACGCTTAGGCGGGTCACCACTACCGGACCCTGCTCTTGGAGTCTGTTTCATTCTGGCTGCAAGCCGCAGCCTTGCTGCTGTTGGTTGTCCTCTCAGCGCTGTTTTCCGCCTCGGAAACCAGTCTGATGTCCCTAAACCGTTATCGGCTCGGACATCTGGTGCGCGAGGGCCGTCGCGGGGCCCGACTGACCGCTGCACTGCTGGCCAAGACCGACCGACTGCTGGGCACGATTCTGCTGGGCAACAACCTGGTCAACACCCTGCTCACCGGAATGGTCACCGCACTGGCGATTCGCTACTTCGGCAATAACGATACCGTCATCCTAACCGCCACGACGGTGGTCGCCATTGTGCTGATCGTCTTTTGCGAGATCCTGCCCAAAGTAATCGGCGCTTCCAACCCCGAGCGACTGGCGCTCCCCCTGGCCTTTTTTCTGCGTCCGCTGATGAGCCTGTTTTCGCCGGCGCTGTGGCTGGTCAATCAGGTCACCGGACGCGTTCTGCGTATGTTGGGCGTCGACCCCTCTGCCAAGCAGGCCGAGCGGATGTCGCTGGAAGAAATGCGCACCATTGTGCTGGAGTCTGGTCACTTCATCCCGGCCAAGCACCGCTCCATTCTGCTCAATCTCTTCGATCTTGAACGCATCACCGTTGACGACGTGATGATTCCGCGCAGCCGCATCGAAGGTCTGGATATCGCAGCGAGCGAGCAGGCTGTACGCGAACGGCTGGCCAGCTGCTATCACAACAAACTTCCAGTGTTTCAGGGCGAGGTCAACCGGGTTATCGGCGTGCTTCATGTGCGCCGGGCGCTGTCGCTTCTGCAACGCGACGCCTTCGACGCCGACGACGTCCGGGCCCTGCTGACCGACCCCTATTTCATTCCCAGTGGAACCCCGGTCTTCACGCAGCTGCAGTTCTTTCAGGAGAACCGTCAGCGGGTCGGCCTGGTGGTGGACGAGTACGGCGAGGTGTTGGGGCTGGTGACCCTGGAGGACATCATCGAGGAAGTCATTGGCGAATTCACCACCACCGTGCCAGGCGGCGCGGACGCCGGACTGAAGTGGGATGAGCACGGCGAGGCCATCGTCGAGGGGGGCGTTTCGCTGCGTGAACTCAATCGCCGGCTCGGAACCGGCTTTGACCTGAGCGGCCCGCGCACCTTGAATGGTCTGGTCCTGGAGGCCTTGCAGGCACTTCCGCAGGCGGCGACCAGTCTGCGCATGGGTGGCGTCGTCGTAGAAATATTGCACGTGGAAGATCGCCTCGTGCGTAGCGCCCGTCTGCACCGTCAACCAGACGCACCCACAAGTCCGACGACTCACTGAAGCTGAGAACTTGATGCCTTACGACTGGTCCGCTGCATTTGCCACCATGCCAGCACTCGCCTACGCACTGCTTGCGGTGCTTGGCCTGATCATCGGCAGCTTTCTCAATGTCGTGATTCACCGCCTGCCGCGCATGCTGTATGCGCAGTGGGCGCTCGATGCAGCCACGTGGCAGGAAGACGCCGGTGCGGCGGCATCATCGGCTTCATCGATATCATCGGGCGCGACAGCATCACCAAACGCACCGACATGGTCGACCGAGCCGGCATCGTCAACGTCGCAGGTACCCACTGGATCCCCTGCCTCGCCTGAATCATGCGCTACACCCAAACCACCACCGGACAGCGCCCTGAGCCTCAGCCATCCGGGTTCATACTGCCCACAATGTGGGCACTCTCTCAGCGCGCGCGAACTCATACCTTTGCTCAGCTGGCTGGTGCAGGGCGGCCGCTGCCGCGCCTGTCGGGCGCCCATCGGCATCACCTATCCCCTGGTCGAACTCACCAGCGCCCTGGCCTTTATGGCGCTGCTCTGGCGTTTTGGCGCCAGTGGCCAGACTCTGGCGGCCCTCTTGATGGTGTCCCTGTTGATTGCACTGGCGGTCATTGACCACCAAACGCGACTTCTGCCTGATGCCATTACTCAGCCCCTCCTCTGGAGCGGCTTACTGGTGAATACCCAGGCGCTGATGGTGCCTCTTGAGGCTGCCGTGATTGGGGCGGCGGCTGGTTATCTCAGTCTGTGGACGGTTCACCACGCCTTCCGGCGGCTCACCGGGCGCGAGGGCATGGGCTACGGTGATTTCAAACTCCTGGCCGGTCTGGGCGCGTGGTTGGGTTGGATGGCTCTACCCGGCATTGTGCTGGTCGCGTCTGCAGGCGGCACCCTATACGGGGTAAGCCGTATCCTGCTCAGGCGACAACATCGGCATGAGCCCATCGCCTTCGGGCCGTGGCTGGTTTTAGGGGGGCTCGTGCTACTGTGGCTGTCATGAGTACCGCGCGCACAGGCTCGTCTGCCGGGCCTCTTTTGATCGGACTGACCGGTGGTATCGGCAGTGGCAAGACCACCGTGGCCAACCTGTTCGCTGCTCGTGGCGTCGCGCTGGTCGATACAGATCTCATCGCGCACGCGCTCACCGGGCCGGGCGGTGCGGCCATGCCCGCCATTGCAAAAGCCTTCGGAGATGCCGTGCTCGCGCCTGATGGCCAGCTCGATCGTGCCGCGATGAGAGCCCTGGTTTTTACCGACCCTGATGCTCGGGCTCGCCTGGAAGCGATTCTGCATCCCATGATTCGCGCGCAGGCGGCCTCAGAACTTGAGCAGGCGCAGGGCTTGTACGCCATGCTGGTCGTCCCGCTGATGGTGGAATCTGGGGCCTGGCTTGATCGTCTTGATCGCTTACTGGTCGTTGACTGCCCCACCGAGGTCCAGATCGATCGGGTGATGAAGCGCAGTGCGCTCAGTCGCGAACAAGTGCTGGCCATCATGGCCGCCCAAGCCTCCCGTGAGGCACGCCTGCAGGCGGCCGACGACACCATCGATAACCGCGACATACCTGACGCGTTACCCGACCAGGTTGATGCTCTGCATGCGGTTTACAGCGCCTTGGCCGCGATTCGCCAGAAGTCGGGCACGGCCTCTGGGCAGGGTCGTCTTACGGCCTGAAATCGCGTTTGTCGGCGAGTCAAGCGGTTCCATACCTTTTCAGGGTTTGTCAGCAGTCGGGGTTTGGGCCAGAATCGCGAGATGAGTATGGATACCAGCGCACCTGCAGCCAGTTCGCGCGGAGTCGAAGCCATCGCCGAATCGGATGCGAGCATCCTCTACGAGTATCCGCTCAATGAGCGGATACGTACCTTGCTGCGCCTTGAAGATTTATTCGAACGGCTGGAGCTGTTTGCGGCTCGCGAGCATCCCGCTGATCACCATGTAGCCTTACTCACCATCTTCGAGATTCTGGATGTCACCACCCGAGGCGATCTGCGTTCTGACCTTCTTCAAGAGTTAGAACGTCAGCGCACCACGCTGAACACCTTTCGCAACAACCCGGCGGTGTCCGTACAGGCCCTCGAGCGCACCATGGCCCGGGTCGATGCCGCAACCACCGCGCTGGGTGCCATGAGCGGGCGTGTAGGCCAGCACCTTCGCGACAATGAATGGCTGATGAGCATTCGCAGCCGCACGGGTATTGCCGGCGGAGCATGCGAATTCGACCTACCCTCTTATCACGCCTGGCAGCATCGCGGGCTCGAAATACGCCGTCAGGATTTGTTCAGCTGGGTGGCGCCCCTGCGCCCCATGCACTTCGCGCTCTCAGTCGTACTGTCGCTGTTGCGCGACAGCGGAACGCCGCAGGCGCTGGTATCCCAGCAGGGAAGCTACCAGCAGCAGATGGGCGGCAAGGCCTTCCAGATGGTACAGATTCGCCTTGATCGTTCTCTGGGTGCCATCCCTGAGATTAGCGCCAACAAGTACCTGTTCTGGGTCCGCTTCATGAGCCAGGACGGCGACCTGAGACCGCGTCCCTTCGAGGGCGAGGTGGCCTTCATGCTGTCGCTGTGCAATCTCTGAACCTAATGCAGCGGACGGCCGTCAAGATGCGCGCGAGATGACTGTCGTTGCCTGCCCAGCCTGTGGCCGCGATGCCGAATTTTCGCCGCGCAACCCCTCTCGACCATTTTGCTCTACGCGCTGCAAGACGCTTGACCTGGGCGCCTGGGCAAGCGAGCAGTATCGCATCGCAGCCCAAGACGAACCACTAAGCGATGAAGACGGCGATGAATCGCCCAGCAATCGCTCAATCAGCTGAGTCCGCTCAATCAGCCGGGTCAGCTCGATCAGCTAACTGGACTCAAACGCGCCAGGCGCCGTCGACCCGAATCGGGTCCTGCCAAGGCCGGTGTTCCCTGCTGTTATCCCTGCAACCCCCGCTGTGCGCGCTACAACAGGCTATGCGCGCAGCCACTGCGCGATGCCATGCAGCCCCTGATGCCAGGCGCGCAGCAGGTCGGCATCGCCGCCTGTCACGCCGCGCGCCGAAGCGGCGGGCGAATCGGGTAACCCGGAGGGCGTCGTGCGCGGATCAAGGCCAGTCTCGGCGACCCTAGAGGCCTCAAGGCTGCCATACAAGGGCACTACGCCGCCGGCCGACTCGCCCCGTTTGTCGCGCATGAGCAGAGCATCAATTGCAAAGTCAGCAGATGGCTCACGGCCAGGCTGAATCTGAAAACTCTCGGATTCGGTGCCAGCAACACCGAGCCAGAGTGAAGGCCAGTCGGCGCGAAAAGCGCCTAAAGCAGGCATGGGCAGCACCCAGCCGTCAGGACAGATACCGCTGTTGCCCAGCTCGCGCGCGCGCGCTGACAACTCGGCCGCTGGCGCTTGATACGGCCAGAGCAGGACCGGAATCTCACGCTGGGCGCAGGCGCTTGACCATGGGCGCCATCGGTGTGCGTCGACCGACAACGTACCCGTGCGAACGACCAGCCCCGCTCTCCCCTGGGCGGCTGTTTCCAGCACTAACGTAAAACGATCCTGGTCGTCGAGCTCGTGCAACTCGCAGACGACCAGACGCGGTGGCAGGCACAGCATGCGTATGACTGGAAGCGATGCGGGCAGCAAAGGCTGCAGCGCAATACGACTGGGCGGCTGCCAGGTCAGGGTCTGAGACTCTTTAGACTGGGCCTGCCCACCCCAGTGAAAGACTCGTCTGAAGTGGAGACGAACATGCGCGTGTTCATACTCAAACTCACGCACAACCCACGGGCAGGACTCATGCACCGTGATGCCCAGCTCTTCATGCAGCTCTCGGGCGAGCGCCTGCGCAACCGTCTCGGTGGCTTCAAGCTTGCCACCCGGAAACTCCCACCAGCCCGCATACGGCTTGCCCGCTGGTCGCTGAGCAAACAGCACCCTGCCCTGACGATCGTGAACAATGCCGACGGCGACCTCAACAATGGGCCTGCTCACGATAAGCTCAGGCAGAAGACAAGCCCATTGAGCGGTAAGGCACGGTGCGGCACAGCGCGGCTCAGAGTGACCGAGAAAAAGTCGGCAGGGTTCAGCGCGCTTCAGGCACGACGCCGGCGTCGGCTGGCGGATAAAGCCGCCTGGCCGGCCCAGTCACGGGCAAACTGCCACGCCACCCGCCCCGAGCGAGAGCCCCGCTCAAGCGCAAACTGCAGCGCGGGCGTACGGGCGTCTTCGATCTGGGACGCTGAACAGCCGAAACTGACCAGCCAGTGCGCCACCACCTGAAGGTATTCGTCCTGCCGGAACGGATAGAACGACACCCATAAGCCGAAACGTTCAGAGAGCGAGATCTTTTCTTCAGCAGTTTCACCAGGGTGGATTTCGCCGTCCTCCTGATGCTTGTACTGCAGGTTTTCGCTCATGTACTCGGGCATGAGATGGCGCCGATTAGAGGTGGCATAAATCAGAACGTTGTCCGACTGGGCCGCCACCGATCCGTCCAGCGCAACCTTCAGAGCCTTATAGCCCGCTTCGCCCTCATCAAAGGAGAGGTCATCGCAAAAAACAATGAAGCGCTCGGGTCGTTGCGCGACAAGCTCGATGATGTCAGGTAGGTCAACGAGGTCATCCTTGTCGACTTCAATCAGGCGAAGACCTCGGGCGGCGTGTGCATTCAGACAGGCCTTGATGAGCGACGACTTACCCGTACCCCGTGAACCCGTCAGCAGTACATTGTTGGCGGGTAGGCCAGCCACAAATTGCCGCGTGTTGCGCTCGATCGCCTGTTTCTGGTCATCGATGTTGCGCAGATCAGCCAGGCGAATGCTCGAAACCGTACGCACTGGCATGAGCACGCCCTGCGTGCCGAAAGCCGAACTGCGCCGCCGCCAGCGGTAAGCGGTAGACGCCGACCAGTCGGGTGAAGCCGCCCCAGGCATGAGCGCTTGTAACTGTTCAATGAGGGCCTGCGCGCTGGCATAAAAACGCGCCTCGGGCGAGGAATCGGGCGCTGCCGCCGCGGCAGCGCGTCGCTTAGGAGCGGTAATCGGCATTGATCGAGACATAGTCATGGGATAGGTCGCAGGTCCAGACAGTGGTCGCAGCCTGGCCACGGCCAAGCGCAACGCGCACGGCGATCTCGGACTGACGCATCACGCGCTGTCCATCTTCTTCACGATAAGCGGGGTGGCGGCCGCCTCCGGTTGCAACATGAACCTCATCAAGCCAGAGGTCGACGCGGTTCACATCCAGATCGGAGATTCCCGCGTAACCCACCGCGGCTAGGATACGGCCCAGGTTGGGGTCCGAGGCAAAAAAGGCTGTTTTCACCAACGGCGAATGCGCGATAGCGTAAGCCACTGCGCTTGCCTCATCCAGATTGCGGGCTGACTCAATGCGAAGGCTGATGAACTTGGTCGCGCCCTCTCCGTCTCGCACGACGGCCTGCGCCAACCACTGCGCAACCTCTAACAAGGCCCCCCGTAGCTCAGCAGCCCCTGGGTCTGTATCGCGCTCGATACGCAAGCCGCCAACACCCGACGCAGCCAGTACAAATGAATCGTTGGTCGAGGTATCGCCGTCGACTGTGACGCGGTTAAAGCTTGCATCGGCAAGCTCGCGTACCCAGCGCTGCAACAGCGGCGGGGCTATCGATGCATCGGTGGCCATAAACGAGAGCATGGTCGCCATATTGGGCCGAATCATGCCGGCGCCCTTGGAGATACCGCTAACCGTCGCAGACACCGCGCCGACTCGGATCTGCCGAGAAATCGCTTTGGGCTGCGTGTCGGTAGTCATGATGGCCTGCGCTGCATCCAGCCAGTCGGACCGCCCCAAATCGCCGCATGCCGCGGTCACGCCCGCGAGCAGGCGCTGCATGGGCAAATGCTCGAGGATGACACCTGTAGAAAAGGGCAGCACCTGTTCGGGTGCACACTCCAGTTCGGTCGCGACCGACGCACAGCTTGCCCGCGCATTGACCAGACCCTGCGCACCCGTACCTGCATTAGCGCAGCCGGTATTGACGAGCAGGGCCCGAATCGAGCCCGCGCTTGACTGAAGATGCTCGCGACAGACCACTACGGGCGCTGCACAGAATCGATTGGTCGTGAAAACGCCGGCCACCTGTGCCGAGGGTGCAAGCCTGAGCACCAGAATATCGCGTCGATCGGGTTTACGAATGGCGGCACGCGCCGTACCAATATCGACGCCAGCCACGGGGAGCAGCGCCTCTCGCACCGGCAGAGCTAGGTTGACGGGCATATTGCCTCCTTAGGCGAGACGACCGTGACAGGCCTTGTACTTCTTACCTGAGCCACAGGGGCAGGCATCATTGCGACCAATCTTGCGACCATAGCGCTTGAAGGGCTGCTGACCTGCCTCCTCGGAGGCGGGGGCCTGCTGCAGCGCCAGCGCGATGGACTCGGCATCGGCTTCTTCCTGCGCTGATTGCGCAGCGGCAGCGGCTTCATTGAAATCGGCATGGGTATAGCGAACATTAAGCGCACTCTCGGACTGCTGGATCTGCTCTCCCGCGGTCTCGGCCTGGGCAGCCGACTCGACCCGTACCGTCATGAGCACCCGGGTGACGTCATGACGCACACGATCCTGCATGAGAGCAAAGAGCTCAAACGACTCGCGCTTGTATTCTTGCTTGGGGTTCTTTTGTGCATAACCGCGAAGATGAATACCCTGGCGTAGCTGATCCAGCGTCGACAGATGCTCGCGCCAGTGCTGGTCAAGTACCTGCAGCAAAACCGCACGCTCGAATCCGGCGAATGATTCAGCGCCGACCTGGTTGACCTTGGCGGCGTAGTGCTCGTCGGCCTGCTTCAGCACAGCATTGAGCACATCGCCGGCATCAAACTCTTCGCTTTGTTGGACCAGGCCTGTCAGCGGAACCGAGATCTGCCACTCGGTCTGAAGCAGCTTTTCAAGGCCTGCCAAGTCCCACTGCTCTTCGACTGACTCAGCCGGGACATATTGCTGAACAAGATCGGTGAAGACGCGATAACGAAGATCAGTCACCCGCTCACTAAACTCATTGGACTCAAGCAGTGCGTTGCGATCGGCGTAGACCATCTTGCGCTGATCATTAGCCACGTCGTCATATTCGAGAAGCTGCTTACGGATATCGAAGTTGCGCGCTTCGACCTTGCGCTGCGCGGACTCGATTGAACGGGTCACCATACCGGCTTCGATAGCTTCGCCTTCTGGAAGCTTCAGCCTGTCCATGATCGCTTTGAGACGATCACCGGCAAAGATCTTAAGCAGCGGATCTTCCATTGACAGATAAAACCGCGACGAACCCGGATCGCCCTGACGACCCGACCGGCCTCTCAGCTGATTGTCGATCCGTCGCGACTCATGACGCTCGGTTCCGATGATGTGCAGACCGCCTGCCGAAATCACCTCGTCATGCAGCACCTGCCACTGGGCACGCAGTTCAGTCACGCGCCTGACTCGCTCATCGGGCGGTACCGACTCGTCGACTTCAATGGCGTCAATCTGGCGGCTGATGTTGCCGCCCAGCACGATATCGGTACCACGACCCGCCATGTTAGTGGCAATGGTGATCATCTTGGGGCGACCGGCCTGAACGACGATCTCTGCTTCACGGGCATGCTGTTTGGCGTTGAGCACCTGATGAGGCAGCTTCTGCTCGGTCAGCATCGCTGACAGCAGCTCAGAATTCTCAATCGAGGTGGTTCCCACCAGCACCGGCTGGCCGCGTTCATGGCAGTCGCGAATATCGGTAATGATGGCCGTGTATTTTTCACGGGCGGTACGAAAGACCTGATCCTGACGGTCTTGCCGGATCATGGGCCTGTGAGTCGGAATGACCACAGTTTCAAGTCCGTAGATTTCCTGAAACTCATAGGCCTCGGTATCGGCCGTACCAGTCATGCCAGCGAGCTTGCCGTACATCCGGAAATAGTTCTGAAAAGTGATTGACGCCAGCGTCTGGTTTTCAGCCTGGATCTGCGCACCTTCCTTGGCCTCAACGGCCTGGTGCAGTCCATCCGACCAACGCCGGCCCGGCATCAGGCGGCCGGTGAACTCATCAACGATGATCACCTCTGAACCCTGAACCACGTAGTGCTGATCGCGAAAATAAAGGGTGTGCGCGCGCAGCGCCGCCATCAGGTGGTGCATCAGGCCAATGTTGGCCGCGTCATACAAGCTGGCCCCTGGGGCGAGCAACCCCGCCTGTTCGAGAAGGCGCTCAGCATTTTCGTGCCCCGCCTCTGACAGGTAGACCTGATGCGCCTTACGGTCAACCCAGTAGTCACCTGGCGGTTCAGGTTCGTTCGCCTTGGGCTCTGAGGCCATGACAGTCAGCAAAGGCGGCACAGCGTTTACACGCACATACATCTCGGTGTGATCTTCAGCTTGTCCCGAGATGATGAGCGGCGTTCGCGCCTCATCGATAAGAATGGAGTCGACCTCGTCAACAATGGCGTAAGCAAGACCGCGCTGTCGGCGATCAGACACCGCATGTTCCATGTTGTCGCGCAGATAGTCGAAACCAAACTCGTTGTTGGTGCCGTAGGTGATGTCGGCGGCGTAGGCCACTCGCTTATCGGCCGTCGCCTGTTGCGACAGGATGACCCCTACGCTCATGCCCAGAAAGCGGTATAGCCGACCCATCCAATCGGCATCGCGGGCGGCGAGGTAGTCGTTCACCGTAACCACATGAACGCCACGACCGGCCAAAGCGTTAAGGTACACAGCCAGCGTCGCGGTCAGGGTCTTGCCCTCGCCAGTACGCATCTCGGCGATCTTGCCATCGTGCAGTACCATCCCGCCGATGAGCTGGACGTCAAAGTGACGCATACCCAGTGAGCGACGAGCTGCCTCGCGGCACACCGCAAAGGCCTCCGGCAGTAGCGCCTGCAGCGTCTCGCCCTGTTCAACCCGTTGCCGAAATTCGTGCGTACGGGCGGCAAGCGCTTCGTCAGACAACTGCTGAACCGAGGGCTCGAGCGCGTTAATCGCAATAACCGTTTTGCGGTACTGCTTGAGCAAGCGCTCGTTTCGGCTGCCAAATATTCGAGTAAGAAAGTTCTGGATCATTCGCGACGCCTGCGGACCATGCTGCCTGGCGGAGGCGCGCCGCACAGCTCGAAGAAAAACGACCGGACGGCCGCTTCGCTCTCAAAAGCCCGGGCGGGCCAACGCGTTGCCAAACGGATCAGTCTAGCATGGCGGCGCCAACGGCTGCGCCGGGCGGCCCCTAGCGCAGCGCTAACCCGCTAGACTAGACTCATGAAAGCCGGTGCAGCCGCCAAGCCCACGAGTGCGCCTCGGTCAGCCATCGAATGGTTGGGCCAGGAATCCAATTTTCGAGAGCTCGCCCAGCG
Source organism: Pseudomonadota bacterium (assembly GCA_039800325.1). Classification (GTDB taxonomy): domain Bacteria; phylum Pseudomonadota; class Gammaproteobacteria; order Burkholderiales; family Burkholderiaceae_E; genus SYIM01. The sequence continues at coordinate 99,164 of JBDLQY010000177.1, read as the reverse complement.
CGTGGCTGGACTGGCTCGACTGCAGGGGCTGTTGAATTCCAGTGGCTTGCGATTCCCGATCCAAGTGCTGGCCGTCGAAAACGATACGCTGGTCGTGGCGACCCGCAGTGCTTCGCAGGCCGCGCTACTGCGCCAACAGGCGCCTAGTCTGCTCTCCGCAATGAGGCAAAAGGGTACCGATCTGCGCGAGCTGCGGGTTCGGGTACGCCCTGATCTGCATACTCGAACGGCGGCGCGACCCGGTATCCGAAAACCCATCCCTGAGCACACGCTGAGCGCGCTTGGCACCATCGCAGCACATAGTGGCGAATCGCGCCTGGCACAGGCCCTCGAACGACTGATTCGGCATCAGCGCGGCTCTCGCTAGACAGAAAATCGCTGAACGCTGCAAATCGGTAAGCACACGGGTCGACTCAAAGTCCCAGACGCGCCAGAAACAAGCCACCAAAAAAAGCCAAACCCAGCACGGCAGCAGCTACCGCCAGCCAACCTGCCCGCTGCAGCCAACGCCGATCTTGGGTGAACAGATAGGCCAGAGCACATAGCGCCAAGCCGGCGCAGGCGGAAAACAGCAGGATGCGAAAGGCAATCATGATCTCGACCCTAACTGGGCAGGAAGCCCTGAAGTAATCATAGTCCGGGTCTGAGCGGTGACAGCAGCCCAAGCAGAAGCAGAGGACCGGAGAGTGGCAGAGGGCCGGGCGGTGGTCGAGGGCCGGGCGGTGGTTGAGGGCCGGGCGGTGGTTGAGGGCCAGGCGGTGGTTGAGGGCCGGGCGGTGGTTGAGGGCCAGGCGGTGGTCGAGGGCCGGGCGGTGGTTGAGGGCCAGGCGGCGGCGAGGGGGAAGCGCTGCGAGCGATTTCGGCAAGCCCAGCGAGGGAGCGATCCGCCGGGAGGGGTAGCGCCCCGCATGTCTGAGGGCGCGTAGCGCCCGAGTTCGGGGCGCCCCGGCGGACGCACCGAGCGCAGGGGAGTCCGGCCACAGGCCGGACCGCAGCCGTATGAGCGAGCGGCGCTTAGCGCTCGCCGCCGCAAACTGTCAGACGCCGGGTGGGAGCGAGCGGCGCTTGGCGCTCGCCGCCGCAAACTGTCAGACACCGGGTGGCCGAGCAACGAAGCGATGCGCCCGCCGGCGCGTTTGTCTAAGCGGGGCTGAACTCAGAGACGTCATAAAACCGAGGGCCACCGCGCAGCTCGGAAAAGCTAGCCCACTCCCAGCTGGAGCGACGCTCCAGCAGAGCACGCAGCAACCGATTATTCAGCGCGTGCCCAGACTTGTGGGCCGAATAAGAGGCGAGCAGTGGATGACCCACCAGATACAGGTCACCGATTGCATCAAGTACCTTGTGCATGACGAATTCATCGTCGCTTCGCAAGCCATCATCGTTGAGGACGCGATACTCATCCATCACGATGGCATTTCCCAGGCTGCCGCCTTTAGCCAGTCCCTGAGAGCGCAGCGCCTCGACGTCATGCATAAAGCCAAACGTGCGCGCACGGGCCACACGCTTTACAAAAGAGTCATCTGCAAAATCGACGACCACCTGCTGGCCGGTGGCATCTATGGCCGGATGACCAAAATTGATTGAAAAACTCAATCGGAAACCAAAATGCGGCTCGAGGCGCGCGAACTTATCACCCTCGCGAACCTCAACGGTCTCGAGCACGCGAATAAAGCGCTTGGGCGCACGCTGCTCAACAATACCGGCCGACCGCAGCAGGTAGACGAAGGTGGCCGCAGACCCATCAAGAATCGGGATCTCGGCGGCTGTCACGTCTACAAAGACATTATCAATGCCGAGTCCGGCTAGCGCCGACATCAGGTGTTCGACGGTGGCGACTCGAACGATCTGCCCGTCGGGCGCCGTGGCGCACAGCGTAGAGGCCATACGCGTATCGTTAACGTTTCCCGCCTGCGCTGCGATCGACACCGGCGGGTCGAGGTCGGTTCGCGTGAACACGATACCCGTACCCACCGGGGCGGGCCGTAAGACCAGCTCTACGCGCTCGCCCGAGTGCAGTCCCACGCCCGTGGCGCGGACCAGAGACTTGAGCGTGCGCTGTCTAAGCATCAGAGCTTGGCCAACATGGCCTCAGCACTGGACACCTCAAACTTGCCAGGCGCCTCGATGTTGAGCTGCTTGACCATGCCATTATCAAGCAGCATCGAGAAGCGCTGCATGCGAACGCCCATGCCACGGGCGGTGAGGTCGAGTTCAAGCCCAAGCTTGCGGGTGAAATCGGCGCTGCCATCGGCCATCATGCGGACTTTGCCGGCGCATTTCTGGTCACGAGCCCAGGCACCCATCACGAAGGCGTCATTGACCGACACGCACCATACCTCGTCAATACCCTTGGCCTTAAGCGCGTCAAAGTGCTTAACGTAACCGGGCACATGCTGGGCCGAGCAGGTGGGCGTAAATGCGCCCGGCAGGCCAAAGACGGCAATCTTCTTGCCTTTAACCAGGTTGCTCACCTGGAATGCATTGGGACCGACCGAACAGCCGTTGCCCTCGACCTCGATAAACTCGAACAGGGTGCCGTCAGGCACCGCGTCACCGACCTTGATTGTCATGGCGGGATCTCCTGGACCAAAGGTTGACAAGCCGACTATTGTAGCCGGCCAGGCACGCCCCTGTTCACGATAAGCCCTTGAACGCGGTGCGAGAACATGCCATAACGCCCGCATCCCTGATTTAGCGAGGGCAGGCGACCCGGTCAGTGATGACCCGGGTCCGCCCCCAGCGGTCACCCCCCCCAGCGCTTAATCAGCCTGCTTGCGCAAGAACGCCGGAATGTCGAAGCGCTCGACGCCGCTCTCCTCCAAAGCCTGCACCTGAGCAGCCGCACTCGCCCTGGGATTACGCCAGACGGTGGGCTCATCGAGATTGCCAAAGTTGAGCCCTGGGGTGACCGGCGCATTATCGGTACCCGTACGAAGCTGCGGCTGCGGCACCAGCACGGGCCGCGCCGCACGCTTACCGATACCCGTGGCCACCACGGTCACGCGTAGATGGTCACCCATAGACTCATCGAAGACCGTGCCGTGAATAATCGTGGCGTCATCGGCGCAGAAAGCCTTGATGGTGTTGATGACTTCATTGGTTTCGCGCAGTTTCAGGCTGCGGTTGGCGGTGATATTGACGATCACGCCACGCGCGCCCTGCAGATCGACCCCGTCAAGCAATGGAGACGCCACGGCTTGTTCAGCAGCCAGACGGGCACGGTCGATTCCTTCGGCCTGGCCGATACCCATCATGGCCTTGCCCTGCTCGCCCATGACCGTGCGCACGTCGGCGAAATCGACGTTGACCAGGCCGGGCACATTGATGATCTCAGCAATGCCTGCCACCGCGTTGTGTAAAACATCGTCCGCACGCTTAAACGCGTCTTCCAGGCTGGCGTCCTCATCCATCACTTCGAAGAGTTTCTGGTTGAGAACGACAATCAGCGAGTCGACATTTTCAACCAGCTGATCAATGCCGGCCTCGGCGATCTGCATCTTTCTGGCGCCCTCGAAATCGAAGGGCTTGGTGACGACGCCAACGGTGAGGATGCCCATTTCCTTGGCAATCTCTGCAATCACGGGCGACGCACCTGTGCCGGTACCTTTGCCCATGCCTGCGGTCAGAAACACCATGTGTGCGCCCGACAGCGCCACTCGAATATCTTCACGCAAGGCTTCGGCTGCAGCGCGTCCGGCCTCCGGCCTGGCACCCGCCCCAAGACCATTACCGCCGAGCTGAATTGTCTGCCCTGCCTGTGAGCGCTTCAACGCCTGACCATCGGTATTCACGGCAATGAAGTCAACGCCCTGAACACCGCGTCCGATCATATGATTGACGGCGTTGCCCCCGGCACCACCGACGCCCACCACCTTGATCACAGCGCCTTCGGTTTGCTCTTCGACCATTTCGAACCTAGTTCCCATCGCGGCCTCCTCAGAAAATGCCCAAAAGTCAGAATCAAACTCAGAAATTGCCCATAAACCAGTCTTTCATCCTGCGCACGGTCTCCTTGAAGTTGCCAGACTGTTCGGCAACTTTTCGACCCCTCATCCGTTGCAGTCGTGCCTCTTCCAGCAGGCCCACCGCGGTGGCGTACCTGGGCGAGCGCACCATGTCGGCAAGCCCGCCGCCGTAGCTGGGCATGCCGATTCGCACCGGCTTAAGAAAAATGTCCTCAGCAAGCTCAACCACGCCAGGCAGTAGTGCGGTCCCTCCAGTAATCACCACGCCAGAAGACAGCAGCTCCTCGTAGCCCGACTCGCGAATAACCTGGTGTACCAGTGCGAACAGCTCTTCGACGCGCGGTTCAATCACCGCAGCGAGCGCCTGCCGAGACAGCTGTCGTGGACCGCGGTCGCCCAGGCCAGGCACTTCGATGCGCTCTTCAGGATCAACCAGCGACTGCTTACCGATACCGAAGCGCAACTTGATTTCGTCAGCGTCCTGCGTGGGCGTACGCAGCGCCATCGCGATGTCATTGGTAATCTGGTCGCCAGCAATCGGAAGCACGGCCGTGTGCCGAATTGCACCGCCGGTGAAGACGGCAATGTCGGTTGTGCCACCGCCAATATCGACCAGCACAACGCCCAACTCGCGTTCATCTTGAGATAGCACCGACACCGACGATGCCAGCGGCTGAAGAATCAGGTCCTGTACCTCCAGACCGCAGCGGCGAACACACTTGACGATGTTCTGGGCGGCCGACACAGCGCCCGTGACGATGTGAACCTTAACCTCCAGGCGAACACCGCTCATCCCTATAGGTTCGCGAATATCTTCCTGACCGTCGATGATGAATTCCTGGGGCAACACATGCAGGATTTGCTGGTCAGTGGGAATGTTGACCGCCTTAGCCGTTTCGATGACGCGGGCCATGTCGGCTTCACTGACTTCTTTATCTTTGATCGCGACCATACCGCTGGAGTTAAAGCTGCGAATATGGCTGCCGGCGATGCCGGTGTAGACAGAACGAATCTTGCAGTCGGCCATCAGCTCAGCTTCTTCCAGCGCACGCTGAATCGATGCGACCGTGCTCTCGATGTTAACCACTACGCCTTTTTTAAGACCTCGAGATTCATGCTGGCCCAGACCTACCACTTCAAAGTGGCCATCAGACTGCATCTGCGCCACCACCGCAACAATCTTTGAGGTGCCGATGTCGAGCCCGACAATCAACTCTTTGGAATCCCTGCTCATGGTCTTGCCTTGTTGGTCACGGTCGAAACAGCGCCGGGGGTGGAGCGCTCAGTTGATGAAGTCGAGCGGCCATCGCTGTGGACCAGCATCCGCATCGAATAGCCATTGGCATAACGAAGATCGAAAATCGCCGGGCGCTCTTTCAGCTGTGGCCCTACACTAGGGTGTAGGCTTACCCATCGGCCCAGCCGCTCGGCGCCAGACGATCCGGCGTCCCGGCCCAGCAGCACTCTGACGCCATCATTCAGATGAAGCGTCCAGGCTTGGCGGTCTGATAAGTCGATCCGATCGATCCGAAGATTGAGGGCAGCCAGCTGTCCGCCAAACTCGGCGTGCCGCTGCGCGACGAGTCGCTCTGTCCCCGTCGGACCGTTAAAACGCGGTAGTTGATAGAACTGCTCTAACCCGTCGAGATTGACCGAATAAATCTCGCCGAAGGTATTTATCAGCTGATCATCGTTCCACAGCGCAAGGGGACGATGCTCTTCGATGGAGACTTCCAGCGCGTTTGGCCAGACACGCCGCACCGTCGCGCGCCGCACCCAGGGTAAGGCTTCGAACGCATGACGGACCTTGTCGAGGCTGATGTGGAAAAAGTTGCCCGCCGCCTCCTGACCCAGACCGTCACGAACCGCCGCACCCTCAACATGCTTAAGCTTGTGGCCAGGCTCAGCCAGCACTCGAATACTTTGAATCGTGAACATCGGCCGATGCGATAGCCACCACGCGCCTGCGGCCAGACAGGCCGCCAGCGAACCCGCGAAGACCACGTTGGCCAGCCCGTTGAGCAGACGCGCATCGTGCCAGGCGCTCATGACTGAGCCTCCGGGGCAGAGGCCAGCTTAAGACTTGCGCCCGCGAGTACCTGCAGGCACAGGTCTCGGTATGACAGACCCGCCGCGAGCGCTGCCATCGGCACCAGCGAGTGACTTGTCATGCCGGGTGAGGTATTAATCTCGAGTAGATAAGGCTTTGCATCACTGCGCCTGAGCATGATGTCGACCCGACCCCAGCCCTGACAGCCGACCGAATGAGCAGCTGCCAGCGCAAGGGTTTGCACCGCCTGCGTCAGCTGCGTATCAAGCCCGGCCGGACAGTCGTACGCAGTCTCATCGCGAAAATACTTGTTGGCATAGTCGTAGTTGCCACCGGGCGCTCGTATCTCAATCACCGGTAGTGCCTTGAGCTCGCCGGCGCACTCCAGAATTGCCACAGTGAGCTCGCGACCATCGACAAAGGCTTCAATGAGAACCTGAGAATCATGGCGATGCGCAAGCTCGAAGGCCTCCTGCAGCTGCTCGAGGCGCTCGACTCTTGAGAAGCCAATGGTCGACCCTTCACGGCTGGGCTTAACGACCACGGGTAAGCCAATCCGCTGCACGACCTCATGCGCCTGCGTAAGCGAGCCCGCCAGACCGAAGGCCGGTGTCGGCAGACCGTCGGCTACCCAGATTTTCTTGGTTATCACCTTGTCGATGCAGACCGCAGATGCGATCACGCCCGATCCGGTGTAAGCAATGCCAGCGAGTTCCAGCGCGCCCTGCACCGTACCATCCTCGCCAAAACGGCCGTGCAGGGCAATGAACACACGCGTAAAGCCCGCTGGAGCCAAATCAGACAGCGGACGTCGGGCCGGGTCGAACAGCTCAGCGTTAACGCCCGCCTCATGAAGCGCAGCAAGTACCCCATGGCCTGACATCAGCGAGATCTCGCGCTCGGCCGAGCGCCCCCCCGCGAGGACGGCGACACGTCCCATTGCGGCGACGTTGACCTCGGGCCAGACTCTGGGATCAGTCATGGCCTCCCCCCGAAGACGCGACACCCGAAGACGCGACACCCGCACGCTCACGTACGCGCGCCGCCACAGTGCCGATCGAACCCGCGCCCATGCAGACGACCACATCGCCGTCGCGCACCACCGCCAGAATCTGAGCGGGCAAAGCACCGACGTCCTCAACAAATAACGGTTCTACCCGTCCCGCAACCCGAACCGCGCGGGCCAGAGCACGTCCATCAGCGGCAACAATCGGAGGCTCACCCGCAGCGTAAACATCAGCCAGCAACAGAGCATCGACGCCCGACAGCACATTCACGAAGTCTTCGAACAGATCGCGCGTTCTCGTGTAACGATGCGGTTGAAAGGCAAGCACCAGCCGCCGACCTGGGAATGCGCCGCGCGCCGCCGCGAGCGTTGCCTGCATCTCAGCGGGATGGTGTCCATAGTCATCCACCAATGTGAAGACCCCTCCGCGCTGACTGTTCGGTACGGCAAGCTCGTATCGCTGAAAACGTCGACCCACGCCGCGGAACTCGGCCAGCGCAGCCACAATAGCGTCGTCAGGCACGCCCATTTCATCAGCCACCGCGATCGCCGCCAAGGCGTTCTGCACGTTGTGCATGCCGGGAAGGTTCAGCGTTACCGACAAAGGCGCGGCGTCTTCACGTAACACGTCAAAACACATGCGGGCGCCCTCGGCCCGGGCACCCAGTGCCCGCACCTGAGCACCCTCTGCAAGACCGTAAGTGATGACCGGCTTAGATACAAAGGGCATGATGTCGCGCACGTTGCGATCGTCGACGCACAGGACTGCAGCGCCATAAAACGGCAGCCTCTGGGTGAACTCAATAAAAGCCTGTTTCAGGCGAGCGATATCGTGCCCATAGGTGTCCATGTGATCGGCGTCGATATTGGTGACGACTGCGATCATGGGCGAGAGGTTCAGAAATGAGCCATCCGACTCATCAGCCTCGACGACGATCAGATCTCCCGAGCCTAGTCTGGCGTTAGCGCCAGCACTATTGAGCAGGCCGCCAATGACAAAAGTCGGATCGAGCCCGCCACGGGCTAGTACTGAGGCCACCAGGCTGGTGGTCGTGGTCTTTCCGTGCGTGCCAGCAATCGCAATTCCCTGCTTGAGCTTCATCAGCTCAGCCAGCATGAGCGCGCGCGGAACCACCGGTATCCGAAGCGTGCGTGCCGCAATCACCTCGGGGTTATCACCACGGACAGCCGATGAGGTCACAACGCAGTCAGCACCGCTGACATGTCCGGCCTCGTGACCGATTTTCACGGTGGCACCCAGCGATTCAAGTCTGCGGGTGGTCGTTCCGGCCGCAAGATCAGACCCACTGACTGCGTAACCCAGGTTGAGCAGTACTTCGGCAATACCGCTCATGCCGGCACCACCGATGCCCACGAAGTGGATGCGCTTGACCTTATGCTTCATCGAGCAATTCCTTCGCAGGCACTGGCGACCTGCGCGACCGCATCCACGCGCGCCAACGACCTCGCGATATGCGCCCGTTCAGCGCACACCGAACGGTTTGCTTCACGCAACAGCGCAGCCAGCCCGGCCGGGTTGAGTTCAGCCTGGGGGATGAGCTGAGCCGCACCGGCGTCTGAAAGGTAGCGCGCATTGGTCGTCTGATGATCGTCGACCGCATGCGGAAATGGCACAAGAATGCTGGCCACGCCAACCGCGGCGATTTCAGCCACGGTCATCGCACCCGCTCGTGCGATGACCAGGTCGGCGTGCACATAGGCACTGGCCATGTCGTCGATGAAATCGACTGTGTCGGCTACCACCCCGGCCTTCGCATAGGCCGTACGCAGGTCGTTCAGGTGATCCCGGCCACTCTGATGAATGACCTGCGGACGCTCTGAAGGATTGAGCAGTGCCAGCGCCGCCGGTACCGTCTCATTGAGGGCGCGCGCACCCAGGCTGCCGCCAATAACCAGTAGTCGAATCGGACCATGACGGCTCGCGTAGCGCTCTTTGGGCGCAGCTACGGCCGCGATCTCGGTCCTGACCGGATTACCTGTCCAGGTCGCACCAGGCAGTGTTGCCGGGAAAGCTTCAAGCACGCGATCGGCCAGACGGGCCAGTACGCGGTTGGTTAAACCCGCCACCGAGTTTTGCTCATGGACGGCCAGCGGCACGCCCAGAAGGCTGGCCATCATGCCACCCGGGAAAGCAACATAGCCGCCCATGCCCAGCACCACCGATGGCCGCGCCGCACGTAGCGCTTTGATGCTTTGCCAAAAGGCGCGCAGCAATCGCATGGGCAGCAATAAGGCCGTCACCAAGCCCTTGCCGCGCAGCCCCGAAAACTGAACCGGATGCATCACGAGACCTGCCCGAGACACTAGCCCGGCCTCCATGCCAGCGGGGTTGCCCAGCCACACAACATTCCAGGCGCGGCGTTGCATCTCGGCGGCCACAGCAAGCCCGGGCATTACATGCCCGCCCGTGCCGCCAGCCACGATCATCAGGGTTCGCGTCATGGCTTGGCCCCGCGCATCAGTGCCCTGTTTTCAAAGTCAACCCGCAACAGGATGGCCAGTGCGATGCAATTGGCCAGAATGGCGCTGCCGCCATAGCTCATCAGCGGCAGGGTCAGGCCTTTGGTAGGTAACAAACCGGTGTTGACTCCGATATTGATGAAGGCCTGGAGTCCAATCCATAGACCGATGCCCTTGGCCGTCAGACCGGCGAAGTTACGTTCCAGCATGATGGCCTGTCGACCAATTTCGAAGGCCCGGCGAACAATCCAGAAAAACATCGCCACGATGGTCAGAACCGCCACCAGTCCGAGTTCTTCTCCGATAACCGCCAGTAGAAAATCGGTATGCGCTTCTGGCAGGTAATGCAGCTTTTCAACCGACCCTCCAAGGCCCACACCGAAAAGTTCGCCACGACCAAAGGCGATGAGGGAATGCGTCAGCTGATAGCCCTTGCCCAGTGCATTGCCTGGCTCGAAGGGGTTGAGATAAGCGAAGATGCGCTCACGACGCCAATCAGAGGTCCAGATCAAGAGCCCGAACGTTATGGCCCCGATCAACACCAGACTGACGAACAGACGCATGCTCACGCCGCCCAGAAAAAGCACGCCCATGGCAATCGCTGCAATCACCACGAACGCGCCCATGTCAGGCTGCAGCAGCAGCAGCAGTCCAACCGCCGCCACCGCTGCGCTCATCGGCAAAAAACCTTTTGAAAAGCTCTGCATATAGTCCTGTTTGCGCACCGTGTAGTCGGCCGCATACAGAACCACGAAAATCTTCATGAGCTCGGATGGCTGAAGATTAAGGACGTAAAGCGATAGCCAACGCCGGGCTCCAAGCACGACCTTACCCACACCCGGTATCAGAACGATGACCAACAATACGAGACCCAGCAGGAAAAGCCACTTGGACCAACGCTGCCAGTTCGCAACGGGCATCGAGAAGACAAACAGAGCCGTCAGCACCCCGACTGCGATCGAGAACAGATGCCTGACCACAAAATGAGTCGAACGATAGCTGGCAAAACGCGGCGCATCGGGCAGCGCGATCGACGCGGAGTAAACCATCACAACACCCAAGGTCATCAGTAGCGCGACCACCCAGATGAGCGTGGTGTCGACACGCGGCACCGGAGCGCCGGCAGCAGACCAGCGCGAGCCCACCACAGGCCCGCCCAGCCAGCGCGGCGCCGCCCGTCGCATGCCGGTAAGTCGTGCGCCTATCAAGCGACCTCCTCCGGCTGATCGCATGCCCTGGCATAGTCGTGTACTGCGTCGACAAAGACCCCGGCCCGGTGCGCGTAGTTGCGGAACATGTCGAAGCTCGCGCAGGCCGGAGACAGCAGCACCGCTTCACCCGGCTGCGCAGCGCGGGCTGCGGCATCAACGGCCTGAGGCAGGTCTTCGCAGGTGATCAGAGGCACTGCGCATTCAGTCAGAGCCCGTCGGATACGATCGGCATCGCGCCCGATGAGATACACCGCGACGGCATGATGTGCGACGGCAGGCGCGAGCGGACTGAAGTCCTGCGACTTGCCATCACCTCCGGCAATGAGATGGCAGAGCATGCCCAGCCCCTGCAGTGCAGCCACGGTTGCACCGACATTCGTGCCTTTGCTGTCATCGAAGAAACTCACGCCGCGCACCTGTCGTACCAACTGACAGCGGTGCGGCTCGCCGGTATAAGTACGCAATCCGTGCAGCAGGCGAGCCAGCGGTACACCCACCGCACAACCCAAGGCAAGGGCGGCCAGAACATTCGCCTGATTATGCCGTCCACGCAGGTGCAAAGCCTCAACCGGCATCAGCCGCACCACACGCGGATGCTGCGCATCGTCTGAGACACGCGGCATCTCGGCGGAATCATCACCCTGGGCCCGGGCAAGCCAGACCAGAGGGCCATCAGTGACCAGACCGAATGCGCCAGGCTGCATTGGCTGATCCAGACCGAAACTGGTCGATGGCACGACACTGACCGCAGGACCGCGCCCCGCCCTCGCGGCGCGCCGCCGCCCAGTGGTTTCGGCGGGCACCGACGGCTGCACCGCTTTGAGCGCTTCGGGAATGGTTGCAGCGTCGTCCCGGTTGTAGATCCGATGCGTGCGCTCGCCAAAAATGCGCTGCTTGGCCAGTCGATAGGTGTCGAACGAAGCGTGCCAGTCAAAATGATCCTGCGACAAATTCAGCAGGGCTGCCGCATCGGCCTGCAGGGGCGATGCGATGGCCAGTTGAAAGCTGGACAGCTCAAGCACCCAGATGGATGGCAGCTCACCAGCATCCATCGCCTGCATGAGTGCATCGAGCATGGATGGGCCGATATTGCCGGCCGCACGGGCCGACTGCCCTGCAACAGTGAGCAGGTGGGCTGTCATGGCGGTCGTGGTGGTTTTGCCATTGGTGCCCGTAATGGCGATAAGCTTGGGGGCGTAGCCCGAATCACGCAGCGCGGCCAGGCCCTGCGCAAACAGATCAAGCTCACCCACCACCTCGACGCCGGCGTCGCGCGCACTGCGATAAAACTCGGCGCTTGCGCCGGTTTCGATCGAAAGCCCAGGACTCCATGCGATGAGATCGATTTGATCAAACCACTGCTGCACGGGCTCACCGCCCAGAAACTTGAGATCCCCAAGCTCAGCGCGTAGACGGGCCAGCGCAGGCTGGCTGGCGCCGTCGGTGCTTCGTGTATCGGCCAGCGTGACCTGAGCGCCCGAGCGATGGGCCCAGCGTGCCATGGCGCAGCCAGACTCGCCCAGACCCAACACCAACACGCGACGCCCGGCCAGCGTAAACAGCTGCCCCTGCTCAAGCGGTACGTTCACCGCGTCGGTCTCAGAAGGCAGGCCAGGATCAGTCAACGTCATCGTGGCCTCTACTTAGCGCAGCTTCAGCGTTGATAAACCGACCAGCACCAGCATCATGGTGACGATCCAGAAACGTACGACAACCTGACTTTCCTTGACACCTCCCACCTCGAAGTGATGATGCAGCGGTGCCATCCGAAAAATTCGACGACCTTCGCCGTACCGGCGCCGCGTGTACTTGAAGTAGCCCACCTGAAGCATGACCGACAGGGTTTCGACCACGAAGACGCCACCCATGATGAACAGCACGATTTCCTGTCGTACGATCACGGCAACCGTTCCCAGCGCCCCGCCCAACGCGAGCGCACCCACATCACCCATAAAGACCTGAGCTGGATATGCGTTGAACCACAAAAACGCGAGCCCGGCGCCTGCGATCGCCGCGCAGAAGACGGTTAATTCACCGGCGCCCGGTATGTAAGGAATAAGCAGATATTTCGCGAAGACTGAGTTACCGGTGACGTACGCAAATAAGCCCAGGGCTGAGCCCACGAGAACCGCTGGCATGATGGCCAGACCGTCTGCACCGTCGGTGAGATTGACCGCGTTGCTGGTCCCCACGATGACAAAGTAGCTCAGAACAATGAAACCAAATACACCGAGCGGGTAGGCAATATTCTTGAAGAAAGGAACGATAAGGTCAGCCTTGGGTGGCAGCTCAATGGCAAAACCTGAGCTCACCCACTGTGCGAACAGGTCAAGCGCCTGGGCATTACTTTGCGCTGGAACGGCGAAGGCAAGGTATAAGGCAGCGATCAGACCGATCAGGGACTGCCAGAAATACTTCTCTCGGGCAGGCATACCCTTGGGATCTCGATGGACCACCTTTCGATAATCATCGACCCAGCCGATCCAGCCGAAACCCAGCGTGACCACCAGTACCGCCCAGATAAAGCGATTTTCAAGATCGGCCCACAGCAGGGTAGACAATCCCATTGAGATCAGCAGCAGCGCACCGCCCATGGTCGGCGTACCCGATTTGACCAGGTGAGTCTGGGGTCCGTTGTCGCGCACAGCCTGTCCGATTTTCATTTGAGTGAGCTTACGAATCACCCATGGGCCCAGGGAGAGGCCGATCAGCAGGGCCGTCATGGTCGCCAAAACCGCCCTGAGCGTGATGTACTGAAACACTGAAAAGACTCGGATATCGCGCGCGAGCCATTGCGCCAGTTCAAGCAGCATTAGTGCACCTCCGCGGCCTGGCCGGTCGTCAGTGCTGCCACGACGCGCTCCATGCGCATGAAACGCGAACCCTTGACCAGCACGCTGGTACCCGATTGCGCGAGCCCGCGAACACGATCAATCAAGGCTGGCAATTCATCGAAATGCTCTGCGATGTCACCCGCGCCTGGTAAGGCCGCGCGACTTGCCTGTCCGAACAACAAGAGATGGCGCAGGCCACGCTCGCGCGCATAGCGACCGACCTCGGCATGAAACACGGGCCCCTGCTCACCAACCTCACCCATATCACCCAGGACCATGACCGCGGGTGTGGAACACTCAGCCAGTAAATCGATGGCCGCACGCACTGAGTCGGGATTGGCGTTGTAGGTGTCATCAAACAAAACCGCTCCGCCGGGCAGTTCAGATCGGACCAGACGTCCTGCTGCTGGTCGGAAGCGAGCGAGGCCCTGCGCAATCAGCTCTGCCGACAAGCCAAGCGCATGCGCGCAGGCTGCAGCCGCGAGCGCATTACGAACGTTATGAGCGCCTGCAATCGCCAGTTGAACGCTGACCTTATCGCCCGCCACATACAGACTGAAATCGGCGGGTTTTGAATCGGGGTGGGCCCATACAGGCAACGCGCCCGCTTCTGAAGAGAGCCCGAACTCGACACGACGACGGCTACCGGCAAGCGACCTCCAGATTGGCGTGTGTTCGGCATCATCGCCAGGGAACACGGCCACGCCATCGGGTGCAAGCGCCGAGATCGCAGCGCCATTTTCATAAGCCGTGGCCGCTACGCTGTGCATGAACTCCTGATGCTCGCGCTGGGCGTTATTCACCAAGGCAACCTGAGCGCCAGCGATGCTCGCCAACCAGGCGATTTCACCCGGTCGATTCATGCCGAGTTCGACCACCGCCATACGATGCTCGGCCCTTAATCGAAATAGAGTCAGCGGCAGACCGATATCATTGTTGAGATTACCCCGAGTCGCCAGCCGCCCGGCATCGCCCACAGCCTGGGTCAAAATGGCCGCCAACATTTCCTTGACCGTGGTCTTGCCGTTACTGCCGGTCACCGCAATCAGCGGCAATTTGAATTGCGAACGCCAGCCGCGGGCCAACTCACCCAGAGCACGTCGACAGTCGGGTACGCGCAGCACCGGTCGCCCCAGACCGGGAACCAGTCGCTCGCACATGACCGCTGCCGCACCCGACGCGCGCGCCTGCACCAGAAAATCGTGCGCATCGAAGCGATCACCGCGCAAGGCAACAAAAAGACTATTGGCCGTGATGGCACGGCTGTCGGTACATACCGAGCTCACGCGCTCATGCCCGGTGCCGAACAGCACTGCAGCATTCAACCAATCCATCGCCTGGCGCATGTTAAACATGAAGCGCCTCTGATCGTGCATCAAGCTCGCGCTCAGCCACATCGCGATCCGAAAATGCCAGGCGCTCGCCTGCGACTTCCTGCCAGCACTCGTGTCCCTTGCCAGCGATCAGGACAATGTCCCGCGTTGCGGCCGCGGAGACGGCCCGGGCAATCGCACGGCCTCGGTCAAGCTCAATGCACTCCGCAGCGCGAAGGCAGCCCGCCTGAATTTGCGCGGCGATGCGATCGGGGGGCTCGGTTCGCGGGTTATCACTGGTGATGATGAAGCGATCACACGCCGCAGACACCACCTGACCCATCAAGGGTCGCTTGCCCTCGTCACGATCGCCACCGGCACCAAACACACACCACAGAAGACCGCCCCGGGCATGAGTCAGCACGCGCAGCGCGGCTAAAACGTTCTCGAGGGCATCCGGCGTATGCGCATAGTCCACCACCACCAGCGGCTGGCCCTCGCGCACGATGCGCTCAAGCCGACCGGGCGGTGCGCGCAGCTGAGCAAGCCGCTTGACCACTTCATCGAATGACATCCCCAGAGCAAGCCAGCACGCCGCCACACCGGCTGCGTTGAAAGCATTAAAGCGTCCTAGCAGTCCGACGCGCACCGACGCACGGCCGAAGTCGCCTTCAAACGCCAGATCCATACCCTGTGCGTCTTCGTGTACAACCCGTACCTGCAGGCGGCGCGCGGACTGAGCGTCTATCAGCAAGGCTCGCTCGCCGTACACAAGACGCTCACAAGCTGGTCGCACACGCGCCAGAGCCTGCGCACACGCCGAGTCATCTGCATTGATCACCGCAAACGACAAAGACGAGCTTTCAAACAGACGCAGTTTCGCCTCGCGATAAGCCTGCTCGGTTCCGTGGTAATCAAGGTGGTCACGCGTGATGTTGGTCAGCATGGCCAGTCGGCAGTGCGCTCCATCGAGTCGTCCCTGGTCGATACCGATGGACGACGCCTCAAGCGCTACAGCCTGAGCACCTCGATCTGCCAAGCCCGCCAACAGACGATGCAGCGTCACCGCATCCGGCATGGTCAGACCAAACGGCGAAGGACTTTCGCCCACCAGGCCGCTGCCCAGCGTGCCAATCACGGCGCTGGGCCGCCCCGCAGCGCTAAGCCCCTCGGCAATCCAGCGTGTGCAGCTGGTCTTGCCGTTAGTGCCGGTAACCGCGACCAGATCGATGCGTTCGCTCGGTCGTCCGTACCAGACGGCTGCAAGCTCGCCAGCCAGGCTGCGCAGTCCCGCAACGGGCACTACGCGCGGGTCAGCCAGCATGCCACCTGGCGGGTTCACGGGCTCGAACAAGGCGAACCGCGCACCGCTGCGCAGCGCTTCGCCGATGTGGCTGCGACCATCACCTGCTCTGCCCGCCCAGGCCAAAAATACATCGCCCGGTCTCACGCTGCGGCTATCCGCATGCAGATCGCCAATGACACCCGGCTGCGCGCGTAACCACTGCGCTAGCTGCGCGGATTTGGCCGCCACAGGGGCATCGGCCAGGACGGGGGCCGCGATCATAGTCGGCCTCCCGCGACCGTGGCCGCTACACTGGTTGCGGGCGCGCTCGCGCCGACCGAGGCCGGCGATGATGCGGAGGCAGACAGACTTGATGGCGACCCTGCCAGGCTGATATCCGGCGGTACGCGCAGTGCACGCAAGACATCACCCGTAATGCGCGAGAAAACCGGCGCTGCCACAGCCCCACCGTAGTGCTTGCCAGCGCTGGGCTCATCGATCATGACGGCAACCACCACCCTGGGATCGCTCACGGGCGCGAAACCCACGAACGAGGAGATGTACTTATTGACGTAGCGGCCGCCTTCGAGCTTGTGCGCTGTTCCCGTCTTACCCGCCACGCGATAGCCCACGACCTGAGACTGCGGCGCGGTCCCCTCGGGCCCTGCAGCCATCTCCAGCATATGTCTGACCGCGCGCGCGGTCTCGGGCTTGAATACCTGTATGCCACTGGCCTCGCCGTCGGTGCGAAAAATCGATACCGGGCGCAGCTCGCCATCACTTGCAAAAACGGTGTAGGCACGCGCAAGCTGTATCAGGGACACCGATAAGCCGTGCCCGTAGGACATGGTGGCCTGCTCAACCGTCTTCCAGTTTTTCCAGGGTCTCAGCTTGCCTGCGCCTGCACCGGGAAACCCCAGCTGTGGCGCCTGTCCCAGCCCGACGGCTGAATACATATCCCAAGTGTCGCGAGCAGGCAGATTCAGCGCCAGACGAACGGTGCCCACATTGGACGATTTCTGCACCACCTGCTCAACTGTCAGTGCACTGTAGGCCTTGACGTCGCTGATAGTGTGTTTTCCGATCGTGATCTTTCCAGGCGCCGTGGGAATGACAGTCTGGGGCGTGACCTTTTTAGCTTCGAGGGCCAGAGCCACTGTGAACGGCTTCATGGTCGAGCCAGGCTCAAAGATATCCGTAAGGGCTCGGTTGCGCAGCTGCGCACCGCTCAGCTCAGCCCTCTGATTGGGATCATAGGTCGGCAGATTCACCAGGGCGAGCACCTCGCCCGTGCGCACATCCAGTACCACCGCAGCACCCGCTGCCGCGCGGTGCTCTGCAATGGCCGCGCGCAGGGCATTGAAGGTGTGATACTGAACCTTGCTGTCGATCGATAAAACCAGATCGCTGCCGTTAAGCGGCTCACGAGTGGCCTCGACCTCATCAATGACGCGGCCCAGACGGTCGATCATGACGCGCCGGCTACCGGGCCGACCCGCCAGCTGCGCGTTCTGCGCCAACTCCACGCCTTCCTGGCCCGTATCTTCGACATTGGTGAAACCCACCACGTGGGCAAGCGTCTCGCCCTCAGGGTAATGTCTCTTGAATTCGCGCAGATGATGTACGCCGGGCAAACCCAGCTCTGCGATACGCTGTGCCTCGGTCATGTCGACCTGACGCTTGAGGTAAACAAAACCGCGCTCGCGCGACGCCAGACGGGCCCGCAGGTGCGCCTCACTCATACCTAGCCGCCGCGCCAGCTCGGGCAGGCGCGGATCATTCGGATCGACCACACTGGGGTCTGCCCAAATGGCCCGGGCAGGAAGACTGGACGCCAGGACGATGCCGTTGCGGTCATGAATGGCGCCCCGCGACGCGGGCAGCTCAAGGGTGCGGGTATATCGCGATTCGCCCTGGCGCTGCAAAAAGTCCTGCGAGAACACCTGCAGCCAGACGGCACGCGCGGCCAGCGCAAGAAATGCCAAAGCCATCACCACCATCGCCACCCGGGATCGGGTAGAGGATAGTTGCACCTTGAGCAGCGGATTGGCTGCGAACGGCACCTGGCGCGCGCGACCCACCATCAGGGCTCTCCGGTGGCAGCGGGCAGGCCGCTGAGCGGCAGGCCGCCTGGCCTGGGACGCGCATCAGGGTGCTCGGCCGAGGCGCGTCTGAAGCCTGGAGAATTCAGCTGATCTTCCTGGCCGCCAAGCCTAGGGTCATCGCCGCCCGCCAAGGGACGCAGCATAGACGGATTGGGCGACTGCGGCGGTACGGTCGCGGGGCTGGGGGGTCGCGCTAACGCACGGTTGGTGGCCGGCGGGCGGGCGCTGGCCGCCGGCGCCGGTACCGCAACCTGCACCTGCCGCGTGTCAGGATCAACCACCAGATGCCAGACCTGTCGAGCGTTGGGGGACTCGAGCTGCAGATCACGACGCGCCTTAGAGTCGATGATGGCTGCGGTGGCCAGTGCACTCTGCTCCACCCGTAAATGGTTCCAGTCGTTTTCAAGCTGGCGCGAGTGGCCTGCTGCGCGTTCCATCTCGACATAGAGGCGGCGCGCCTCGTGCTGCGAGGTGATCAAGGCCAGGGCACTGACCACCAGCGCGGCCAGCAGGGCTATGTTTATTTTATTGGCCACGCCGTGCGCCCTGAGTCAAATACGCTCGGCCAAGCGCAGCACAGCCGAGCGCGCGCGGGCATTACAGGCCACCTCGCGGCTGCTGGGCAGTACGCGTCTTGCACCGGTCAGGCGCGCGCCCACCGCCAGGCGGGTGCCGCGAATCGGGTCGATCGGCGCGTCTCGACCGCTTTCATGGGCAATGTACTGTTTGACGATTCGATCTTCCAGCGAGTGAAAACTGATGACGACCAGTCGCCCGCCCGAAGACAGGCTCGCTACGGCAGCCTCGAGACCCCGCGCCAGTTCGTCGAGCTCTTGATTGATGAAAATCCGTAGAGCCTGAAAGGTACGGGTCGCCGGATCGCGCCCGTGCGAAGCGCCCCGTTGACGGGGCCGGACGACCGACGCCACAAGGTCGGCAAGCTCGGCGGTGGACTGAAGGGCCGTCTCACCTTCGCGCTGGCGATAAGCAACAATCGCCTTTGCAATTTGCACAGCAAACCGTTCTTCCCCATAGTCCCTCACTACCTTCGCTATGTCGTGCTCGGTCGCCTGCAGCAACCACTCCCGAGCTGAAATGCCCTCGCCCGGATTCATGCGCATGTCCAGCGGCCCGCTCGCTCGAAAGCTGAACCCCCGTGAGGCATCATCAAGTTGCGGCGATGACACCCCTAGGTCAAGCAGTACGCCATCGACCCCATCGATCTCGAGCTCGCTCAGCACTTCCACCAAGCTCGAAAAGCGCGCATGCACCACCGTCAGACGCGCGTCAGCCAGCGCGTGAGCCGCGGCGATGGCCTGGGGATCCCGATCGAGCGCAATCAGGCGCCCCCGCGCGCTCAGCTGCGCGAGAATGGCAGCGCTGTGGCCACCGCGACCAAAGGTGCAGTCCACGTAAAGTCCGTCGGCGCGAATGGCCAACGCCTCGAGCACTTCGTCACGCATAACGGGAAGGTGCCCACGCGCGCGGGCGCGTGGGTCGGCTGCAGACTGTTCAAACACGCCGGCTAGAACGAAAAATTGGCGAGCGCGTCCGGCAGGCCGGCCGCGATGGTTTCTTGTTCCTTGGCAGCCAGCGTCTCCGCGTCCCACAGCTCAAAGTGCCGCCCCATGCCGAGCAGCATGACCTCTTTGGACAGGCGCGCGGCCTGTCGCAGCTCTGGAGCGACGAGTATGCGGCCAGTGCCGTCCATATCGACATCACAGGCACTGCCAAGGTAGATGCGCGTCCAGCCACGCGCGTTGATGGGCAAGGCGGCGATACGCTCGCGATGTGCCTCCCATACCGGTCGTGGGAACAGCAGCAGACAGCCGTCGGGCGAGCGCGTCAGGGTCAGCCGGCCCTCATACGCGAGGACGAGCGCATCCCGGTGCCGGGTAGGGACGGTCATTCGTCCTTTGGCATCGAGCAAGAGCGCTGAGCTTCCCTGAAACATCCGAATTCGGCCCGCCTGCGTGATTCGGGGAAAACGCCCCACCCCCTGGCCGTTTACCCCAAAAAATTACACTTTTCTGCACAATTTCCCACTATACGCAAGCTGTTTGTGTCGGTCAAGGTAATGACGGATTTTTTCCTGTTGGGTCAAGGACTTAGCTCAAAAACGTGGTGTTATCAAATTCTCAATTGAATTAGTACCTTAGGTGATATTTCGAAAGTATTGGTTCAGCAAACCGGCGCTGCCCGGCGTGAAAGCGGATTTCGCGATGCTGGGGCAGGGGCGGCCGTCGGCAGAGAACGACCGGCTGCAGCCGCCCGATCTGGGCAAGCTCGAAAAATGCGGAACAGGCCTGTAGGCCGGATTCTGTTCGCCAGCAAGCTGGCGCGACGATCATTCATCTAGGCGTGCGGTTACCCGCACGCTCAAGCCATCGACCCGCACGCTCGGGCGGACCGCCCTGTGCGGACAAAGCCGCGCGCGTGCCTATTGGATGTTGCTCCGGGTGGGGTTTAGCGTGCCAGCCCTGTCACCAGGGCCGCGGTGAGCTCTTACCTCGCCGTTTCACCCTTACCGTCGCACGCGACGAATCACATGCGCTTAGGCGGTGTACTTTCTGTTCCACTGTCCGTCACAGCAAGCCCTCTTAGGCACGCCATGCCTGGCCGTTAGCCAGCACCCTGTCCTGTGGAGTCCGGACCTTCCTCCCGCGACCGCGTCTGCACGCGGCCACCGGCGATCGCCCGGCCTGCTCCGCCCGCTCATCTTACGCGCACCGAAGACTTCACGGCGCACCCGACCATCGGCTGATGGATTGTGCTCAGCGTCGAACAAGCACCGCCTGGGGATGGTCTTCAACATAGGCGCGCACGATGGCGAGGAAGTCGCTATCAGCCCGAAAGCCCATCGCCGTGGCGCGTGTTGTGTTGAAACGCGCCGGCCATGACTGCACCAGCCGACGTACGCCCTCATCGGGTACGGACTTGACGAGTGCGCGCGCGGCGGATCCGCCAACCGCCTCTAGGGCCGCCAACTCATCGGCCATGCTGGCCGTCAGCCCCGGCAGGTTCACCGATCGGTGCCAGCCCCAATCGGCTGGCGATAACGCCAGGGCATGCAGCAGGTTAGCGATGACCACGCGCGGCGACGCAATCCACATGCAGGCATCCAGCGGCACCGGGAGTACCGCCTCGCGGCCGGCCAGCGGCTCGCGCACAATGCTGGAGGCAAAGCCCGACGCAGCGCCATTGGGGCGACCCGGACGCACCACCACCGTTGGTATACGCACGCTGCGTCCATCGATGAAGCCTTTGCGGGTGTAGTCCTGCACCAGAAGCTCTCCCATGAGCTTTTGCGCGCCGTAAGAGCCCTGTGGAGTGGGTGTCACCGAATCATCGACGACCTCGGGCAGTCGTCCGCCAAAGACCGCGAGAGAGCTTGAGAATAAAACCCGCGGCTGTGTACCCAAGCCCCGGCAAGCCTGCAACAAGGCGCGTGTTCCGTCGAGATTGACTCGCATGCCAAGGTCGAAATCCGCCTCAGCTGTACCACTGACGACGGCAGCAAGATGGATCACCACGCCTGTGTCGCCATCAAGCAGCGAAGCAATGGTATCGGCATTGGCCATGTCGCCCGCCACATTACGCACCCGCGCATGTTCAAGCGTACCCGGCACCTGATCGAAACAGGTGATCTGCTTGATTTCACCCAGCTTGAGCACCTTGGGCTGATCGAGCAAAACCCGGATCAGCTGCTGACCAAGAAAGCCCGCCCCTCCAGTGACTAACACATTCATCGCACACGTCTCCCGGGTCTGAATACATGGCGGTCATTGTAGAACGCGGGGTCCTGATTGTCCGCGCACCAACCCGGAATGCCCAGCAGCGGCAGTGGCATAAAGGGGCGCCGCAACAGCTGCCCGTCCTGCAGTGCGGCGCTTGCAGCGGCATCAACGGCGGGCCAGTCACTGTCAGGGGCCACATCCAGCGCAACACACTGGGCACATAGACTCTTATAGGGGTTACGCAGCTTCTGATGCAGCGCATGACCAACCAGAACAACCCGCAGTTGGCTTACAAAGGTCTGGCGCCTGCGTACGAACAGAGACTCCCAATCAAAGGCGGCCAGCTCCTCAATCAGCGAGCGATCGCGCGTGAGTACCAAAGCCCCGCCCTCGTCAAACAGCGTGACTCGGTCACGCAGTCGTCCGCGACGACGCACAGCGGGCGCAGCGCGCGAAACATGCGCGGTCTGCGCCTCGGGCTCAGGTAGATCAGCGGCCTCATTCATCGCCATCGTTTCAACAGCATTCGTCGAGTCGACCATCGATCGGACATGAAAATCGTTCAGGCACGACTTAAGTCTGGGAAACCGCAGCCAGACCATGGCGTTAAAAAAATCATGCCAGCGCTCATCACCAGTCGTACGCGTAAGAATTTCCCCGTGCTGCCAGATACGTTGCTCATAGCGCGCCGCCGAGTCCGCCGGGCAGTGGGCCCCGTGGCTGCGCATCTCGGCTGCTTGGACGCTTCCCACCGCAGGCAGCTTAAACAGGTGAGCAGGCAGCCCGACAAAACGCACAGCAAAGCCTCGTCGGTTGGTTACGCCTTCTTGTGTGGCCAGCTGATTGAGCACAGCCAAGCTCAGGCTCTCGCCTTCGAAAAAGGGTTGATCAGACCAGGCTTTAAACGGTTCAGCCCAGGGAGCGTCGAACAGGTCCTGCGACACGAACTAGTCGTCTGCTTTAGATTGTCCGAGCCTAAGCCAACACAGGAGCCGCTCAGGAGGCTAGCCGCCAGTTGAGCGTCTCACCCGCGGCTAAGGGCACGATACGGTCTTCGCCAAAGGGCAGATCCGTGGGAATCTGATAGGGCGCATGCACCAGTCGCACGGTGTCTCTATTAGGCGCGAGCCCATAAAAAGCGGGCCCATGCAGTGAGGCAAAGCCCTCAAGCTTGTCGAGCGCGCCAGCACGCTCAAAGGCCGTCGCATAAAGCTCTAACGCATGAGGCGCGGTATAACAACCGGCGCAAGCCGCCGCGTGCTCTTTAAGCTTTGCTGCATGCGGTGCACTATCGGTGCCCAGAAAGAATCTCGGGTTGCCGCTGGTGGCAGCCGCCACCAAGGCGCGCCGATGCTCTTCGCGCTTAAGCACGGGCAGGCAATACCAGTGCGGCCTCAAGCCCCCGGTAAAGATGGCATTGCGGTTCCAGAGCAGGTGGTGCGCCGTGATGGTCGCCGCAATCGGGCCGGGTGCGTCGTGAACATATTGCGCGGCCTGACCGGTGGTGATGTGCTCGAGCACGACCTTGAGCGCAGGAAAATCGCGGCGCAGGGGAATCAGCACCTCGTCGATAAAGCGCGCTTCGCGGTCAAACACGTCGACTGACGGGTCGGTGACCTCACCATGAACCAGAAGCGGTAACCCGCCAGTCTGCATGGCGTCCAACGCAGGCCAGGTGCGGCGAAGATCGGTGACGCCAGCGTCTGAATTGGTGGTGGCACCCGCCGGGTAGAGTTTGACTGCATGGACGATGTCACTGTCGCAGGCCCTACGGATCTCGTCAGCCGAGGTGTTGTCGGTGAGGTAGAGCGTCATAAGGGGCTCAAAACGACTGTCGCTTGGCAGCGCGGAAAGAATGCGCGCGTGATACGACTGAGCCTGCGCGACTGTGGTCACTGGCGGCTTAAGATTGGGCATGACGATGGCCCGCGCGAACTGCGCGGCACTGGCGCCGACCACGGCTGCCATGGCCGCCCCGTCACGCAAATGCAGGTGCCAGTCGTCCGGTCGGATCAGCGTAAGGTCAGCAGGCGACTGCGCCTGATCGTTTGCATTCAACATGGGCTCCGACGGTCAGGTGATCAGCATGACGCGATAGTCATTGACGTTGGTCAGCGTGGGGCCGGTACGAACCAGATCACCCAGGGCGTCAAAGAACGCGTAGGCATCATTGTTATCAAGCAACTTGCGCGGGTTGAGACTGAGCGCACGCGCTCGTATCAGGCTGTCGGGCGTAATCAGCGCACCGGCGTTGTCTTCCACCCCGTCGATGCCATCGGTGTCGGCCGCCAGCGCCCACAAACCCTCAATATCACTACCCGCTTGCGCAAGCGCCAGCAGAAACTCGCTGCAGCGACCGCCACGGCCCTGCCCGCGCACAGTGACCGTACACTCACCACCCGAAATGATGGCTACAGGCGGCGAAAACGGTTGCCCATGCCGACGCACCTGGCGGGCAATCGCCGCGTGCACCTGGGCAACATCGCGAGCCTCGCCCGTGATCGTGTCGCCCAAAACCACTGCCTGAATGCCGGCGGTCTCAAAGACCACGCGGGCGGCCTGCAAACTGCTCTGCGGAGCTGCGATCAACTGATTGCGCACCCTGTAGAAAACCGCGTCGCCCGGCTTCGGAGTTTCTTCAACCTGGCCACGAACGCCGCGTTGTAAGTGATCTGCCACAGAAGCCGGTGGATTAACGCCCCAGCGCGACAGTAGATCGACGGCATCCTGATAAGTGCTGGGGTCGGGCGCGCAGGGTCCGCTGGCAATCGCAGACACATCGTCACCCGCCACATCAGACACGATCAGAGCCAGCACACGAGCCCGAGTGGCTTGCGCGAGCCGTCCGCCCTGGATGCGCGACAAGTGCTTGCGCACCACGTTAATGTCCTGAATGGGTGCACCGCTGGCCAGAAGCGCTCGCGTGACGGCTTTTAGGTCAGCCATAGGCACTGCAGGCACAGGAAGGCTCAGCAGACTCGAGCCACCGCCCGAAATCAGCGCGAGCAGCAGGTCCTGGCTATCGAGCTCAGCGGCAGACTGCAGAATTCGCGCCGCTGCCTGCTCGCCGGCCTCATCAGGCACTGGATGACCCGCTTGAACGACTTCAATACGGTCACAGCTCAGGCCGTGACCGTATCGGGTGACTACCAGACCACCCAACGGGCATGCCGCTGGCCAGTGTGTTTCGACGGCCCGCGCCATGCTGGCAGCCGCCTTACCGGCACCCACGACCCAGGTGCGCCTGTAAGCCGCCAGCTCAGCGGCTGACGGCAATTGCGCCGGCATGATCTTCAGGGGATCGGCGGCGGCCACCGCCGCCGCAAAGCTGTCCCTGAGAAGCTGGGCCCGGTCCAAGAGAGCTCGCTGATCAGTCAGCGTAGGCGCCAGCCTTCTTGATGAGGGGCGCCCACTTGGCAATCTCAGCGCTGAGATGCGCCTGCAAAGCCGCCGGCGTAGCCTTCGCCTCGGGCACGGGCTCTGTACCCAGATCAGCAAAGCGCTTGATGATGGCAGGATCTTTGAGCGCCTGCTTAAGGGCAGCTTCGAGCTTGTCGACAATGGGTTTGGGCGTGCCCTTGGGCGCGTAAATGCCGTGCCAGACGGACACATCAAAGCCCTTCAGACCGCTTTCTTCGAGCGTGGGAAGATCGGGCAGCACCGACAGACGCTGCGGCGAGGTCACCGCCAGCGCTTTCACCTTGTTGGCCTTAATCTGCGGCACCGTGTTGGTAGTCTGGTCGCAAAGCAGATCGACCTGCCCGCCCATCAGATCAGCCAGGGCCGGTGCGGTGCCCTTGTAGGGAACCGTAACCAGATCGGTCTGAATGGCGCTCATGAACAACAGCCCGCACAGGTGCGAGGCCGAGCCTATACCAGCGTTAGCAAGACTCAGTTTGGCGGCGTTCTGCTTCAGATACGGCATGAACTCAGCCATGTTCTTGACCGGCAGATCATTTTTTGCCAACAGCGTCATGGCGACTTCGTTGATCAGCCCGATGTACTCAAAATCTTTGAGCGGATCAAAAGGCAGCTTGCGATAAAGGGTGGGCGCCGTGGCCATGCCAATATGAAACACCAGCAGCGTGTGGCCGTCCGGTTGCGCCTTGGCGACCTTGTTGACGCCGATGGTGCCGCCGGCACCGGCCACGTTCTCGACGACCATGTTTGAGCCCGGCAATGCGCGCATCATGGCATCAGCCAGGCTGCGCGCGACGGTGTCGGTTGGACCGCCCGCCGCGAAAGGCACCACGATCGAAACAGGCCGGGAAGGGTATTGCTGTGCACTGGCTGCAAAAGCCGAAAAAGCCAAAGTGACAGCGGCGAGACCACGGATCATCATGCGCATGTGAGCTCTCCGGAAAATAAAGCGTCCGATTCTACAGGGCCTGCGCAATGGCCCTGCCCACATCATCGGTGCCCGCACGCCCGCCCATGTCGGGCGTTCGCGGCCCATCGGCAGTGACACGCTCAATGGCACGCACGATGGCGTCGTGAGCTGCGGGGTAGCCCAGGTGATCAAGCATCATCGCGCCACACCAGATCTGACCAATCGGATTGGCAACGCCGCGGCCGGCGATATCGGGCGCAGAGCCATGCACTGGCTCGAAGAGCGAGGGGTATTTGCGTTCTGGATTGATGTTGCCGGAAGGCGCTATCGCAATAGTGCCGGTGCAGGCGGGGCCGAGATCGGACAGGATGTCGCCAAACAGATTACTGGCCACCACCACGTCAAACCAATCCGGGTTGCGGACAAAGTGCGCCGTCAGAATATCGATATGGAATTTATCCACGGCGACATCCGGGTATTGGGCTTGCATGTGTGCGACGCGCTCATCCCAGTAAGGCATCGAAATGAAGATACCGTTGGACTTGGTCGCCGACGTAAGCTTGCGCCGGGGCCGGCGTTTGGCCAGCTCAAACGCGTAGCGCAACACCCGATCGACGCCAGTGCGCGTAAAGATCGACTCCTGAAGCACGAATTCGCGCTCAGTGCCCGCGAACATCTTGCCGCCCACCGACGAATACTCTCCCTCGGTGTTCTCACGCACCACGTAGAAGTCGATGTCGCCCGGCTTGCGACCCGCGAGCGGGCAGGGCACACCCGGCATCAACCGCACCGGTCTTAAGTTGATGTACTGATCAAACTCACGTCGCATCAACAATAAAGAGCCCCAGAGCGAAATGTGATCGGGCACCTTGGCTGGCCATCCGACCGCTCCGTAAAAAATGGCATCGTGCCCACCAATCTGATCTTTCCAGTCGGCCGGCATCATGCTGCCGTGCTTCTCATACCAATCGCAGCTGGCGAAGTCGAAGTGATCGAACGCCAGATCGATACCAAATTTGCGGGCCGCAGCATCCAGCACGAGCAGACCCTGAGGAACCACTTCTCTACCGATGCCGTCACCGGCGAGCACAGCGATACGATGTTTGGCCATGGTGAGACCTTCCAGATTCTCGGGAAAACCCCAATGTTAACGCCAGAGCAGACCTTTTCTGTCGAGGGCAGTGCAGGCTCGCCCGACGCGATCGGGGAGCCCCGCTGCTGGGCAGGGGAATCAAAGCGCCGTACACTGCGCAGGTCGTAGCCTGGGCGCGTTACCACGCCCGCGTTCTGCCCGACCCGCTGAATGTGTAATTTTTTTTAGGAGAAGCATCAATGCGTATCAAAAAAATTCTGAGGACGCTGGCGATCTCCGCCGCGTTCGCCGCTCCCACCGTGGTACTGGCTGGTCCCACGCTGGACGCCATCAAGCAGCGGGGCGCGCTGCGCTGCGCCGTCAACACTGGCCTGCTCGGCTTTTCGGCGCCTGACGCCACCGGCAAATGGTCGGGTATCGATGCAGATTTCTGCCGCGCGGTGGCCACCGCCATCCTGGGTGACCCCAACAAGGTCCAGTTCGTGCCGACCACGGCGCAAAACCGCTTCACCATCGTACAGTCGGGCGAAGCAGACATGCTGTCGCGCAACACCACCTGGACATCCTCGCGCGATGCCACGCTGGGCTCAATCTTTGCCGGCACATTGTTTTATGACGGCCAGGGCTTCATGGTGAAGAAGTCCAGCGGCGTCACCAAAGCATCCGAGCTCAACGGCGCGACGGTCTGCGTGCAGCCTGGTACCACCACCGAGCTCAATCTCACGGATTACTTCCGCAGCAAGAAGATGACTTTCCGCCCGGTGGTGATCGCCGAGCTCAACCAGATCGAACAGGCCTTCTTCGCCGGCCGCTGCGATGTCTACACCACTGACATCTCCGGACTGGCTGCTACCCGTCTGAAAGCGCCCAACAAGGACGACTACGTCATCCTGCCAGAAGCCATCTCCAAAGAGCCTCTGGGTCCCATGGTTCGCCGCGGTGACTGGGAATTCCTGAACATCGTGAAGTGGACGCTGTTTGGTCTGCTTGAGGCCGAAGAGTACGGCGTATCCAGTCAGAACATCGACAAGCTCATGGGCGAAAACAATGATCCCCCAGTACAGCGTCTGCTGGGTAAGACTGGCGATGCTGGCAAGGGCATGGGTCTGGAAAACGACTGGCTGGTCAAGATCGTCAAAGCTGTGGGTAACTACGGTGAGATCTATCAGCGCAACATCGGTCCGCTGGGTATCGCCCGTGGCGTAAATGCGCAGTGGCGTGATGGCGGTCTGATGTACGCGCCGCCCATCCGCTGATCACCTACAACAGCGACAGCCAAGAGCCCGCCCACCCTAGGTTTGAATGGGTGCGGGCGGGCTAGGGCCCGACTGAGATCGGGCCCGCTGGCATCTCGCCACTGTCACTTTAACCTTCCGGCAACGTCATGCTCAGCAGCGAAAGAGCGCGAGGCATCCTCTGGCAGGTGCTGCTGGTCGCCGCAGTCGGTGCTGTTGCCTGGTATCTGTTTTCTAACACGCTGCACAATCTGGCCACCCGCCAGATTCAGGTTGGATTCGCTTTTCTGAATCGCGAAGCGGGCTTCGAAATCGCTGAAAAGCTCATCGAATACGACCCGTCCAACAACTACGCCCGCGCCTTCATGGTGGGGCTGTTCAATACGCTTTATGTCGCCGCGTTGGGCATTGTGCTGGCCACACTGCTGGGCACACTGATAGGCATCGCGCGACTGTCCTCAAACTGGCTACTGTCCAGAATGGCCTCAACCTACGTAGAGGTCATGCGCAACATACCGCTGCTGTTGCAACTGCTGATCTGGTATGGGCTTTTCACCGAGTTGCTACCGGGCGTTCGCCAGGCTATCAATGTAGGGGGCCTGCTGTTCATCAGCCAGCGCGGTTTCCGTTTTGCCTGGCCCGAGGCGCATCCTGCCTGGGGCGCAGCCCTTTGGACGCTGGCCATTGGTCTGGTGCTGGCCCTGGTGTGGCGAGCTATCGCGCGCAGGCGCCAGGCCGCGACCGGCCTGCAGTGGCCAGTAGGCTGGCCGGCTGCGTTGCTCATCATCGGACTGCCCATGGCTGTATGGGCCCTCTACGGCGCGCCCACAACCCTTGAGATTCCCAAACTGGCTGGCTTTGACTTTCGTGGGGGGCGAGTGGTCTCTCCAGAGTTCATGGCTCTGGTGATCGGACTGGTCACCTACACCGCGGCATTCATCGCTGAGGTTGTTCGCGCGGGCATTCTGGCAGTTGATCGCGGCCAGACCGAGGCCGCCATGTCGCTGGGCCTGTCGCCCGGGCAGCGACTACGGCTGGTCACACTGCCGCAGGCCCTGCGCGTCATTATCCCGCCGCTCACCAGTCAGTACCTCAATCTCACCAAGAATTCATCGCTGGCGGTCGCCATCGGCTATCCAGACCTGGTGGCCGTAGCCAATACCTCCATGAACCAGACCGGGCAGGCACTGGAGGCCATCGCCATACTCATGGCCGTCTACCTCACCATTAGCATTGCTATCTCGGTATTCATGAACTGGTACAACGCACGCGTGCGACTGGTGGAGCGCTGACATGAATAGCTCCACCAGCCTGAGCCGTCCGGCCGGCCCGTCGCCCCTGGCCTGGATGCGCGTCAACCTGTTCTCCACACCAGGCAACACCGTTCTTACCCTGCTGCTGCTTGCACTGCTCGCATGGCTGGTGCCAAAGGCCGGTGGCTGGCTGCTGTGGGACGCGGTCTGGGGCAAACAGCCGGTTGCCGCCTGCGACGCTGTGCGCGGCCAAGGTGCCTGCTGGTCGGTGGTCTGGGAAAAATTTCGCTTCATGCTCTTCGGCGTCTATCCCTTCGGTGAACAGTGGCGGCCGGCTATAGCGATCGTCGTCCTGACCGCGCTCTTGGTGGTCTCGGCCATTCGTTGGTTCTGGAATCGCTGGCTGGTCCTGATATGGGTCACCGGCATCGCTCTGGCATTTTGGTTGATGGGCGGGGGACTGGGCCTTGCCCGTATACCAGCCGAGCGTTGGGGTGGGCTGCCCGTTACGCTCATACTGGCCATCTTCGGCATAGGTTTTGCATTTCCTCTGGGCGTTCTGCTGGCCCTGGGACGTCGCTCGCGTCTGCCCGTGATCCGCGCCTTTTCAGTGATTTACATTGAAGTAGTCCGCGGCGTTCCGCTGATCACAGTGCTGTTTATGGCGTCGGTCATGTTCGCGCTCTTCATGCCCGAGGGCTTTCGCATCGAGCAGCTGCTGCGCGCGCAGATCGCCATCATTCTGTTTATTGCCGCCTACCTGGCTGAGGCCGTGCGCGGAGGCCTGCAGGCAATACCTAGAGGTCAATATGAAGCCGCAGAGGCACTGGGCCTGCCCTACTGGAAAACCATGGGCCTTGTCATCCTGCCCCAGGCTCTGAAGGTCTCGATTCCGCCCATCGTGAATATTTTCATTTCAGTGTTCAAAGATACATCGCTGGTAGTGATCATCGGTATTTATGACTTCGCCTACGCCGTCAAGAAATCCGTAGAAACTGACATCTCATGGAAGAAATATTTCATTGAGGCCTTCATGTTCTCTATCGTGGTGTACTGGATTTACTGCTACGCCATGTCTAAATACAGCCAGTGGCTCGAAAGCGAACTTGCCCGCGGCCAGCGGCGCTAGCACGTCCGTAAGCCTCGCCGATCTCGCCCGCTGCAATGTCAAGAGGATTGTCATGAGCGCAACCGCCCAACGCCAGCAGGATACCGACGCAGCCGCCATCGCAATCACGGGTCTCAACAAGTGGTATGGCGACTTCCAGGTGCTCAAGAACATCGATCTCACCGTACGAAGAGGCGAGCGCATCGTGGTGTGCGGCCCTTCGGGTTCGGGAAAATCGACGCTGATTCGCTGCATCAATCGCCTGGAAGTGCACCAGCAGGGCAGCATCGTCGTCAACGGCGTGACGCTGACCGATAATCTGAAGAATATCGATCAGGTACGCTCAGAAGTCGGTATGGTGTTTCAGCACTTCAATCTGTTCCCGCACCTCACCGTCATCGATAACTGCACACTGGCACCCATCTGGGTCAGAAAACAGGCCAAGGCTGCAGCAGAGGCCACCGCCATGAAATTTCTTGATCGGGTGCGTATCGCTGATCAGGCCCACAAGTACCCCGGACAGCTCTCCGGCGGACAACAGCAACGCGTGGCGATCGCCCGGGCGCTGTGCATGAACCCATCCATCATGCTATTCGATGAACCCACCTCGGCTCTCGACCCTGAGATGGTCAAAGAGGTTCTTGACACCATGATCATGCTGGCACGCGAAGGCATGACCATGCTGTGTGTGACCCATGAAATGGGCTTTGCCCGCGCCGTAGCGGACCGCGTCATCTTCATGGACCGCGGCGAGATCGTCGAGGAAAACACGCCTGATGCCTTCTTCGACTCACCGCGCAACGAACGCACCCAGCAGTTCCTGAGCCAGATTCTCGACCGCTAAGCGTTCCCAGACACCTCATGCGCATTCAGTCGGGGCATGCCCCGATTCAACACGCCCGGGGGTCACGCAGCTGTATCTGTCTCATTGCCCTGCGCCTGCGCAGCCCACATTCGCGCATAGAGCCCGTCGCGCATCAATAACTGCTCATGCGTGCCGAACTCGGCAATCTGACCTGCCTCCATCACCAGAATTTGATCTGCATCGACAATGGTCGATAGCCGGTGGGCAATAACCAAGGTGGTGCGCCCGCGCATGGCCTGCCGCAAGGCCTGCTGAATCGCCTGCTCATTGCGGCTGTCCAGTGCTGAAGTCGCCTCATCAAGCACCAGAATGGGCGGATTCTTTAACAGGGTGCGGGCGATCGCCACGCGTTGCTTCTCACCGCCCGATAACTTCAGCCCCCGCTCGCCTACCGGACTGTCATAGCCCGCCGGAAGACTGGCAATGAAGGCGTCCAGCTGAGCTGCTTTCACCGCCGCGTCGATGTCAGCCTGCGTGGCTCCGGTTGCGCCATAGGCGATGTTGTAGCGGATCGTGTCATTAAATAGCACCGTGTCCTGCGGCACGATGCCAATGGCTGCACGCAGACTCGCCTGCGTGAACTCACGAATATCGGTCCCGTCGATCAAGATTCGCCCGCTCGTCACGTCGTAGAAGCGAAACAGCAATCGCGCGAGCGTTGACTTTCCGGCGCCACTGGAACCCACCACTGCGGTCGTGGTTCCCGGCGAAATAGTGAAGCTGACCTTGCGCAGAATAGGGCGCGCGGCATCGTAATGAAACTGTACGATGTCAAAACGCAGTTCGGGGCCACGCGTCAAGGTCAGGGCCTGCGCGGCCGGCGTATCGGCCACTTCGCGGCCCTCGCTCAACAGCCTGAACATTCGCTCCATGTCGGTGAGCGCCTGTTTGATTTCGCGGTACAGCACACCTAGAAAGTTCAGCGGAATGTAGAGCTGAATCATGAAGGCATTCACCAGTACCAGGTCTCCCAGAGACAACTCGCCAGCGACGACGCCCTCTGTTGCACGCCACATCAACAGGCTGACAGCGACCGCAATAATGGTCGCCTGACCGAAATTGAGCAGCCCCAACGAGCTTTGCGAACGAAGCGCTGCCTTCATGCGGCGCTCAAGCTCCTGGTTGTAGCGGTTCGCCTCAAAGCCTTCGTTACCAAAATACTTCACTGTCTCGTAATTGATTAATGCATCAATCGCGCGCGTGCTCGCGCGTGAATCCTGTTCATTGAGCTGGCGTCTGAAGTGGGTACGCCACTCGGTAATGCGAACCGTATAAATTACGTAAATAACCAGCGCAGACAACGCAATCAGTCCAAAGGAGGCCTCGTAGTGCCAAAACAAATAACCGATGACCAGTGACACCTCTACCAGCGTGGGAAGAATGCTGTAGAGGGTGTAAGAAATCAGGCTGGACACGCCTTGCGAACCGCGCTCGATGTCCCGAGTCATGCCCCCCATCTGTCTTTGCAGATGAAAGCGCAGCGACAACTCGAACAGATGTCGAAACACCTGCAACGCAATGGTGCGCGTGGCTTCCTGAGTGACCCGAGAAAAAACGATTTCGCGCAGCTCGGTAAACAGCGAAACGCTAAGCCGCAACAGGCCGTAGCCCACCAGCAGCGCAACGGGTACGGCCACAAGAGCTCGCGCGTCCGCACTACCTACATCCAGAGTATCGACCACCTCTTTAAGCAGCAGCGGAACGCCAATGTTGGCAAACTTCGCAGCAACCAGGCAGCTCAGTGCAATGATCACGCGTCCGCGCCAGGCCCACAAATAGGGCAGCAAGCGCGCCACGGTGTGCCAATCACCCTTGGCGGGCGGGGCGGCGTTACTGGAAGAACCCTGGGGGATCGAAGACGAAGCAGAGTGCGGGCGCATGGCAGGCTTAAAAAGCGGTAATAGTCGCTATTGTGCGCCCGTGGCCGAGACGGCCTTGTCCGCCAGCCATCCCTTCACGAGCTATCCGAGCACGCCGGCAAACCGAGAGCGGTAAACTCAACACGAAATACAACAGCCCGATCACGAGATCCCACGATGAGTCAAACCCCTGTCAGTGCTGAGCCGGCGGCCCACGAACTGGTTCTGCGGGTCGTGCCCATGCCTGCCGATGTCAATTCCAACGGTGATATTTTTGGTGGCTGGGTGATGGCGCAGGTCGATATCGCCGGCGGCATTATGGCCGCGCGACGCGCTCGCGGCCGGGTGGCCACGGTGGCGGTTAACGCCTTCCTGTTCAAGCAACCCATCTCCATTGGTGATGTGGTGTCCCTTTACGCCCGCATCGAACGCGAGGGCACCACCTCCGTGACCGTGCACGTGGAGGTGGTCGCCGAGCGTAACCCCGCGGCGCCGGTGGTGGTCAAGGTCACCGAGGCATCGCTCACCTACGTGGCCATCGATGACCGAGGCCGCAAGCGGCCGCTGCCCACCACCTAAACTACGCGACTGGGCCCAGCCGGAAGTTCAGGCGGTTGAGGTCGCGCCGTCGGATGAAAACGCCGCAGTCACCTGCGGCGGCCACGACTCAATCGATCTTGAGGCTATGCCGGCGAGCGTGCTCAGCCTTGGGCAGCAGCACCGTCAGCACCCCATCCTTGAAGCTGGCTTTGGCTTTGCTGCCGTCAACCCCAGCGGGCAAACCAACCGTGCGGCTGAAAGCGCCACGCGTGATTTCGCAGCGGTAGTAATCACCACCCTCCGATTTATCTTCATGCCGAGCTTCGCCCTTGATGGTGATGCTATCTTCACCGACCGCGATATCGATATCGCGCTTATCCATGCCAGGCAACTCAATCTGCAGCTGAATATCGTCTTCCCGATCGAGTACGTCTACCCGCGGCACACGCGGCTCGAGCAGCGGCATATCACCCATGCCCATCCAGTCAGCGCGCCATGGACGCATCCAACCGCGCCGGGCCAGCAGTCGATCGAATAGTCGGTCCATCTCGTCAAACGCTGTCACCATGCGCGATGGCGTTGCGGGCTGCAACTCGAGCGTTTTTTCCTCGGCCATATCACTCTCCTTGAATCGTCCGGTTTTCAGTCACGACAAAGCGCCCCACTGCGCCGCTGCCAGGTCGGACAACCCCGGTGGTGTCTGACCTGGCACTAGCGTGAAGGCGAATCAGGCTCGCCCGCTTGCCGCGCCACAAGGAGAACCCGCGCCCGATCGCCTGATCCGCCGAATGGTCGGTTACGCCCGCAGACGACACACCACTCGCGTGCTGCGCGCCACGTTGAAGGTTCAGAACTGTTGTCGGTCGGTTTGTACACCGGGCTGGCACGCATCCAGGCGTTTGACAGGTCTTTACACCGCATCCCGTGGCAACTCTCCGACGGGTTCTTTGGCGGGTATCTCGGTCATGGTTGCCTCGGTCAGCAGCAACAGACTAGCCACAGAGACCGCATTCTGAAGCGCGATGCGAACCACTTTGGTCGGGTCGACAATGCCAGCCTCGAGCAAATCTCCGTAGCGATTGCGCGCGGCATCAAAACCAAAGCTTCCACTGGCCTCCAGCAGGCGGGCCACCACAACACCCGGATCGACTGCGGAATTCTCGGCAATCGTTCGCGCAGGAGCCTCTAGGGCCCGCATCAGAATCTGCACGCCGGTACGCTCATCGCCCTCCAGCGTTTCGAGATCGGCAGCAACATGCGGCAGCGTGCGCAGCAGCGCCAGTCCACCACCGGGCACGATACCTTCGGCCACCGCAGCCTTAGTCGCCGCGATGGCATCCTCAAGGGCATCCTTGCGTGCCTTCATTTCTGACTCGCTGGGCGCGCCTACGCGGATCACTGCAACGCCGCCTGCGAGACGGGCAATACGAGCATCCAGCTTTTCTCGGTCATACTCACTGGTGGCCTGTAACCGTGCATCGCGCAACTGGGCGATACGCGATTGCACGGCTTCATGATCGCCGCCACCGCCAATCAGCGTCGTGCTGTCCTTGGCAATGACAACCCGCCGCACATGTCCCAGCTGGGTAAGGCTTGCATCTTCCAGCTTCAGGCCCAGATCACTGCTGATGACCTGGGCGCCGGTAAGCACCCCAAGATCCTGCAACAGCTCGCGGCGTTGTTCACCATAACCCGGTGCCTTGACCGCGCAGCTGCGCAGCACAGCGCGTAACTGATTCACAATCAGGGTGGCCAGTGCCTCACCCTCGACGTCTTCGGCCACCACCAGCAAAGGCCGTCCCGACTTGGCCAGCTGTTCAAGCAAAGGCAAGAGCTCAGTGAGGCCACCAATTTTTCGATCCGACAGCAGCACATGCGCATCCTCCAGCACCGCCTCCATACGCTCTGGGCTGGACACGAAATAGGGCGAGAGCCAGCCCCGATCAAAGCGCATGCCCTCCACCACATCGAGCACGGTCTCAGTGGTGCGCGACTCCTCCACCGTAATCACGCCGTCGGCACCGATACGGTCCATGGCTTCAGCGACCAGCTCGCCAATGACCGCATCATTGTGGGCCGACAAGGTGGCAACCTGCGCACGCTCGAGTCGACTTTGAACCGGTCGTGCAAGCTCACTCAAACCTTCGAGAACCCGTCGCTGTGCACGATCCAGACCTTTCTTGAGGTCGATCGCACTTGCACCGGCGACCACATTACGAATACCGTCGGCCAAAATCGCATAAGCCAGCACGGTTGCCGTCGAAGTGCCGTCACCTACCGCCTCACCCGTTTTCTCGGCTGCCTGCCGAAGCATCCGGGCGCCCAGGTCAGCCTGCGCATCCTCCAGCTCAGTCTCGCGCGCAATCGTCACGCCGTCGTTGCATACCAGGGGTACACCCCAGCGACGCTGAATGAGCACCGATTTCGACTTGGGCCCCAGAGTCACCCGAACCGCATCGGCCAGCTGTCCGGCCCCCGAAAGAATTTTTGCGCGGGCCTCAGCACGAAACAACAGGTGCTTCGCTGTCATCATCAGACTCCTTTTCGGGTTGGGCGCCAGCATTTCAGGGATGCGGACTAGACACGCGGGAAGCCCTTGGTTCGGCAGCCCTCCCGGCCTTGTCCTCGCACATTAGGGGCACCCAACGTCCGAGCGATTGACCGAGTACAAACAGCGTGAGCCGCCCGATCATCCTGCGTTTGTTCGGGTAGAGTGACGTCCCGGCAAGAGGCTGCGCCCACCACCGCCCGGAGATTTTTATATGCTGGATTCAGTACTTGAATTAATGGCTTTTTCGCGCTGGCCTACAGAGGCGCGAACGGTCCTGACGCTCATCGTTTTACTCATTGCGGCCCTCATTGCCCGGCGCATTCTGCTACGAGTCCTGACGGGTTTTTTTGACACGCTCGCCAAGCGGCTACCCAGCGTGGAAGAGCGGCGGCGGATCGAAACACTCGGACGGGTGCTGCGTCACACCATCTCGGTGATGCTGCTGGTCATGATCGGCATGATGGCGCTGAATACTCTCGGAATCCCCATCGCGCCAATTCTCGGTGCCGCTGGGGTGGCCGGCGTCGCCATCGGCTTTGGCGCGCAAAGCCTGGTTAAGGATTTTTTTACGGGCGTGTTTCTTCTTCTGGAAGATCAGATTCGCGTGGGTGACGTCGTCGAAATCGCTGGCAAAACAGGCGTGGTTGAGAACCTGACCTTACGCCGCACCAAATTGCGCTCATACGATGGAGGTGTTCACTACGTCCCAAACGGGCTGATCACCACCGTTACCAATCACTCGACCGAATTCGCCTTTGCGGTGATCGAGGTGGCCGTCTTTTATCGCGAAAACGCCGAGCGTATTTTTGCGGTCATGCGCGATGTGGCGGCTGAGCTGCGCGCTGACGCCAACTTCGCGGGCGCTATCACCGACGATCTGGAAATCTCCGGTATTGAAAACTGGTCTGACCTCAGCATGACCGTGCGCTGTCGCATCAGGGTAAGACCGCTTGAGCAGTGGCGTGTACGGCGCGAATTTCTCAAGCGCATCAATCTAGCCTTCCATCGTGCAGGTGTTGCAGTGCCCTCACATTTCAAGGTCAGCGCAGAGGCTTCAGGCAGTTCCCAGGAGGTTCGTAACCAGGTTTCCGGAACGGCGCCCTGAGTCCGAAACGCAGCTGCAAGGCGGGCTGCACGACTCATCCAGACCCGTGGTTTATGCTGCACCATGATGAGCTGTCATTCATAACAAACAACCGTCTCAGGAGACACTATGCGTCCTAATCGCCTGCGCGAGCTCTTCGCCCAGAAAAAGCCAGCCGTCGTGGCCTGGATGTCGTTTGCCAGCAGCTATGCAGCCGAGGTCATCGGCCATAGCGGAGTCGATGCGGTCACGCTAGACCTGCAACACGGCCCTATTTACCTCGATGCGGCTTTGCCCATGCTGCAGGCTATCTCGGCCACACCGGCCATGCCCATGGTCAGATGCTCTGGCAATAACTTCGCCGAAATCGGTAAGCTGCTCGATGCGGGCGCCTACTCGGTCATCTGTCCACTGATTGAAGACGCTGAGGACGCGCGCCGTTTCGTGGCAGCCTGCCGCTACCCTCCGCACGGCACGCGCTCGCATGGTCCGACCCGGGGCCTGCTCTACGGCGGCCCCGACTATTGGTTCAAGGCCAATGAAACCATCGTCACCTGGGGCATGATTGAAACGCCTCAGTCGCTCAAAAACCTGGACGCTATCTGCTCAGTCGAAGGGCTTGATGGCGTCTTTGTCGGGCCTGCCGACCTCAGTATTTCCCTGGGTAGCGTGCCGCCCGTTAAGTGGCGTGAGGCCCCGCTGGCGCCCGCGCTCGAGC
Source organism: Pseudomonadota bacterium (assembly GCA_039800325.1). Classification (GTDB taxonomy): domain Bacteria; phylum Pseudomonadota; class Gammaproteobacteria; order Burkholderiales; family Burkholderiaceae_E; genus SYIM01. Next base: position 60,538 of record JBDLQY010000177.1, on the reverse strand, counting down.
GCATCCTGACCAGTGCGCGCGCTGCAGGCAAGATGACCGGTATTTTCTGTACCAGCGCTGAAATGGCTGCCGATATGCGTCGGGCGGGCTTTGATATGCTGGTTCTGGCCAATGATGCGGCCATTCTGCGCGGGGCCATGATGCAGTGGGCTACCCAGGCGCGCGAAGGCTAAGGCTGTAAACCCGCTCGCCATCGGTCACAAAGCTGTCACGGACGCCGGTGCCTGGAATTGCCCAACCTCCGGTGAAGTCTCCAAACGATGGCAAAACCAGCCCCGAGCCCACGCGCCAAAAGACTGGCAGACGTAAGCGGTCAGTGCGGGTCTTAAGCGCGTACACCGGATGCACATGGCCGGCAATCCAGGGTGGGCTGGATGAATCATCGCTGGGCTCATGCAGCAGCTGCCAGGGGCCCAGACGCGCAGGCGTCGGCAAAACCTCGACACCTGCGTCGTCACAAAGCGTGCCGGCCCGGGCATCATGATTGCCCGGCACCAGCTTGATCAATAGCCCGGGGTGGCGCCGCCTCCAGTCGGCCAGGGCCTGCACAACACCAGCACGATGCGCCTGAGCGCTGTGCAGCAGATCACCCAGAATAATCAGGGTGCGCGCAGACTGCTCCATCACCACGGTCTCAAGTCGATGCAGGGTGCTCTGCGTGGTTCCAGCGGGTACCGGCACGCCCAGGGCCCGAAAGCTGGCGGCCTTGCCCAGATGCACATCGGCCACCAGCACAGTGGCCGTTGCGCGATGAAAAGCGGCGCGCTGCGGCAGCAATTCAAGCGGCTCGCCAGCCAGCGCAATAGCCTGGCTGCCCGACACAGGGCCACTCAACTTGCCGTCATTGGTCATTACACCGTATCCACCAGTGGGCCACGATCTTTAATTGACTGAGGGCGACTTGAGGCCCATATGTGCTCGCCTGCGCGGACTGGTTTCGGCCTGGGCCTGGGCATCCAGCACACTCACCATGCGCTCAATACGCGTCTGCAGCGACTCGGTACTGAGCGTTTCACGCAAACGCTGCACCATGAGCGCAAACGCAAACGGGCTGGGCCGTTGCAGCTCGACTCGTACGACCGGGGCCTGACGCACACGCGCAAGCGCGTCGGCGATCCGTTCAAGCCCAAGCTCCTGCGACAGCACTTCGGTATGCGCCTGCTGCAGCAGGCGGTTCTCCGGATCATGCTGTCGAAAAACATCATAAAAGAGGCCAGCCGATGCCTGTAGCGCTCGCCCGGTGCGCGCCTCACCGGGATAGCCTTGAAAAACCAGTCCCGCTACGCGCGCTATCTCACGGAAGTGCCGCCGCGCGAGCTCAGCGGCATTGACACTGTGCGTGAGATCGTGCGCAAGACCCGCCGGGTCAAACAGGGCAGGATCGTCAAACAGCGTCATCGTAAGCGGCGTTGCGCTCAACAGCTCCAGCCCGTAATCATTGACCGCCATCGAGAACGTGATGGGTGCGCGCTGCGCAAGCCGCCAGGCTACAAGTGCTGCCAGCCCCAGATGGGCCTGGCGGCCCGCAAACGGATAGATGAATACATGGTGACCATCGCGTGACTGCAGCGACTCGATCAGCAGATGATCTGCGCCCGGTAGTCGTGACCAGCGCATCTGCAGCTCGAGCAGCGGGCGTACTGCCTGCATCGCCACGCCCTCAAAGTGTCCCGCTGCACAGGCCTTCAGGCGCGCAAGCACCGCATCAGCCAGTTGTGAAGACAGCGGCATGCGGGCACCATTCCAGCGGGCAACTGCCGGCTTCGTTGCCTTGGCCAGACGCACCCATGCGGTCATTTCGTGCACACGAACCAGCTCGAGCAATCGTCCAGCAAACAAAAAGCAATCACCACGCTTAAGCCTGGCAATAAAACTTTCTTCGACGGTTCCCAGTTCGGCGCCTCGCATGAACTTCACGCGCATGGCCGACTCTGCCACGATGGTGCCCACCGACATTCGGTGTCGACGGGCCAGTTGGGGGTCGCTAAGCCGCCATACACCCAGTGCATCAGGCTGCACGCGCCGGTACTGCGGGTAAGCGCTCAGACTGTCCCCGCCGCGGCTGACAAAGTCCAGCGCCCATTGCCAGTCCTGCGCGCTTAAATGCCGATAGGCCTCGGTTTCACGCACTTCGGTCAGCATCGCCTCCGGCGTAAAGCCCGATCCCAGCGCAATACTGACCAGATGCTGAACCAGCACGTCCATGGGTGCCTGGGGCGAACGTCGCGGCTCTATGTGCTGCTGGGCGACCGCATCGGCTGCGGCCGCCGCCTCAAGCAGCTCAAGCGCATGTGTGGGAACCAGCGTGAGCCTGGGCTGCGCGCCAGGTCTGTGCCCAGAACGTCCGGCACGCTGCAGCAGCCGCGCCACGCCCTTGGCGCTACCCAGCTGCAGCACCCGTTCGACAGGCGCAAAATCGACGCCCAGATCGAGACTCGAGGTACACACCACCGCCCGCACGGCACCCTGCTTGAGGGCCGACTCTACCCACCGACGAACTTCAACATCCAGGGACCCATGGTGCAGGGCAATCAGCCCTGCCCAGTCCGGCTTAGCCTCCAGGAGCATCTGGTACCAGAGCTCGGCCTGGGCACGCGTGTTGCAAAACAGTAGCGCCGTTGGGCTCGCCTCGAGTTCCTGAACCACCGCGGGCAGCATGCTGGCGCCCAGATGACCTGCCCACGCAAACCGACTGGGTGTAGGCGGCAACAGCACATCAATCACCGGCATGCGGTTCGCCTGCGCACGTATGCAGACGCCATCGCCCGTCGGTATGAGCGCCTTCAGCGCATGCTCTACATCGCCCAAGGTCGCGCTCAAGCCCCAGGTGATGAGATCGGGTGCGAGCCGCCGCAGCCGGGCCAGGCCAAGCTGCACCTGCACACCGCGTTTATTGCCCAGCAGCTCGTGCCACTCATCGACCACCACCGCACACAAGCCTGAACAGACCTCGGCAGCATCGGCTCTGGCCAGCATCAGCATGAGGCTTTCGGGAGTGGTCACCAGTGCCTGCGGCATGCGCCGCGTCTGGCGAGCACGGTCTCGTGCAGAACTATCACCCGTGCGCAGCTCAACCGACCAGTCCAGACCCAGTTCCGGCAGCGGTGCCATGAGGGCTGCTACTGTGTCGGCAGCCAGCGCCCGCATCGGCGTGATCCAGAGCACGCGCAGGCGACCGCGCTCGGGCTCCGCCAAGGCCCGAAGCAACGCTGCGAACCACACCGCATAGGTTTTCCCCGTACCGGTACCCGCATGCAGCAGACCGCTGCGACCTGCCCGCGCCTGCGTCCAGACTGCACGTTGAAAATCAAAGGGCTGCCAGTCGCGCGCCGCAAACCAGGCTTGAAGCCGGGCCTGGTTCAGGCCCGGCTGGCTCACTGTCCGTACCAGTCGTGCACCGCAGCGATGAAGCGTTCAACACCCTGCGCCGCGCTGTTCTCGTCCAGCGCGCCAAACGACAGGCGCTGGTAGTTGGCGGCCGCCGTATCGCTGAAACCGAAGGCAAAGCCTGGGATGGCGGCAACGCGATGCCGACTCACCATCGCGCGGGAGAAAGCGAGTCCATCGGACACTCCAGGCAGCTTCATCAGCACATAAAAAGCCCCCTGGGTACGCGGAAACTCCACGCGTTCGCCCAACGTGGCGAGCAAGTCATGAACACGGCTTCGCACTTTACCGAGCGCGGCGAGTCTGGGTGCCAACCAGGCGCGTCCAGCCTTGAGCGCCTGCACCGCCATCAGCTGTGACACGACGGGGGCGCAGATCTGGTTGGTGTCCTGCACCTTGCTCATGGTCTGCGCCAGGTCCGCGGGGTACACCACGTACCCTATCCGCCAGCTGGCCAACCCAAATGCCTTGGACAGGGAATGAAAAGTGAGGGTATGGCCAGCCGCGCCCGCGATGCTTCCCGGCGAAAAATGGCGTGCGCCGTCGAATGTGAAGTGTTCGTAGGCCTCATCACTAAAGTGAAAAAGCCCGTGGCGCGCGCATAGGGCGTTGACCGCACGCAGATCATGTTCGTGATACACAGCGCCCGAGGGATTGTTGGGCGAGACCGTGATGATGGCCCGGGTACGAGGCGTGATTGCACGCTCAATCGCCTGCACATCAAGCTGATAGTCAGCCAGCGTCGGTACACAGACCGGCACGCAGCCGGCCATGCGTACGGCCATCTCTTGATTGAAGAAGTAAGGCACCGGCAGGATGAACTCATCGCCGGCATCGCCCACCGCCAGCACGGCATTCAAAAACGCGCTGTTGCTGCCCGCAGTGACCATCACCCGTGAATCGGTGCCCAACTCGATGCCGTTTTCAACGCGCAGCTTGGCGGCAATCGCGTCAACCAGCGGTGCAATGCCATCAACCGCCTGATAGCGATTGAGGGACGCGTCGGCCATCAGATCGGGCAACGCACGCAGCCACGCTTCATCGGGGCCGTAACTGACCACGCCCTGACCGAGCGAGATGGTGCCCGGATGCTCGCGAACGAATGCTGCGATCGTTGGAATGATGGGCGTCTCGACGGCATCGAGGCGCAGGGACGAACGCTTCAAGGCGCTTCTCCGGTAGTGTGCTTCATCAAACATACAGTGACCTCGATCCAATTCCGAGGTGCGGGCAAGCCGCGATCTTAGCCGCTTGCCGGACTCAGCAGGGCTTTGCACCCACGATCCAGCCCTCAAGGGGATCAACGTCGGGCGGCAAGCCCCAGACGGGCCCGCACGCCTGAGCCCAGCCGGCCTGCACGGCACACAACACGGCATCGAGCCAATCGCCTCGCGGATCATGATCGAGCTGTTCACGCACCGCGCGCGCAAAGCACACTCGCACTCCCAAAGCATGGTCGCCCGCGGCCAGCGCCCGGATAATCGTCAGGCGCGCCTGCGCCCGGCTCTCGTTTTGACGCGCGCGATCATCGCTTTTGTAGGAATCCCGGGTGATGGAACGCGCCACAAAACCCGGATAGGCCTCGAGCGCCACGCGCCCCCGGTCGCCCTCGAAAAGTCCTGGAATGTGAACGCCCGCTTTCATTAGACGCGGCGCGCCTGCGTGCAGCATCCAGGCAACAGGTGGGTTAACCCACTTCATCGATGGCGAAGATCCCGCCCATCGGTCAGTGGCTCGATGAGCAAATTTGCCACCGACTGGCCGGGCGGCACAGAAGGCGCGAAACCGTTCGCGCAGGACCGGCCTGGGGCAAGCACTGAAGGTCTGGATGAGGTCTGGCCAGTGCTGGGGCCAGTTCATGGCCTGCACCAGCTCACGCGGTAGCCCAAACGGAAAATCGAAGCCACCCACCCACGGACCGGGGCGGCTCAGCAAGATCTCAAAGTCATCCAGACGGGCCAAGGCCTCTAGACGCTCGATGCGCACAGCGGGTCTGGCTCGGTCTTTGACCCAGCAGGCGTGGGCGACCGTAATTGGCTTCGCCGGGGTCGGCGAGGCACTGAAATCAACGCCTAAAAGTATGACGCCCATACCCTCAATCTCTTAAGAAAAGTGATCACTCGCTATCAGAAGTATTCAGACTGACGGGGAGCTTGACCTAATTGCTCGACGCAACCCCTGATTGGGCGTAGGGTTGTGCCTTGCGCTTACCGGGGAGTGTCACAAGGTCTTTCAAGCGCTTGCCGCATTTTTCACGCATTGTGCTCGGCCCGGCTGTCCTGGCGGCAACCGTCACAGCAGCAACCCCTCACGGGAGCCTATAACAATGAGCCAGTCCTCCAACGTCAAACCCCTGCCCCGCAAGACCTCACGGTCGCGTACTGAACCCCTTGAGAGTCAGCCCGATGGCAGACCCATGTCCGAAGTCATCCGCGAGCGTATTCGGGCCGCAGGCCAGCGCTTTCACGCCAACGACAATATTGCCGAGTTCATCCGGTCTGATGTTGAACGCGAAGCCCTGCAGAAAGAGGTCGCCGAGCGGGTTCAGGCTCTGCTCGAGTCGCTGGTCATCGACACGACAAACGATCACAACACGCAGGACACCGCGCGCCGCGTGGCCAAGATGTACTTGCGCGAAGTGTTCCGTGGTCGCTTCGAGGCCATGCCCAAGGTCACCGAGTTTCCCAATGTCGAGCGACTGAGTGAGTTGCTGGTCGTGGGACCCATTACGGTGCGCTCGGCCTGTTCGCATCACCTGTGCCCCATCCTCGGCAAAATCTGGATCGGCGTTCTGCCCAACGCGCAGTCCAACCTGATTGGCCTGTCGAAATACGCGCGGGTCGCCGACTGGGTGATGAGCCGGCCGCAGATCCAGGAAGAGGCCGTGAAGATGCTGGCCGATAAACTTGAGACCCTGTTAAACCCAGATGGTCTGGCAGTGGTCATGGAAGCCGATCATTTCTGCATGCACTGGCGCGGTGTCAAGGACGAAAGCTCGATGACCTCGTCCATCATGCGCGGCAGCTTCCTGAAATCAGATGCCCTGCGGCGTGAATTCTTATCGCTGATTCGGCGCAATTAGCATTCAGCGCAGCAGCACGCGCAGCGTCGTCAGGCTGTCAGCCTGATCGACGGTTTTATCGCGACGCCAACGCGCGATGCGTGGGAAACGCACGGCCAGGCCGGCACGATGCCGACCTGAGGCCTGAATGCCCTCGAAGGCAATTTCAAACACCAGCGTCGGACTCACGCTTCGGACCGGGCCGAATTTATCGAGGGTGGTGCGGCGGATAATGGCATCCACCTCGCGGATCTCGGCATCGGTCAGACCCGAGTAGGCCTTGGCGAACGGCAGCAGCCGACGTTGCCCATCGGCATCCTCATGCCAGACCGCAAAGGTGTAGTCGGTGTACAGGCCTGCGCGACGACCATGCCCGCGCTGCGCGTACAACAGGACCGCATCCACCGAGTAGGGGTCCAGCTTCCACTTATACCAGGAGGCTTCTCCGTCGATTCGTGTTCGTCCCAGGCCGTAGGCAGAGGCCAGGCGCTTGAGCATCAAGCCTTCGGCACCTACGGTGCGCGCCCGACTGCGCAGATGAGCAAAGCCCTCCCAGTGTGCGGCCTCGAGCCTGGGGGAGATGCGCAGCGGGCCCTCCAGAGGCTTTAACAGGGCGCCCAGGCGCACCCGCCGCTCACCCAGCGGCAAACCGCGAAGATCGATCCCTTCCTCGCGCAACAGATCGAAGGCCAGAAAGCGTATGGGCGTCTGCGCAAGCGTACGGGCGCTGAGCTGGCGACGACCGATGCGCGTTTGCAGGGCCTGAAAGCCAAGCGGCGTATCACTGCCGTCACGCCAGCCGACCAGTTCGCCGTCCAGGGTCACTCCGGCTGGAAGCCTCGTCAAGGCATCGGCGATCTCAGGAAACCGGGTGGTGACTAACTCCTCGCCCCGCGACCAGATACACACCTGGTCAGCATCGCGCACCAGCTGGGCACGAATACCATCCCATTTCCATTCCACCAGCCAGCCGTTGGTGTCGCCCAGCTGTTCGGGTGGCAGATCCAGCGTATGCGCCAAAAAAAACGGATAAGGCAGTCCTTCGCTCGCCAGATTCGTACCTGTCTCAGTGCCCGATACAGCGGGCGGCCCGACCAGCGCGCATAAAGCCGCTGCGTCCGGCAGGCGATGGCGGTCTGTGTATCCGATGAGACGCTGCGCGAGCAATCGGCTGTCGACACTGAAGGCCTGCGACAGCGCGCGCAGCACCAACTGGCGTGAAACACCTACCCGCAAAGCGCCCGTAATCAGTTTATTAAAAACGAAACACTGCCGTTCATCGAGCTGGGCCCAAATGGATGTAACAGCCTCTACCGCAGCCGGAACCGGCAGCTCACGCAGCGGCAGTACCCGTTCGCGCATCCAGCTTGCCAGGCCCTTATCGTCATCGACAGTCGCATCGCGGGGCAGCAGCAGAGCGATGGTTTCTGCCAGATCGCCCACTGACTGATAACACTCCTCGAATAACCACTGAGGCAATTCGCACGCCTGCGCGGCAGCCGTCCTGAGTACGCGCACCGGAACAATCTGTCGGGGCTTACCACCAGCGAGAAAGTACACGGCCCAGGCAACATCTTCAGCGGGTTGCGTACTAAAGTAGTCACGCATCGCCCGCACCCGTTCAAGGGTTGCGGTCGTACGATCTAGCGCGGCATATAACTCGGCAAAGGCGTGCATGGTCGATCAACTCACCGGATCACTCAACGCCATCGACGCGTTGCTGCGTCGATGATTCGCCTAAACCCTCGGGCCCGGTTTCAGTAGCGCTTGCGGCTGGTTCGCCATCGTCGGAAAACCGCGTCTGAAAAGACCCAGCCTGAAGACCCTGTTCATTGAGCCAGCGCACCATGGGCGCCTGTTGACCATGCGTGACGATCACGCGTGATGCGCCACTGGCGCGGATTGCCTGCTGCAGGCCAGGCCAATCTGCATGATCGGACAGCACAAAACCGCGCTCGACTGCACGTCGTCGTCGGGCACCGCGCACCCGCATCCAGCCAGAAGCAAACGCGGTTGAGGCATCCCCTGCCGCGCGCAGCCAGGCACTGCCTTCGACTGCCGGCGGCGCCACCAGCAGGGCGCTGCCCAGGGTGCTGCGATCGAGCTCGCCTGATCGGGTCGGCGGCAGTGCGATGCCGCTTGCACGGTAGGCTCTATTCAGAGCCTCAACAGCCGAGTGGCAGACAATGTCACCGGGCAGATGTGCGCCGAGCGCGCCCAGCGCGGCAAGGATTCGCTGCGCTTTTCCCAGCGAATAACAAAACAACACGCTGGCGCGCTTGTCAGCCGCGTTGTGCTGCCACCAGTGCAAAAGCTCAGCGATAACCACTTGCGCAGGCGCCCAGCGATAGATCGGCAAACCAAATGTGGACTCGGTGATGAAGGTGTCGCACCGCACCGGCGTAAACGCTGTACAGCTGCGATCGGGTTCGGTCTTGTAGTCGCCCGACACCACCCAGACCTGGCCCGCATATTCAAGCCGCACCTGGGCTGAGCCCAGCACATGACCGGCCGGATGCAAGGACATTTTCACGCCGTTCATGGTCAGACACTCTGACCAGCGCAGCGTCTGTAGCGTGATGTCGCCCAGACGCGCGCGCAGCACATGTTCGCCCTCGGCTGAAGCCAGATAGCTTGCATGTCCCACCCGCGCATGATCAGCATGCGCATGCGTGATCACCGCACGTGTCACCGGTCGCCACGGGTCGATATAAAAATCACCCGGCGGGCAGTAAAGACCCTGTGGACTGAGAACAACCAGATCGTTCACGGCGGCCCGCTAATAACGCATGCCGCGACCTGAAATCGCGACACCCAGACGCAGGGCCATGAAGCCGACCCGCTGCGCAAGTCGCGCCCACCAGGGCTGATTTTTCCAGTGCTCAAGGCGCACGGGTGCGCCACCCTCATCGATCGCCGACTGCAGACGCGCTCGCAACAGAGCAGCAAAATCGGCATCTTTCACCAGCACGTTGGCTTCCCGAGCCAGCAGAAGCGAAAAGGGGTCGATATTGGACGACCCTACCGTTGCCCAGTCGTCAATCACCGCCACCTTGGCATGTAACAGGCTCGACTGATATTCGATAATTTCGACACCACTGGCCAACAGACTGTCGTACAGGGCCTGGGTCCCGTAATGCGCCAGCCTGTACTCGACCCGACCCTGCAGTAGCAATCGCACACGTACCCCCCGCGAGGCCGCTCGCACAAGCGCACTGCGCAGACGCTCGCCCGGAAAAAAATACGCACAGGCAATCAGGATCTCGCGTCGCGCCTGGCGGATTGCTCTGAGATAGGCGCGCTCAATGCTTCTGCGATGACGAAAATTGTCCCGTATTGCCAGCGCCGCGACGATCCCGTGCGGCGGTGCATCGCGACCGCTATCCGCTGGGGTTGCCTCTGATGACGAGGCCAGCACACGAGGCTGCACGTGCTGTCCCTCGAATAGCCCCAGTTGTTCATGCCGCCCCGGGAACGAACCCGACTGCTCGTGCTGCTCCGCGAGCGGACCCGGCTGTTCGTCATACCCTTCGCGCCCCCCGCGCCGATCGTGTGGGCCCGGAAGCGGCTCAGCCTGATCAGCGGACAGATCATGGGCACGCCAGGCCTGCTCTGCCCAGAGCCTGCGCATGGCCAGCGCGACCCTCGCCACCAACGGACCAATCACCACCACGGCGAAGTCGAGCCGGGCCTGGTCAAGGACCCCATGATTCGGGTCAATGTAATCGTCGAGAATGTTGATGCCGCCCACAAACGCGCGCTCGCCATCGATGAGTGCGAGCTTACGGTGCATGCGGCGCAGTCTTTGCCGCTGAATGAAGCCCGCAGCCCCAAGCGGCCTGAAACTACGCACAGCGACCGCTGCTGAATTCAAGAGCGTGGCCACCTCGCCACGCAGCTGGGGCGTGCCGTATCCGTCAACCAGAAGCCGGACCTGCAGACCACGATGAGCCGCACGCGCCAATGCCGCAGCGATACGAGTTGCGCTGGCGTCCTCACCAAAGATATAGGTTTCCAGGTGAACACTTCGGTGCGCCTGATCGATCGAAGTCTCAAGGGCCGCGAAAAATTCTGTGCCGTTCTGTAGTAGCGCGATCTGATGGCCCGGCTCAAAGACCGGCCGCAAACTTGCATACCAGGGCAGCGTCGTCCCGTCCTCGGATGGCGAACTCTGACGCCCTCGCCGGCCAACAACCATACGATTCATGCGCCCCGTGAAGAGGACTTCACAAGGCTGGCCGTACACAAGTCAGCCACCAAAGGACTGTGATCGGACAGCCGGGCCCAGGCTGCACCGCGCATCACGCGCGCATCGGTGACACTGAAACCGCGCAGATAGATTCGATCCATACGCAGCCACGGTACAAGCGCGGGATACGTTCGCGCCGTTTTAACCCGTGTGCGCGGGCGATCAATCGGCGCGTCAACAGACATACCTATGTCCTGAAGCTGCTCACGAACGAAATCGGCGGCACGCCCCGCAAGGCGAGGTCGAACGCTGTCGAAGGCCTCCACCACGCCCACGGCATCACACAGCCGCGGCGAAAGCTTATTGCGCCAGTCATTGAAATCGCCACCAATGATCAACGGTGTATTCGCCGGCACTTCCCGACGGATCCATTCGATCAGGGCCTCGAGTTGGCGCTCACGGCTAGCGGCCAGCAAGCCAAAATGAACAACAAAGCAGTGCACAGGTCCCACGGGCAATTCGAGTACGCAGTGCAGTACCCCACGCTTTTCAAGGGCATGATCAGAGAAGTCACGCTGTGCCTGATGCAGGATCGGATAGCGAGACAAGAGCGCATTGCCATGATGCCCGTGAAGATAATGCGCATTGGCCCCGTAGGCCGATTCGAACGACTGGCGCAGCGACGGCGCTCGCGCCAAAAAAATGTCTTGTGGCTCAGCAGGCCAGTGCTCAAGCCGTCGTGCGTGACGCTGGTGCTGCCCCTGAACCTCCTGCAGAAGAATGATGTCCGCATCGAGTTCATGAAGTCGGGCGCGCAGTTCATGAATACGGGCAGTTGTGCGCAAACCGAAGCGTTCGCGCAGAACCCCCTTGTGAATGTTGTACGTGGCCACGCGAAGCCGCACAGCAGCCGACGGGCTCATGATCAGGTGCGCGGGCTGGGGTGCGTCATCAGGTCGGACAGGGCAGGCCGCACACGTGCCGGCAACTGCCTGATCGCCTCGACGTTGCTCCAGGAAAAACAACGCTGCGCCGCCTGCTCCCAGGGCAGCCACACGTAGCTTAGGTGTTCGCGAGGCGCAAGACGCACGGATAGAGCATCGGGCAGCTGTAAACCAAAAACATGCTCGGTATTGTGCGTGACGCCCTCGGGGTAGCGGCTGCGCCAGTGTGCAAAGATTTCATAGCGATTCGTAAGCTGCCAGTCGCTAAGCTGATAGCTCTGAACCTCAAGGCCAGTTTCTTCCCGAACCTCGCGTTCACAGGTTTCGGATAGTGGTTCGTCTGCGCTGTCTTTGCTACCGGTGACCGACTGCCAGAAACCGGGGTGGTCGGCACGCTCTAGCAGCAGTACCCTGAGGTCGGCGGTGTGGATCACCACCAGTACCGACTCAGGGATCTTACTGCCAGCCACAGCGAATTCTGTCGATGACGATACGCGCGTGCGGTCTCAGGCTTTCGCCTCGGGCGCGCGCAGCCGGATGTGCAATTCGCGCAACTGCCGCTCATCGACGCTGGAGGGTGCCTGCGTAAGCAGACATTGCGCGCGCTGCGTTTTGGGAAAGGCGATGACATCGCGTATGGATTCCGCTCCAGCCATCATCGTGACGATTCGATCAAGGCCGAACGCAATGCCGCCATGCGGTGGCGCCCCGTACTGCAAGGCGTCCAGCAGAAACCCGAACTTGGCGCGCGCCTCTTCGGGCCCGATATTAAGGGCCCGAAACACCTTACTTTGAACTTCTTCACGATGAATACGAACCGAGCCGCCACCGATCTCCCAGCCGTTGAGCACCATGTCATAGGCCTTGGCCAGACAGCGCCCGGGCTCGTTTTGCATGAAGTCTTCGTGTCCATCCTTGGGCGCAGTAAACGGATGATGCACCGCCGTCCAGCGGCCTGCTTCTTCATCAAATTCGAACATGGGAAAGTCAATAACCCAAAGCGGCTTCCAGCCCTCTTCAAGTAGCCCCGTGCGGCGTCCGAACTCAGAGTGCCCGATGCGAACGCGCAGAGCACCGATGGCGTCGTTGACCACCTTGGCACGGTCGGCACCGAATAGCAGCAGGTCACCATTGGCAGCCCCCGAGCGCTCGAGTACGGCAGCAATGGCGGCATCATGCAGATTCTTTACGATAGGCGACTGCAGTCCTTCACGGCCACGAGCAATGTCGTTGACTTTGATCCAGGCCAGACCCTTTGCGCCATAAATAGCCACGAATTGGGTATAACCGTCGAGCTCGCTGCGCGTCATTTCAGCACCACCCGGCACCCTAAGGGCCACCACACGGCCACCGTCCAGATTGGCCGCCGCACTGAAGACCTTGAAGTCAACATCGCGCATGACATCGGTGAGCTCGGTGAATTCAAGCTTCACCCTCAGGTCGGGCTTGTCAGAGCCGAATCGGCGCATAGCCTCGCCGTAGGACATCAGCGCAAAGGCCTCGGGCAGACTCACGCCGATGGCGTTGCGAAAGACCGTACGGATCATGTCCTCAAAAATGGCTCGAATCTCGGTCTCGTTCAAGAACGAGGTCTCGCAGTCAATCTGCGTGAACTCGGGCTGGCGATCGGCACGCAGATCTTCATCGCGAAAACATTTGGTGATCTGGTAATAGCGATCGAACCCCGCCACCATCAGCAGCTGCTTGAACAGCTGCGGCGACTGAGGCAGCGCGAAGAACTGGCCGGCGTTTACGCGTGAGGGTACGAGATAGTCGCGCGCGCCCTCGGGCGTCGACTTGGTCAGCATAGGTGTTTCGATGTCGAGGAAACCCAGGCCATCCAGGTATTTTCGAACCTCCATCGCGACCCGATAGCGAAGCTTGAGGTTGTTTTGCATCTGCGGCCGACGCAGATCAAGCACGCGATGTGCAAGCCGGGTGGTCTCCGAGAGGTTCTCGTCATCGAGCTGGAACGGCGGAGTAACCGACGCATTGAGAATTTCGAGTTCGTGGCAAAGAATCTCGATGGCGCCGCTTCGAATACCGCTGTTTTCGGTACCCTGGGGACGTCGCCGCACCTTGCCAACCACTTTGACGCAGAATTCGTTTCGAATGCGCTCAGCCACCGCGAACATGGACGGCCTGTCGGGATCACACACCACCTGCGCTACGCCCTCGCGGTCACGCAAATCAATAAAGATCACTCCACCGTGGTCGCGGCGCCGATGCACCCAGCCGTTGAGGATGACGATCTGATCGAGACGATCGGTAGATACTTCGCCCGCGTAACAGGTTCGCATGAAAGATTTCCTATCTGGCTGCATCCCCGGATGACGGACCTGCAATTGCGGCCGCGTCCGGTTCGGAAAGCTGGTCGGCCCGGCGATCGCCGGGAGAAACCACGCCCATGGAGACCACGTACTTCAGGGCTTCATCGACGCTCATGTCGAGTTCGATGATATCGGCGCGCGGCACCATCAGAAAAAATCCTGATGTGGGATTGGGTGTGGTGGGCACGTAAACCGACACCATGTCGGTGGCGATGAGACGGCGAATCTCGGGGCTGGGGGTACCGGTCTGAAAGGCGATGGTCCAGACCCCAGCACGGGGGTACTGAACCAGCAGAGCCTGGCGAAAAGCCTGTCCGTTGGGCGAGAGAATCGTGTCGCTGACCTGTTTAACGCTGGAGTAAATACTGCGCACGATGGGAATTCGGCCCAGAAGCCCCTCCCAGAAGCGCACGAGCCGCTCGCCGATGAAATTACGCGCAAGCAGACCGGTAATAAACAGCACAAGCAGGGTAAGCACTACACCCGCGCCGGGCACGTCGTGACCCAGAAAACCCAGAGGACGCCATTCGGGCGGCAGGAACCGCAGGCTCTGGTCCATCGTGGTGATGATGAGGTCGAGCACCCACAGGGTGATAACCAATGGCACCCAGATAAGAAGCCCGGTGATCAGATATTTGCGCATTAACTGGCCTGAGACCCGGCGCCGGCCGAGGGAGTTGACTTCGTGGCTGCCGAAGCACCTGCCTGAGGGGCTGCTTTAGTGGCGGCCGAAGCGGGGGCGGCTCCTGATGAGCTGCCGGCTGACGTGTCTGTCTTGGTAGCTGCGGCCGGCTTGGACTCAGTCGACTTGCCGTCATCCGTTCCAGCCGCGGCTGCCGAGGGCGCCGACGCAGCCGAAGCGTCAGCGCCCGGCGTGGCAGCCTCACCAACCGCATCCTCTGCCGGCTTACGCGCGGATTGGCCGTCGCGAAAGTCGGTGGCATACCAGCCCGTACCCTTGAGCTGGAAAGCAGGCGCCGTCAGCTTGCGCGCAAACCGGCCGCCAGAGCACGACGGACACTGGGTCAACGGCGCATCAGACAGTTTTTGCAGCTGGTCTTTTTCAAAACCGCAATCAGGGCAGATGTAAGCGTAAATCGGCATGTTGCTGTGCGCCCGGTAGCCGGGCGGCAAGAAACGGAAAACCCACCATTATAAGAAAACGGCAGCCTCATGCCGAAAAGATCGGCCTTTGATTTGCCCTCGGCAAAGGGCGAGGCGACCTCAGAATGGAATGTCGTCGTCGGTCTGATCAAAGCCAACCGGTTTCTTCGCGGCAGCAGCGGGCGGACGCGCTGCTGTCTCGCGCGACGTGCCAGCCTCCATCTCGCCTGCACCACCACCCTCGCGGGAGCCCAGCATTTGCATTTCGGTCGCGATGATTTCGGTGGTGTAGCGCTCGACACCCTCTTTGTCTTGCCACTTGCGCGTCTGCAACCGCCCCTCGACGTAGACTGGGCGGCCCTTGCGCAGATATTCGCCCGCAATTTCGGCCAGCCGGTCGTAAAACACTACCCGATGCCACTCGGTTTCCTCGCGCCGCTCACCCGAGGTTTTATCCTTCCAGGACCGGGTGGTGGCGATAGAGACGTTGCAGATCGCGCCGCCGTTGGGGGAATAGCGGGTTTCTGGGTCACGCCCCAGATTGCCGATAAGAATCACCTTGTTGATCGAAGCCATATCGCCCTCCCGAGCGTTTGCTACAGACAGTTGTTCATGACGAGCGGCCTGGCCACTGCCGGTGCCGCATCGCCGCCAAGAGCCAAACCCCCAGTGCCAACAGCGCAAGACCGAAGACCGCCCGGTCACCCCAGCTGGCATGAAGCCATCCGGCGAGCGCACCACCGGTAAATAGCCCCAGCGACTGCGTGGTGTTGAACAGCCCCAGCGCCGCGCCGCGCAGTGCGGACGGTGCCAAGCGTGACACCATCGAGGGCAGGCTCGCCTCCAGAATATTGAAGGCCGCGAAAAAGACGAACAGCAACACCGCAAAGGGCACTAGACCCTGGGGCTGGGTCAGCAGCACGATCTGCACCGCCACCAAAGCCGCCACCGAACCCAGAAACACGATTCGCATACGCCCCCGACGCTCACCCCAGCCCAGGGCTGGCATCATCGGCGCAAACGACAACAGTACCACTGGCAGATAAATCAGCCAGTGATCACCCAGAGCCAGACCGGCACGCTCAACCAACCAGCCAGGCAACACGACGAACACGCCGACCTGTACCGCATGCAAGACGCCGATGCCCAGGTTCAGGCGCCACAGGTCGGGGTGGGCAAGTACCTGAGCAAATCCGGCGCGCGATAAAGACATGGGGCCAGCACGCGCGACCGACGGCACCCCCAACACCACCCAGGCAATGGCGGCCAGTGCGAGAACCCCTGTCAGGGCGAACATGCCGCTTACGCCGACCCAGCGATACAGGGGCGGCGCAATGATGAGTGACAGTGCAAACATCGCACCGATTGAAATACCCACCAGCGCCATCGCCTTGGTGCGTTGATTTTCACGCGTACTGTCGGCGACAAACGCACCGATCGCGGCGGAAATCGCGCCTGCGCCTTGCAGGGCTCGGCCAATAATGATGGCGGTCAGATCGCTGGCGCCAGCAGCCACAAAGCTGCCCAGCGCAAAGACCAGAAGTCCTGCGGCGATGACCGGTTTACGCCCGAAGCGGTCGGATGCCAGGCCCAGAGGCAATTGCAGCAAGGCCTGCGTAAGGCCATAAATTCCCAAAGCCAGACCCACCAGCCGCGCATCATCGCCATTGGGCAGCGAGCGGGCGTGAACAGCCAGCACCGGTAGCACCAGGAACAGACCCAGCATACGCAGGGACTGCACCAGCGCAAGCGAAGTGCTCGCGCGGCGCTCGGCGGCGTTCATGCGCTCGACGGACGGCGCGCTTGAGACATCGTTGGTAGCCAGTGACATCGATCGGGAAGCCAAAGCGGTTTATATTAGCCGATTGGTCTTTGCCAGCCGCGGCTGGCCGGAATCATCGAGATGGACGCCATCCACATCCGCGGCGCACGCACCCACAATCTCAAGAATGTCGATCTCGACATTCCACGAGATCAGCTCGTGGTCATCACCGGACTCTCGGGCTCCGGAAAATCGTCGCTTGCCTTCGATACGCTTTACGCAGAAGGTCAGCGTCGCTATGTCGAGTCTCTGTCAGCCTACGCGCGCCAGTTCCTGCAGCTGATGGAAAAGCCTGATGTCGACCTGATCGAGGGCCTGTCACCGGCCATTGCCATCGAGCAAAAGTCGGGTAGCCACAACCCACGGTCAACCGTGGGCACGGTCACCGAAATCAACGACTATCTGCGCCTGCTGTATGCACGGGCTGGCACGCCGCATTGCCCGACGCACCCTGACCAGGTGCTGGCAGCGCAAACCGTGGCCCAGATGGTTGACGCGGTGCAGGCCCTGCCGGCTGGCGAACGGGTACTGATTCTGGCGCCCCTGGGCCAGATGCCAGCCAGCGGCGGCGTGCTGCAGGCCAAACTGTCTGAGCTTCGCAGCCAGGGTTTTGCCCGGGTTCGCCTGCAAGCGGCTGTTGCGCGACCTGATCAGCTTGGTTCAGACAATGTCCGAAAACCGGCGCATATCGTCGAACTGGACGATCTTCAGTCCTTACGGATCGACCCTGTCGATCAATTGGTGGACGTCGTGATCGATCGCATTCGCACGCCGGTGGCAGCGCGCCAAAGGCTTGCCGACTCATTCGAGACCGCACTCAGGCTTACCGAGGGACGTGCGCGCATTGCCGTGCTCGAAGATGCAAGCGAACAGTCGTTTTGCAGCCGGTATGCCTGCCCCGTTTGCGGTCATGCGCTGTCTGAGCTCGAGCCTCGTCTGTTTTCCTTCAATAATCCGGCCGGTGCCTGCCCTGACTGCGACGGTCTGGGTCAGATGCCGTTCATGGATGCGCGACGCGTGGTTGAGTTTCCCGAGCTGAGCCTGGCTTCAGGTGCTATCCGTGGCTGGGATCAGCGCAACCCGTTCTGCTTTCAATTGCTCACAGATCTGGCTCGCGCGCTCGATTTCGACCTGGACACCCCGTTTGCTCAGCTGACCGAGCCGGTGCGCGAGGTCATTCTCTTTGGCTCAGGCGAGCGGCGCTTCAGCTTTACCTACGCAAGCGAAGGGGGCCGCAGCGTACGCCGTGAACACAGCTTCGAGGGCGTGGTACCCAATCTGCAGCGACGCCTGCGAGAAACCGACTCGCCCCAGGTGCGCGAAGAGCTCTCACGCTATCAGACGCTGCATGCCTGCCCCTCATGTAAGGGCTCGCGCTTGCGCGCGGAAGCCCGTCTAGTCACGGTCGGCCAGGGCGACGAGCACTATCCCATCCATCAGGTCAACGGCTGGACTCTGGCGCAAGCGCTCGCCTGGTTCGAGCAGCTCGAATTACCGGGCGCGCGCGGCCCGGTGGCGGCTCGTATCGTGCGTGAAATCGTCAACCGACTGCGCTTTCTGAATGATGTAGGTCTGGGCTATCTGAGTCTGGATCGACCCGCTGAAACGCTCTCCGGGGGCGAGGCCCAGCGTATCCGCCTCGCCTCGCAAATCGGCTCTGGGCTCACGGGTGTCATGTATGTGCTCGATGAGCCCTCGATCGGTCTGCATCAACGCGATAATGACCGTCTGATCGCCACGCTGAAGCGATTACGCGATCTGGGTAATTCGGTACTGGTTGTCGAACATGACGAAGATGCCATTCGTGCCGCCGATCATGTCATCGACATGGGCCCGGGCGCGGGCGATCTGGGCGGCCGCGTGATTGCGCAGGGCAAGCCTGCAGCCATCGCAGCCAGTGAAGAGTCCATTACCGGACAGTACCTGAGCCGTCGCCTGAGCATCGAGGTACCTGACAAACGCCATCGTCCGGACGGGCGATGGCTGTCGGTACGCGGTGCCCGTGCGCACAATCTCAAAAACATCTTGGTCGAGATTCCGGTTGGCCTGCTCACCTGCATCACGGGCGTCTCCGGTTCAGGCAAATCAACCCTCATTAACGACACGGTGCATCCTGCAGTCGCTCGCCGCGTCAACCGCGGCGGACCAGAGCCCGCAGCCTGTGACGCGGTGGACGGGGCTGAACATTTCGACAAGGTCATTGCCGTCGACCAGAGCCCCATCGGTCGTACCCCGCGCTCTAATCCGGCCACCTACACTGGGGTGTTTACAGCCATCCGCGAATTGTTCGCTGAAACATCGGCTGCCCGCGAGCGCGGCTATGGTGCAGGTCGCTTTTCTTTCAATGTGAAAGGTGGGCGCTGCGAGGCCTGCGAGGGCGATGGCCTTATTCGGGTTGAAATGCACTTTCTGCCCGATGTGTATGTGCCCTGTGATACCTGTCGCGGACTGCGCTACAACCGCGAGACCCTTGAAGTCAGCTATCGCGGCTTAAATATCGCCGAGGTGTTGGCGCTGACCGTTTCTCAGGCCCATCAATTCTTCAATGCGGTACCCACCATCGCGCGCAAACTCGCCACCCTGATCGAGGTGGGTCTGGGCTATGTGCGGCTGGGGCAAAGCGCGACCACCTTGTCAGGCGGTGAGGCCCAGCGCGTCAAATTGGCCGAAGAGCTTTCGCGCCGGGATACCGGCCGCACGCTGTACATTCTTGACGAGCCCACCACAGGCCTGCACTTTCACGATGTCGCTCTGTTGCTCAAGGTGCTGCAGGCCCTGCGCGAACGTGGCAATACGGTCTTGATCATCGAACATAATCTCGATGTCATCAAAACCGCCGACTGGGTGATTGATTTGGGTCCCGAAGGCGGAGACGCAGGTGGAAACCTCGTGGCCTGCGGCACCCCCGAAGACCTGGTGAACGTCAGCGAAAGTCATACCGGACGATATCTTGGGTCGCTGTTAAGACCCAATACGCGAAGGCGCGCAGCTTAGTCGGTCAACCGCGTTCTTCACCCGTGTATCCAGTCTATCCAGACCGCGGTCGACCATACTGTTTAAACAGTTCGCCCACGCCCCGCATTTCTTGGGCATCCAGAATCACCGCATCACCCAGCTGAAGCAGCTGCCAATACATGCGCGACAAGGTTTCCACCTCAAGCGCCAGAGCAAGCGTGGACTCCAGATTGGCACCCAGCGCCATCAAGCCATGATTGGCCAGCAGACAGGCGCGCCGATCGATGAGGGCGGTGAGGGCCAGCATCGATAAGCGCGCTGAGCCAAACCTCGCGTAGGGCGCGCAGCGAATCGTCTCGCCGCCTGCCACAGCGATCATGTAGTGAAAGGCGGGAATGCCCTCGCGCTGCACACGCGCGCTACAGGCCAGCGTCGAGGCAAAGACCGGATGAGCATGCAGAACCGCGCCCACCTCTGGACGCTGAACCATCAGGTCATGATGAATTCGCCACTCGGAAGACGGTGCATGCGGGCCGTCAAACCGCATGGGTAGCGTGAGCATCGCCGGCATGGCCTCAGCCGCTGACACAAACGCGCGATCGCTCGAGTCCTGGTCGGATGCATCGGCTGTGATGTCCAGCAAGGGCAGCCAGGCGATATCGTCCACCCCAAGCCGCTCGTAAGCGATACCACTGGGCGTGATCAGCAGACCCATTTCGCCACCGCGATGCCAACGCAGCGACGCGTTCCCCGACTTGCCCTGGTTAATGCCCAGCTCGGACATCCGCAGACAGGTCGCAATCAGCGCTGCGCGGGCCTCATTCTCAGTAGCGTACAAAGAGCGGTCCGCGTTCATGCGCCACGCTTGCCATCAGCATCAACGTTGCTTGCCGGTCGATTGACGCCAAAGAACAACTCCGGGCATACCGCGCTGATACCCCGAAAAGAGGCCTCGCAGGGCCCACGCTCGGTGATCAGAGCCCGGACCAGATGTGCCGGTGTAATGTCGAAGGCGGGATTAGCCGCCTGGGTACCATCCGGTACCAGCTGTACTTCAGCGACCGATCCGTCGGGCAGACGACCGCTCAGGTGGGTGAGCTCTCGGGGGCTGCGCTCTTCGACTTCGATGGCGCCGCCGTCAGCACACAGGGGATCAATGGTGGATACCGGACACGCCACATAAAAGGGCACCCGATTGTCTGCCGCAGCCAGCGCCTTGAGGTAGGTACCCACTTTATTGGCCACATCACCATTGGCTGCAACTCGGTCACAGCCCACGATAACCGCGTCGACCCGGCCACGCATCATCAACAGGCCACCGGCGTTGTCAGCAATGACGGTATGCGCAATCCCAGCCTCACCAAGCTCCCAGGCGGTCAGTGCCGCGCCCTGGTTGCGCGGACGAGTCTCGTCGACCCAGACATGCACAGGAACACCGCGGGCATGCAGGTGATAGATCGGCGCAAGGGCTGTTCCGTGCCCGACTGTGGCCAGTCGCCCTGCATTGCAATGCGTCAGCACCTGTAGCGCCAGACCCGCCGCAAGGCGCTGCGCGCCAGCCTGTGCCAGGAGGATGGCACCGTGCTCACCAATACGCTGGTTGCAATGCACGTCCTCGTCACACAGCGCGAGCGCCGCAGCCCACGCAGCCTGCGCCCGGTCAGCGGGCGCAAGCGCACGCACGGCAGCCACCACCCGGTCAAGCGCCCACGCCAGATTGACCGCTGTCGGACGCGCCGTCGTCAACCAGTGCCGACCCTGCATGAGCAAAAGATCGGCATCATTAGCCAACGCCTCACGTGCCGGTCGATCCGACTGCGGCATCCACGCTTCGGGCGCATGCGCTTTCGCCGGTAGACATCCCTCATGCAGGACAAATGCAAGCCCGAATGCAGCGACCGCACCAATCAGGGGTGCACCACGAACCTGCATGTTGCGGATGGCATCGAAACAGGCGCTTGCACTGTTCAATGCAATGTCACAGCGCTCAAAGGGTAGCCGCGCCTGATCGAGCGTCCGTACAAGCCAGGGCAATTTCACATCCAGCGTTCTTGACATAGCGCAAGGCGCTCCGTAGCGATTTGCCGACCATCAACTCTGTGTCTCTGCGTCCAAGTTTACGCCAGCATCCATCCGTCGCCTTGCCCATGATCTCCCGATTATTTGCCAAATGCTGCAGGAACTTTGTCTTTCGAAAGTTTGACCTCCCACGCGCTCGTGGGCGTGGGTCTGCAGTCTCGCCTGGGTTCTGTGCCGCACCATGACCCCGGCACAGCCCTTGATCGGTTCCGGTGACCACCAAAAGCATAGGGACAAGCCGCTGATCGGACCGTGATTCGACGCTATGAGCGCCAGGACTGGCTGATAGCAGCCTACTGCGGCGAATCGACCGGATGGAACCGAAACAGTGGTCGCAGAGCACCCTCATGCCAGCGGGCAGCCACCACCTCGCCCTGCTGCGTGTAAACACCCAATAGGGCCGAGATGTTTACCTGATGCGTCACGAGCATCGCATGGCGAGTGTCGGTCCAGTTTGATGCAAATTCTCGTACCGCCCGAGATTGCGTGGCCTCATCGCCCTGCCCGGCAAAAAAAGAATTGATCGAGGCCCACACTTCAACGCGTCCGAACGCCAGCCGCGCCGTATCTTGCGCTCGACACCAGCGGCTTGAACGCACGAGCCCAACGACAATGCCCGCCTGCCGCATGCGCTCGCCCGCCCGCTCTGCCCGGTCGCGGCCCACCTGCGACAGATTTCGCTGAGTTGCGCAATCGTCCAATCTGAATCCGGGCGGGTCACCCACGCCCGCCACGGTCTGCTCATGTCGCATGAACAGCAGATGCGGCGCAGCCGAGAGCCGCGCGGCTGCTTCGCTCAGGCGCAGGGTAGGTAGATCAGCCCAGACCGCCGAACTTGCAAACGCCATCAGCGCCAGCAGGGCCTGAATCGCTTGACGCATATCAACCCTCTCCGAGACGCACGAGCATTCGCCGATCACGCTTGGTTGGTCTGCCGCCCTCGATACTGAGCGCAGGCTCTGGCGAGAATTGGCGGGCAGCCCGCTGCGCCTCACGGGCTCTTATCGACGCCTCAGTCTCGGCATACAGGGTACGAGCAACTGGCGCGGGCCCGCGCATGTCAGAGATCGCCATGACCATCACGGTTTGGCGAGCCTCGCCGATCTGCACCATGAGTTCGTCACCTGGTCGCACCAGCCGGGCCAGCTTTACCCGCTCGCCCGCGACCAGCACACGGCCCTTCTCGATGGCCTGTTGCGCAAGGCTGCGTGTCTTGAAAAAGCGCGCAGCCCATAACCATTTATCAAGTCGCACCGTATCAAGCTGGTGATCGTCCCGGGACTTGGGATGTGATTTAGTCATGGCACAGATAAGCGCTTTCAGACAATTTGCGCTATTTTAGAAGCCAACCGGAGCCCCCACATGTCGATTCCCCTCAAGGACCGCTACTTCGAAGACTACCAGCCTGGCGAAGTTTTGGAGTTTGGGAACTACGCGGTCACCCAGGACGAAATCATCGAGTTTGCCCGACGTTACGACCCCCAGCCATTTCATACCGATCCCAAAGCGGCCACCGATTCGATCTTCGGCGGGCTGATTGCCAGCGGGTGGCTGACCGGCAGCATCATGATGCGCTTAATGGTTGATCACTACATTTCTCCGCTAGCCAGTATGGGCTCACCGGGCATTGACGAAGTTCGCTGGTTGAAGCCGGTTAGGCCTGGTGACACGCTACGCGTTCGCATCACCGTCATGGATAGTCGGCGCTCACAGAGCAAACCCGACCGCGGCGTGGTCTATTCCCAGCAGGAAGCCATCAACCAGGACGGCGAGACGGTCATGAGCATTAAGGGTATGGCTCTTTACCGCTGCCGCAACGTACCGGCCAATTAGCAGACCGAATCGCAGCCATCGATCTGCTGCGACCGGGCAGACCTTAGGGCCGGATCAATGCAGACTCACGTAGAAGTACCAAAGCTGTCAGATCAGGGTCGGCCATGCGTTTTGCGCAGGTCTGATTCCTTCAAGGGCATGCGCTAGTCGCATGACTCCAACATCGTCAAAGCGCTTGCCAATCAACTGCACGCCCAGCGGCAGGCCATCTTCGCCATGCCACCAATTGAGCGCAGCAGCCGGCTGCTCGCTCATATTCCAGGCCACGGTGAAGGCAATATGGTCCAGTGCCCGGTGCGGATCATTGTGCGGACACGCCACCTCGGCCGAGTAAGCGGCAATGGGCGCCGTTGGCGACAGCACAAAGTCAAAGGGCGCACTGGCTTTGACTGCAGCCTCGCGCATGGCATGCACCTGCAGATACGCGGCCATCACCTGGGCGCCGGAAAAGCCTGCTGCCCGCCACGTGGCCCACTCGACGATAAAGGGAAGAATACGGCCACGCTGCTCGGCCGGTAAGGCCAGAATGTCATTGCAGGAGCGTGCTTCGAAGAAGGCCTGAATACCATCGAGCATTTGCGCAGTCATAAACGAGGCCATGGGCTCGACGATAGCCCCAGCGGACTCGAGCGCGCGCGCCGCTGCGGCCACGGTCTGCGCAATGGCAGGCTCGACTGGCCAGCCAGCCCGCATATCCTGTAGCAGCCCAATACGAAGACCTCGTAGCGAGAGGCCCTCTAGCCGCTCAGAAAAATCGCAGCGCTCGGGCGGCAGCGACATGAAGTCGCGCGCATCGGGTTGACTGAGCACATCCATCATGAACGCCGCATCACGCACCGTACGCGTCATCGGGCCGGCTGCACGACCCATGAACGGCGGGTCAACGGGTACACGGCCAAGACTGGGCTTGAGCGCGAAGATGCCACAGTGAAAGGCCGGCAATCGCACTGAGCCGCCGATGTCAGTGCCGAGATGCAGCGGCCCATAACCAGCGGCCGCAGCGGCAGCCGCTCCGGACGACGAGCCGGCTGGATTGCAATCCAGTCGCCAGGGATTGCGGGTAGTGCCGTGTGCGGACGACAGACCCGATGAGAGCATGCCGAAGTCAGGCATAGTGGTTTTGCCCACCATGACGCAGCCCGCCTCGCGCAAACTAGCCGCCGCTGGCGCGTCTGCGGTCTTGGGGGTGAAGTCGCCCACCGCCGTACCAATCGGAGCGGGATCTCCTCGGGTGTAGATGTTTTCTTTGATGGTCACCGGAACACCGTCCAGTCGTGACAGCGGTGTACCGGCACGCCAGCGTGCCTCGGCTGCACGGGCCTGGGCAAGCGCCTGGTCAGCCTGTACCAGGTACAGCGCATTAATCTTGGGCTCGCACTGTTCGATACGGTTCAGCACCGCGCGCGCCACCTCGACCGGAGACAGAGTCCCGCGGGCATAGGCCTGGGTTAGCGTCACAACATCAAGTTCATTCAGGGCTTGACTCATTGATTTTTCCAATCGACAGAGACACCGGGAAGCGACGCGTCAAAGGCTCAACACGTCAGCTGCAACATACGACTCAGATTAGCGTTGCAACACTCGCGATTCAACCATGCGCCACATCAGCCAGGCCAGGGGCAGCGACCCCAGCCAGGCCACCAGCATACCGACCACCGCAGCCGTGAGTTGCCCCGGAAAAAACCGCAGGTACAGAGCGTTGATCACCACAGCCAACGGAAAGTGCACCAGAAACAGCGAATAGGCGGACCGGCCCAGCCAACCCACGGCCCGCTCAACGCGTGCTCGCGCACCGACGCTTGCAGCCTGCCGGGCTGCACCCACCCAACGCACCAGCACGATGATGCCCACTGCCGTAGCAAGCGCAACGGCGAGTCGCAGACGAAAGTCGATCCACAGCGCCAGCACTGTAAGTCCCAGTACCGCAACACCGGCCAGTCGCGCCGATCGTGAACCGTTGGGGGCACTCAGCCAGAACGCGGCGATACCTGCCGCGAACGCCCCAAAAAAGTACAGGGAGGTTTCATCAAGCTGAGGGTTTCGATTGATAACCAGAGCCGATAGCCCTGCCAACATGACCACGCTGATTTTGAAACACTGACGGGCACGCGACGGATCAACGCCCAGTCTCTGAGCAGCCCAGATGAGTAGTGTGAGCACAATATGAAGTTCGAGGTCGATGGCCACGTACCAGGCGCCCGCGGTCAGCGCCTCAATATCGAGATATCCGAAAAGCAACACGATGTGCGCAGCCAGCACAGACAGTGTCAGGGCATCGGGCACCCAGTCGGCGTCGCCCGCCCACGGACGCGCCAGCCAACCCGCAGCCACAGCGAGCGTAACGGCGACCGCGAAAGGCACGAACAAACGCACATAACGCCGTCCGATGCTGCGCAGCACCGCCGCAGCATCAAGCCTGGAGCTCCACTCGAGATGACTGGCGGCCAGAAAGCCACCCATAACGAGAAAGACCTGGACCGCGATCCGCGCATACTCGGCAAACCAGTCGATCAGCCCCGGCGCGATGAGCGAGACGCGCTCAGCCATCGGGCCGTAGAAGGCCAGGTGATGCAGAACGATGAGTTGCGCGGCCAGTGCCCTGACCGCATCCAACCAGACGATTCGAGGGCTTGCCGCCGCGGTTACGGGCTTCGGATTCACGCCGACGCCCGCCATGCCTCAGCGCGGAAGCTCAGAGCGCCCCATGAGAAACTCATCGACAGCGCGGGCACACTGTCGTCCTTCGCGGATCGCCCATACCACCAGCGACTGACCCCGACGCATATCGCCCGCAGCGAAGACCTTGGGCACATTAGTGACATAGGCACGCTCGCCGTCGGTGGCCGCCTGGGCATTACCGCGACCATCGCGATCAACTCCGAAGGCCTGAAGCACCGACCCGACCGGCGCGACAAATCCCATGGCAAACAACACCAGATCGGCAGGTACTTCGAATTCGGAGCCAGGCACTTCAGCCATACGCATCTGGCCCGTAGCTTCGTCGCGCTGCCACTGCACACGCGCCGCTAGCAGCGCCCGCACCTGGCCCTTGCCATCGTCGAGGAAGGCTTTGGTGGTTACCGACCAATCGCGGTCACAGCCCTCCTCGTGCGAAGAGGATGTACGCATCTTCACCGGCCAATACGGCCAGGTGAGCTGGCGATTTTCCTGCTCAGGCGGCTGCGGCATCAGCTCGAATTGAGTCACTGACTGAGCGCCCTGTCGATTACTGGTACCCACGCAATCGGAACCTGTGTCACCGCCGCCGATAACCACGACCCGCTTACCGGTTGCCATGATCTGCCCTTTGACAGGATCGCCCGCCACGACCTTATTCTGCTGCGGCAGAAACTCCATCGCGAAATGCACACCTTTCAGCTGCCGTCCGGGAACCGGCAGATCGCGTGGCTGCTCAGCCCCACCGGTCAGCACGACTGCATCAAACTGCTCGAGCAGGCTCTTGGGCGCGACGGTCTCGCGGGCCCAATTGGGGATCTCGGGGGTGAGGCTACCATCGCTCACCAGAATACCGGTGCGGAATTTGATGCCCTCGGCCTGCATCTGCTCGACACGACGATCGATGTGCGATTTCTCCATCTTGAAATCTGGGATGCCATAACGCAGCAGGCCACCCACCCGATCATTCTTTTCAAACACCGTGACATCATGACCCGCACGGGCCAGCTGCTGCGCACAGGCCAGACCCGCCGGACCCGAACCCACCACCGCAACCGAACGCCCGGTTCGCTGCTGGGCGATCTGGGGCACCACATAACCCAGCTCCCAGGCCTTATCGATGATGGCATGCTCAATCGACTTGATGCCCACTGGATCATTGTTGATGTTGAGTGTGCAAGCCGCCTCACAGGGCGCGGGACACACGCGTCCAGTGAATTCCGGGAAGTTGTTGGTGGAGTGCAGCGTGTCGATAGCACCGCGCCAATCGCCTCGATAGACCAGATCATTCCAGTCGGGAATGATGTTGTTGATAGGGCAACCGCTCTGGCAGAAGGGAATGCCACAGTCCATGCAGCGCGCGCCCTGACGCGAGGCCTCCTCGTCAGTCAGGTGCAGCACAAACTCGCGGTAATGATGCACGCGCTCCCTGGCATCTTCGGATGCCTCCTGAAGTCGCTCAAATTCGAGAAATCCGGTGACCTTGCCCATGGGTTCCTGCCTTCACTGCCAATGTCGGTTCTGCAGAATGAAACTTTGCTTAGTTACGAACGTGCAAGCGACTCAGGCCGTAGCCTTCTCGCGCTGTCGGGTCGGCGCTGCGTTAATTTCGGTCAGCGCGCGTCGGTACTCATGCGGGAATACCTTCACGAACTGTGCACGTGACTTCTCCCAGTCATCGAGAATCTCGCGCGCTTTTTGACTTCCCGTCAGCCTGAAGTGCTTTTCAATCAGACCCTTGAGGGTGATTTCATCGCACTCGCCCTTATGCCAGATGGTCGGCTCAACGGTTTCGAGTTGCTGCGCCGTCGACAGGACCGGGTCTAGTCCGACCATGGCCAGATTGCAGCGCGCTTTGAAATCTCCGTTGGGGTCATAGATGTAGGCGATGCCCCCGGACATACCCGCTGCAAAGTTGCGCCCGGTCTGGCCCAGAACCACCACCGTGCCACCGGTCATGTACTCGCATCCGTGATCGCCCGTACCTTCCACCACCGCGGTGGCACCCGAATTACGCACCGCAAAGCGTTCGCCAGCGACACCGCAGAAGAACGCCTCACCATCGATGGCGCCATACAGCACCGTATTACCCACGATGATGTTTTCGTCGGCCCGTCCGCGGAAGTCGTTGGTCGGACGAACGATGACCCGGCCTCCTGACAAACCTTTGCCAACGTAATCGTTGGCCTCGCCCACCATGTCAAGCGTGATGCCACGGGCCAAAAAGGCTGCAAGGCTTTGTCCCGCGGTACCGTTCAGTTGCACATGAATCGTGTCATCGGTCAGGCCATCATGACCAAAGCGACGGGCCACTTCACCAGACAACATGGTTCCTACCGTGCGGTTGACGTTACGTACCGGCAGGATGAACGACACCTTTTCGCCCTTTTCGAGCGCTATACGCGACAGTTCGATCAGCTTGTTGTCGAGGGCGTGCACAAGGCCATGGTCCTGCTCGCCAACCTGACGTCGCGGCACGTCTGCGGAAACCTCGGGTTGGTAAAAGATGCGGGAGAAATCCAGGCCCCGGGCCTTCCAGTGCGTGATGCCCTTGCGCATGTCGAGAAGATCTGCACGGCCGATCAGATCGTCGAAACGACGAATGCCCAACCGCGCCATCAGTTCGCGTACTTCCTCCGCCACAAAGAAGAAGTAGTTCACCACATGCTCGGGCTTGCCCTGAAAGCGTCGACGCAAAACCGGATCCTGGGTTGCAACGCCCACCGGACAGGTGTTGAGGTGACACTTACGCATCATGATGCAACCCTCAACCACCAACGGCGCGGTTGCAAAACCAAACTCATCAGCCCCCAGCAGGGCGCCGATCACCACGTCGCGTCCGGTCTTCATCTGACCATCGGCTTGCACCCGGATACGGGCGCGCAACTGGTTAAGCACCAGAGTCTGCTGCGTCTCAGCCAGACCAAGCTCCCAGGGCGTGCCCGCATGCTTGATCGACGAGAGCGGTGATGCACCCGTGCCGCCATCGTGCCCGGCAATGACAACATGGTCGGCCTTGGCCTTGGCC
Source organism: Pseudomonadota bacterium (assembly GCA_039800325.1). Lineage (GTDB taxonomy): Bacteria > Pseudomonadota > Gammaproteobacteria > Burkholderiales > Burkholderiaceae_E > SYIM01. Next base: position 31,130 of record JBDLQY010000177.1, on the reverse strand, counting down.
ACACCCGCGGCAACCGTTCCGACGCCAACCTCAGAGACCAGCTTGACCGAGATGGATGCCCGGGCGTTGGCGTTCTTCAGATCATGAATGAGCTGCGCCAGGTCTTCGATGGAGTAGATGTCGTGGTGCGGCGGAGGCGAGATCAGACCAACCCCTGGCACTGAGTAGCGCAGCTTACCGATGTAATCAGAGACCTTGTGACCCGGTAATTGCCCACCCTCGCCGGGCTTGGCACCCTGCGCCATCTTGATCTGAATCTGATCGGCGCTGGCCAGGTATTCGGCCGTGACACCAAATCGGCCTGAAGCAACCTGTTTGATACGAGAGCGCAGCGAATCACCCTCGCGAAGTTCAATATCGCTTTCAATACGATCGGCACCGATAATACGGCCCACCGTATCGCCAGCCTTCACAATGGATTTGCCGGCGCGCATTTCGGCGCGATAGCGCATCTCGTCCTCACCGCCCTCACCCGTATTCGACTTGCCACCAATGCGGTTCATCGCGATGGCCAGCGTGGTGTGCGCCTCGGTCGAAATAGAGCCAAGCGACATCGCACCAGTCGCAAAACGCTTGACGATTTCAGCCGCAGGCTCAACCTCTTCGACGGGCACAGACTGGCTGTGATCGAAGCGGAACTCGAAAAGCCCGCGCAAGGTCATATGCCGGCGGCTTTGATCGTTAATCAGCTGAGCATACTCACGGTAGGTGGAGTAGCTGCCCGCGCGGGTGGCGTGCTGTAACTTGGCAATGGAGTCGGGCGTCCACATGTGGTCTTCGCCACGGGTGCGGTACGCATACTCGCCACCCGTATCCAATGCACCTGCAAGCACGGGGTCACCGCCAAACGCCGCGCGGTGCAGACGCAGGGCTTCTTCGGCCAGCTCGAACACGCCGATGCCACCGACATTGCTGGGGGTGCCCGCAAAGTAGCGATCAACCAGGGGCTGTGACAAACCGATGGCTTCGAAAATCTGCGCGCCGCAATAACTCATATAGGTCGAGATGCCCATCTTGGACATCACTTTCATGAGACCTTTGCCAACGGCTTTAACATAGTTCTTGGCGGCCTTTTCAGGGCCCATATCGCCTGGCAGTCCGCGCGCCATGTCGGCCAGCGTCTCCAGAGCCAGGTACGGGTGGATTGCCTCGGCGCCATAGCCAGCCAGTAGCGCAAAGTGGTGAACCTCGCGGGCAGAACCCGTCTCAACGACAAGGCCCGTGCTGGTGCGCAGACCGCGATTGACCAGATGCTGATGGACGGCGCTGGTGGCCAGCAGGGCAGGTATGGCCACGCTGCCCCTGGCCACGTGCCGGTCGGACACAATCAGAATATTGAAGCCCGAGCGCACCGCGTCTTCAGCCTCTGCAGCCAGCGAGGCCAACCGGGCTTCGATACCCTCGGCACTCCAGGCGACCGGATAACAGATGTCGAGCTCATAGGCGCGGAACTTGTCACCGGTGTAGTGCTCAATGTGCCGAATACGAGACATATCAGCGGCATCGAGAATGGGCTGCGACAGCTCAAGCCGGATAGGCGGATTGATGTTGTTCAGGTCGAGCAGATTTGGCCGCGGGCCCACAAACGACACCAGCGACATAACCATCTGCTCGCGGATGGGGTCAATCGGCGGATTGGTCACCTGGGCGAACAACTGCTTGAAGTAGTTGTAAAGCGGCTTACTCTTGTTGGACAGAACCGCCAGCGGCGAGTCATTACCCATGGACCCCACCGCCTCTTCCCCTGCGACCGCCATGGGTGTCATCAGAAACTTGAGGTCTTCCTGGGTGTAGCCAAAAGCCTGCTGTCGATCAAGCAGAGAGGCCTGGGCGTGCAAGGCACCACGATCCGCCTCGAGGTCAGCTGGACGCGAATCAACTTCGTCAAGCTTGATGCGGATGGCCTCGATCCACTCGCGATAGGGTTTGCTATTGGCCAGCTGGGTCTTCAGCTCTTCGTCGTCGATGATGCGACCCTGCTCAAGGTCGATCAGGAACATCTTGCCGGGTTGCAGACGCCATTTTTTGACGATTCGGCTTTCTGGAATGGGCAGAACCCCCGACTCTGAGGCCATGATGACCATGTCGTCGTCGGTGACGCAATAGCGCGCCGGGCGAAGGCCATTGCGGTCGAGCGTGGCACCAATCTGACGCCCGTCGGTGAAGGCGATGGCTGCCGGACCATCCCAAGGCTCCATCATGGCCGCATGGAACTCATAAAATGCCCGACGCTTGGGGTCCATGAGCGTGTGCTGCTCCCAAGCCTCGGGAATCATCATCATGACGGCCTGCGCGATCGGGTAGCCTGCCATCACCAGAAGCTCGAGGCAGTTATCAAAGGTAGCCGTATCGGACTGACCGGCATACACCAGCGGATACAGCTTGGCCAGGTCATCGCCCAGCACCGCTGAGCGCATCACGCCCTCACGCGCGCGCAGCCAGTTGTAGTTACCCTTGACGGTGTTGATTTCGCCGTTGTGAGCGACCAGGCGGTAAGGATGGGCCAGCGGCCATTCGGGAAAGGTGTTCGTAGAAAAACGCTGATGCACCAGTGCGAACGCGGACACTACCCGCGGGTCCTGTAGATCACGGTAGTACTGCACCACCTGATTACACAGCAGCAACCCCTTGTAAACAATGGTGCGCGCCGACATCGACGGCACGAAATATTCCTTGCCGTGCTTAAGATTGAGCTTCTGGATGGCATGACTGGCCATCTTGCGGATGACGTAGAGCTTACGCTCAAGCGCGTCGGTCACCATGACGTCGGGGCCACGCCCGATAAATACCTGGCGAATCACCGGCTCTTTGGCCTTTACCGTAGGCGACATCGGCATGTCGCGGTCTATGGGCACATCGCGCCATCCCAGCAGAATCTGTCCCTCGGCGCGCACGGCGCGCGCCATCTCCTGCTCGCAGGCCAGCCTGGAGGCATGCTCTTTCGGCAGAAAAATCATACCCACGCCATATTCGCCCGCCGGCGGAAGCGCCACGCCTTGCTTGGCCATCTCCTCGCGGAAAAACTGATCGGGGATCTGGATGAGCATGCCCGCCCCATCACCCATGAGGGGATCGGCGCCCACCGCGCCCCGGTGATCGAGATTGCACAGAATCTGCGAGCCTTGCTCGATGATGCGATGACTCTTCTTGCCCTTGATGTGCGCGACGAAACCCACGCCACAGGCGTCGTGTTCATGGGCGGGGTCGTATAGCCCCTGAGGTGCTGGCGCACCAGCGGAAAAGACGTCCGCAACAGACGAATAAGGCGTGTTGCTCGATGCCGACATGGCCATGCTCCAGAACCGGTCAGAAAGTGGGCGCTATCGTTGAAAGCCGCACTGGACAAGGTTCTTGCGCAGTGCAGCGAAGACTGCAAAGTGGAACTTTCAAGTATACCGTGAGCGCTGTGGTGACCGGCGATTACCAGAGCGCGAAGACGGACGATCAGTGCCCGGTAGTCAATGCCCGGACACGCGCGCTCAAGGTTTCGCGAAGCGCAGCTTCGGGTACCGTGCGCATCAGTGCGCGCCCCAAACCGTCCAGCAACACAAACCGTGGCACGCCTTGGCTGGCCTTCTTGTCGACCCGCATGAGTTCAATGTAGCGGTCCGGCGGCCAGGCTGGCCCGGCGGTCGGGAGCCCAGCGGCGGCAATGGCGCGTTCAAGCCGCGCAAGTTCAGCCGCGTCGAGCATACCCAGGCGCATAGACAGATCAGCCGCCATCACCATGCCGGCCGCGACCGCCTCGCCATGCAGCCACTGGCCGTAGCCGGCACCCGCCTCAATCGCATGCCCAAAAGTATGTCCGAAGTTAAGCGTAGCGCGCAGCCCGCTTTCGCGTTCGTCCGCGGCCACCACCTGCGACTTGATTTCGCAAGAGCGCAACACCGCGCGCGCGAGAGCCGCCGCGTTACAAGACCGCAAAAGCGCCATGTCACGCTCGAGCGAATCGAGATAAGCGAGGTCGGCGATGGCGCCATGCTTGATCATCTCGGCGATACCTGCGGCAAGCTCGCGCGGCTCAAGGCTGGCTAGGGTGTCCGGGTCCGCCAGCACCAGACGGGGCTGGTGAAAGGCCCCGATCATGTTCTTGCCCAGTGGATGGTTAATCCCAGTCTTACCGCCCACCGACGAGTCAACCTGTGCGAGCAGGGTGGTCGGCACCTGCACGAAATCAACCCCTCGCTGGTAGGTGGCCGCGGCAAAACCCGTCATGTCGCCGACCACACCTCCACCCAACGCGACCAGAACACAGCGCCGATCAAAGTGCCTGGCCAGCAACGCATCAAAGACCGTATTGAGCGACTGCCAGGTTTTGTGCGCCTCACCCTCCGGCAGCAACACCGTGATGCAGTGGCTCGCCGAACGCTCTAACGTCGAGACAAGTTGTCGGCCGTATAGCCCGGCCACACGATCATTGCTGACCACGGCCACCTGCCGCCCGCTCACCAGCTCGCTTAACCGTTCATGGCCAGCGAGCAGGCCAGGACCGATCAGAATCGGATAGCTGCGCTCGCCCAGTGACACGCTCAGTTCATGCACGCTCATCCGGAGCTTCCTCTGCCGCGATCACATCGCGATTGCCTGCTTCGCCGGCCGCATTGACCGAATTCGTCTGTAATTCGGCGGGCAGTCTGGCCAGAATATCGGTCACCGTCTGCGTGACCGGCTGACGGCCCGTGGTCACCACCAAATGCGCGGTTTCCCGGTATAGCGGATCGCGCTGCATAACCAGACTCTCAATGCGGGCACGCGGATCATCGGTGCGCAGCAGCGGACGGCTGCGGTCACGTTTGAGCCGCTGCCACAACTCCGCCACGGGGGCCTGCAGATACACCACAAAGCCTAACTCCCGCATGAGGGCCCTGCTTTCAGGCGACAGTACCGCACCGCCACCGGTGGCCAGCACACACCCTACGGGCTGCGCCAACTCGGCAATCAGGGAAGCCTCGCGCCGGCGAAAACCCGCCTCGCCTTCAAGTTCGAAAATAGTGCTGATCGGCACGCCGCACCGGGCCTGCAACACGGTATCGGCATCGACAAATGGACGCCCGAGCGCCGACGCCAGGCGCCGACCAACGGTCGATTTGCCCGAGCCCATCATGCCGATAAGAATGAGATTACGCACGGCCCGGATTAAATCAGAAAAGCCGGTCTTATAATTCCGCATCCTCACAGTGCGGCTTTAGCCGTACGGACATGAGCCGCTCCCAGATTTCCCCTGACAGCCCTGCGCGCAGTCGTGCCCAGAGTACCCGGCGCCGTCCGCGCTGGGGCAAGCTCGCGCTCATCGCGCTGGCCGCGCCCTTCGTGGCCGCGGCCACGGTGGTGCTCGCGCTGGGATTGGCGGTGCTGCTCATCAACGACCGGCTGCCCCCGCTTGACGGCCTCATCGCCTATAAGCCGCGCATTCCGTTGCGCATTCTGAGCGCTGACGGCATTCTGATTGGCGAGTTCGGCGAAGAGCGGCGAACCTTTGTGCCCATCCATGAGGTACCCCAGGTCATGAAAGACGCCCTGGTGGCTGCTGAAGATGCCCGCTTTTTCGACCATGTCGGCGTCGACCTCATCGGCGTTGCCCGGGCCGCGGTGGTCAACATGATGGCCCGAGGCACCGAGCAGGGGGCCAGCACCATCACCATGCAGCTCGCGCGAGAATTTTTTCTGTCGCCCGAACGCACTTACAGCCGCAAGATCGTCGAAATTCTTCTGGCGCTCAAAATCGAAGAAACGCTTACCAAAGAGCAGATCCTCGAGCTGTACATCAATCAGATCTTCCTCGGTAAGCGAGCGTACGGTTTCGGTGCAGCAGCGCAAACCTACTTTGGCAAGCCCTTGGCCGAACTCACCGTGGCCGAAGCTGCCATGCTGGCCGGGCTTCCCAAAGCGCCCTCGCGCTTTAATCCCATGGTGAATCCCAAGCGCGCAACTGAACGACAACGCTACATTCTGCGGCGTATGCGCGAGGCTGGCTTTATTGCCGACACCCAGTATCAGGCAGCCCTCGAAGAGCCCCTGCGGCTGGCGCGCCCACGTGGAGACCTTGCGCCGCTCGCCCCCTATGCGGCCGAAATGGCAAGGCAGCTTGCCTATGACCTTTATCGCGAAGACACCTATTCGGCCGGTCTGGTGGTGCATACGACCATCCTTGCGTCCGAGCAGACGGCCGCTCGCGCGGCGGTCAAGAACGGCATCATCGAGTACGACCGTCGCTACGGCTATCGTGGACCTGAACGCTTTATCGAATTAGCTTCCAATAACCAGCGCGCCAACGCTCAGATCGAGTCTGCGGTTGCCGAGGCCGACGACGTTGAAGAATTCCTGGCGGCGGTGGTGGTACAGGTTGCACCCAACCGGGTTGTTGTGTCGCGCGGTGCAGAACCGATTACGGTACAAGGCGAAGGCCTGCGCTTTGCGGCATCCGCCCTGCGCGAAAACGCCAGCCCGGCACGCAAACTCAGACGCGGGGCCGTGGTCCGTATCGTTGAGCGCAAAGCCGGGCAGTACGAAATTACCCAGGTCCCTGAGGTCGAGGCGGCGCTGGTGGGGCTGTCTACCGCTGACGGTGCGGTGCGCGCCCTGGTCGGCGGCTTCGACTTTTCTCGCAACAAATTCAACCGCGTCACGCAGGCCTGGCGCCAGCCAGGCTCAAGCTTCAAGCCTTTCATCTTTTCAGCCGCACTTGAACGCGGCTTCATGACCAGCACACTGGTCAACGACACACCGGTGCAAATCGACCCCAAGCGCACCGGCAACCAGCTCTGGGAACCCAAGAACTATGACGGTAAGTTCGAGGGTCCCATGACGCTGCGCGAGGCCATGGCCAAGTCCAAAAACATGGTTTCAATCCGACTGCTCGATGCCATCGGCCCGCAATATGCGCAGGATTACCTAGCTCGTTTCGGCTTTGATACCGAGCGACATCCGCCCTACCTCACCATGGCCCTAGGCGCAGGGTCGGTCACGCCGTGGCAGATGGCTGCTGGCTATGCTGTCTTCGCCAATGGCGGCTACCGCGTTGAGCCCTATCTGATCAGTCGCATCACCGACAGTCAGGGGCGTGTCCTGGCACAGGCCCGCCCGCCACGCGCAGGCGATGAAGAGCGTCGCGTCATCGATGCCCGCAATGCCTTTCTGGTCGACAGTCTGCTGCAAAGCGTGGTCGCCAACGGCACCGCGGTTCGTGCCCAGACCCTTAAACGCAATGATCTGGCAGGCAAGACGGGCACCACCAATGATGCGCATGATGCCTGGTTCGCAGGGTACAACCCGCGTCTGGTATCCGTGGTCTGGGTTGGATATGACCAGCCCCGCAAACTCGGTGAGCGCGAAACCGGCGGCGGGCTGGCCCTACCCATCTGGATGTCCTACATGGGACAGGCGCTGGCCCGGGAGCCCGACCGCCCGCGCAGCGTACCCGCGGGCGTCGTTCGCCTGCTGGACGAGTTTTATTACTCAGAGGTACGCCCTGGGCAGGGCGTCGAAAAGCTGGGCATTGATTGAGAACGGCCCATGAGGCCGGCGCTCAAGCGGGCCTGAGCTCAAGCGTCTCGCCGCTTTGCTCGCTAACCCATGCCGAAAGACGCTCAAACAACTCGCCCGCGCCGCGAGTGTCCTGCCAGCGGCCGCCGTCGAATCGAAAATGATAGCCGCCTGCCCGTGCTGCCACCCACAACTCACGCATCGGTGTCTGCGCGTTGATGATGATCTTCGATCCGTCGTCAAAACTCAGCTGCAGCACCGGACCCGTGCGCATGGTTTCAACATCAACGCCGCAACGGTCCAGGGCGTCTTCGATGTGATTAAGGGTGACTTCAAACTGGGCAAGGAACTCGGCTTCTGACATGCTATGCTCGATCGGTCATCAAGAGGGTGGCCGGCGCGAAGGTCTTGTTGCGGGCAGCATATTCATTCCGAACCATCAAGCTCACAGCCACCCGTATGCGATCCATTGTAGTCACCTGCCTCATGACCCTGCTGCTATTGGGCGGATGCGGTCAAAAAGGCCCTCTCTATCTGCCCAGCGAAGCCGATTACAAGCGGCTCGCTGAACGCGAAGAGCGTCGCCGGGCGGCCATTGAACGAGCCCGAGCGGCCGACATCGAGGCAGCCTCTGGCCGCGCACCGACAAACACCCGCCCCGATGACATGAGCCAACCCCAGCGCCGACCAGCCCCCTGAGCCAGCGCCAATCGACCGCCGCCCACTTTTACCGCCCAAGCCTTCCATGACTGACAAACACGCCGACCCCGCACAGCCCGCGCAAAGCTCATTTACGTACCGACAGGGCCAGCTGCATGTTGAAGACCTTGCGCTTAGCCAGATCGCTCGTGAATTCGGCACACCGTGCTACGTGTATTCCCGACAGGCCATCGTGTCGGCCTGGCAAGAGTTCGCCCAGGCCATTCGTGGACGCCGTGCGCTGGTGTGCTACGCCCTCAAGGCAAACTCCAACCTCGCAATCATCGATCTACTGGCGCGCGAAGGAGCGGGCTTCGACATCGTCTCCGGCGGCGAGCTCGCACGCGTGCTGGCAGCTGGCGGGCTTGCCCAGAAAACCGTTTTTTCCGGCGTCGGCAAAAGCGAGACCGAAATGCGCCAGGCACTCACCGCGGGTGTGCGCTGCTTCAATGTCGAATCGCAGGCCGAACTTGAGCGGCTCAATGAGGTCGCCGGCTCGATGGGCATGCGCGCACCCGTGTCACTGCGTGTAAATCCCGACGTCGATGCGAAGACCCATCCCTACATCTCCACCGGTCTGCGCGAAAATAAGTTCGGTATTGCGCACGAGGCAGCGCCGCAGGCCTACGAACAGGCCGCTCGGCTACCCAACCTGAAGGTGATTGGTATCGATTGCCACATCGGGTCGCAGATCACTACGCTGGAGCCCTTTACCGCAGCACTCGACAAGGTACTCGAACTCGTAGACCGATTACACCGGCAAGGCATCGCGATTGAACACCTCGACCTGGGTGGTGGCTTGGGTATCTGCTATCGAGATGAAACGCCCCCATCACGGGCGGCGCTGCTGCAGGCGGTGTTCCAGCGGCTCGACCGCCACCCGCGCGGCGCATCGTTCGAACTTATGTTCGAGTTTGGTCGCTCTATTGTGGGTAATGCGGGCGTACTGCTTACCCACGTTGAGTACCTCAAAGAGAACAGCGGCCGACACTTCGCCATCGTAGATGCCGCTATGAATGATTTAATGCGGCCCGCACTGTATGAAGCCTGGCATGGCGTGCAGGCCGTCGTCCCACGCACAGGGCCGACACACGCTTTCGATATTGTCGGACCGGTCTGTGAGTCAGGCGACTGGCTAGCCCGCAACCGCGAACTTGCCCTTGAGCAAGGTGATCTGCTGGCCATCCTGTCGGCAGGCGCCTACGGCATGGCCATGAGCTCCAACTACAACACGCGCCCGCGCGCGGCTGAAGTCATGGTCGACGGCGCGCAGGCTCACCTGATTCGCGAGCGCGAATCCGTGGAATCGCTCTTTGCACTAGAGCGCCTGATGCCAGGAAGCCACCGCGCAGCCAGCAGTAAACCCCCTACCAGTGCGTAAAGCGCTGGCTCCAGCAGGTCATTCTTGCCCTGCTTGTGCCACCAGTAGTGCAACAGCGACACCAGCAGCACCACGTACACGGCCTGGTGCAACTTACCCCAGCGCCGACCCAGCCGCCGCATCATGGCGTCGGTCGATGTCAGGGCGAGCGGCAGCATCAGAAGCAGGGCCACGAAACCCGCAGTGACAAACGGTCTTTGCACCACATCGCGCAGCATCGCTGCAGGATCGAACCACTGATCAAGCCAAACCCAGGTCAGGGTGTGCAGCAGCGCGTAGGCAAAGGTGATCAGCCCCAGCATACGGCGTAGTCGAATCAGCCAATTCAGTCCACTCAGGCGTCGCAGGGGCGTGATTGCAAGCGTGCACAACAGCAGCACCAGGGTCCAGGTACCGGTCGAACGCGTGATGAACTCGATCGGATTGGCGCCCAGATGATGCGTGGCCGCCAAAAACACCAGACGCGCTAGAGGCGTCAGGGCCAGCAGACACACGGCGGCCTTGATCAGTGCCAGCCGCCGAGGCACCCCAGGCAGGTGTCCGCCTGGGCGCGACGCAAACTCTTTCAGAACTGTCGCCGCAGATCCATGCCCGCATACAGCGAAGCAACCTGCTCGGCGTATCCGTTAAACATCAAGGTAGGACGTTTGCGCTGCATGAAACCGTCTTCACCCAGGCGACGCTCGGTGGCCTGCGACCAGCGCGGATGACTGACCTCGGGATTGACGTTGGAGTAGAACCCGTACTCCTCAGGCGCCGACTTCATCCAGCTGGTCACTGGCTGTTTTTCAACAAAGCGAATCTTGACCAACGACTTGCCACTCTTAAAGCCGTACTTCCAGGGCACCACCAGGCGTACCGGTGCACCGTTCTGTTTGGGCATGACTTCGCCATATAAGCCAAAGCCCAGTACGGTGAGTGGATGCATAGCCTCATCTAGGCGTAAGCCCTCGGTGTAAGGCCACTGAATGACACCCGACCGCAGACCCGGCATCTGCTCCCTGTCAGCCAAGGTAATGAACTCGACATACTTGGCCTTGCCGGTTGGCTCGACACGACGAATCAACTCCGACAGCGGAAAACCAACCCACGGTATCACCATGGACCAGCCCTCCACACAGCGCATTCGATAGATGCGCTCCTCCATCGGTGCGAGTTTGAGCAGTTCGTCAATATCGAAGACCTTGGGTTTGGCCAATTCACCTTCTACCGCCACCGTCCAGGGGCGTACCCGCATGCGCTGGGCATTTTCGGCCGGATCGTCCTTATCCATGCCGAACTCATAAAAGTTGTTGTAGGTCGTCACCAGTTTGTAGGGAGTCATGGGCTCGCTGGTGGAATAGGAGCTAGAGCGCCCGGGTAGTTTTTCGGGCTCGGAAGCCTGGGCACGATTGCGAAATTGCGCCATAACAGCCGACGACTGGCTTACCCCAGCAGCCCCCAGACCCGCAGCGGCAATGAGGCGACGGCGATCGCGCCACACACGCTCAGGCGTGATTTCGGAAGAAACGGGTGCGATGGCATCGGCAATGCGGATCAACATGATGGTTCTCGGCAGAAGTCGAGCTGAAGAGACGAACGGTCTGTCTGGACGCCCAGACCGACATGAGGGACGAATTCAATCACGCCGCGGTCGCGACCCCATGAAAAAACCCCTGCGGCCTCATCTCAAAGCCTACAGGGGTTGCCGATGACTCAGGCGCTCGTCTGTCAGGCGCTCGTGTCGGGCGCCATCAGCACACGACGCCTGAATCAGCGCAGTCCGGCGATGTAATCGGAGACGGCCTTGATGTCGGCGTCAGACATACGGGCTGAAATGCTGCTCATGCTGACGTTGTTGTTGCGCGCGCCCTGGCGGAAAGCGGTCAGCTGTGCCTCGGTGTAGTCGGCAAACTGACCCTGCAGACGCGGATACTGCGAGGGCATGCCCGCGCCGGTTGGTCCATGACAGCCCGCGCACGCCGGTATGCCTTTCTCGGCGATTCCGGCACGGTAAATATTGCGACCCTTCTCGATTAGGGTCTTATCTTTGGCTGAGGCCGGGCTGAGTGTCTGCGACGCATAGTAGGCCGACACGTGCCGCATGTCGGCATCGGACAGCTGTAGCGCGAACGCCGCCATGACGGCGTTAGCACGCTCGGGCGGTTTGCCGTTTGCGCCAGGCTTGAAGTTGCTGAGCTGCTTATAGAGGTAGTCAGCATGCTGGGCCGCCAGCTTAGGGTTGGCCGGGATCACGCTATTGCCATCCGCCCCGTGACAGCCCGCGCACACACCCGCTGCGATTTCCTGCCCTCGCTTGAGGTCAGGTTTAACGTTGCCGCCCGCCTGAGCGAACACCGAAGTGGCACTTAGAACACCCGCTAATCCAAGGGATGCGGCAAATAGCCCGAAAGCTCGATGCATGGTCAGTTCCAGGAAATCACGCAAACTCGCGATTGTACAATAGCGGTCATGATGTCAGTCGCCAATGAGCTCCATTCTCTTTACCGCTGAGTTCGGCACCACGGTCGCGTGGCTTTCCCAACTCCCCCACGGTCAGTTGCCTGAGATCGCCTTTGTAGGCCGTTCGAATGCCGGCAAGTCCAGCGCCATTAACGCTTTGTGCCAACGGCGCAGGCTGGCGTTCGCCAGCAAAACCCCGGGACGCACACAAGCGCTTAACTTCTTCAAACTGGGCTCACCACGCGGCGAGCCCCAGGCCTGGCTGGTCGATACCCCCGGGTACGGATTTGCCGCGGCACCGACCAGCGTGCGCGAGGGCTGGGGCCGTCTGGCGGGGCGTTACCTGGCCGAACGCGTCGGTCTGCGCGGCGTCGTGTTGCTGGTCGACTGCCGGCGCGGCCTGACGGCGCTCGACCGCAGCCTTCTTGCGTTCGTACGCAGCGACACCCGGCTGCTGGTGCTGCTCACCAAGGCGGATAAATTACCCTTCTCGCACCGTCAGCAAGCTTTGACGAGCCTGCGCCAAGCGCTGCGCAGCGAGGGCCTGCCATCGGACGCACAGCTTCTAGCTTTTTCAGCAAACACCTCTTTGGGGCTGGTCGAAGCGCGCACGGTCCTTGAAAACTGGCTGGAAAACGACGGCGCCGCGCTGCCTTCACCAATCCACAGCTAAGCCAACACGGGTCCGTGCCGGCATCGTGCCGCTGTTCATCCAATACGCGTTGAAGCGCGTTATGCTGCAGTTTCGGTCGGATGCTTGACAGTCCGCCGTGATCGACCCTCAGACAACACCGGGCCGGGGCCGATAATGAGGCGCCTGTAAAAAAAACCCCGCCTGGCGAACCAGGCGGGGAATAATGCCATCCAGTGCCGTCCGACAGCGGAGGGCACCCGCTCAGGGAGGAGAAGCGGGAGACGAGCATGTCGTCTGTTGTCTAGGATAAATCATAGACAAAGCCAGTCAAGTAAAAACCGGGTAAACCTCAGGGGAATTATGCCAATGTTCGATGGAAATCCTGTTTTCGGTGCTTTTCCGGCGGTTCGAATGCGTAGAAATCGCCGTGACGCATTCACACGTCGTATGGTCGCGGAAAACACCTTAAGCGCAGATCGCTTCATTTACCCCGTCTTTGTCCTGGACGGACAAGGACAGCGTCAGGCTGTCAGCTCAATGCCGGGCGTGGAGCGCGTGTCGGTCGATCTGCTGATGCCGGTCGCTGAGCGTTGCCTGTCGCTGGGGGTTCCGGTGCTGGCCCTGTTTCCGGTCATTGATCCGGCCATCAAGACGCCGGACGGTTCGGCTGCGGCTGACCCCGAAGGCCTGGTGCCGCGCGCGGTCAGCGAACTTAAGCGCCGCTTTCCAGAGCTGGGTGTACTCACCGATGTCGCGCTTGACCCCTATACCAGCCACGGACAGGACGGGGTCATCGACAACGAAGGTTACGTGCTCAACGACGTCACGGTCGACATCCTGATCCGGCAGGCCCTGGTTCAGGCACAGGCCGGTGTCGATATTGTTGCGCCCTCAGACATGATGGATGGCCGCATCGGAGCCATTCGCAGCGCCCTTGAGCGGGCCGGCCACGTGCACACCCGCATCATGGCTTACTCGGCCAAGTATGCATCGGGCTTTTACGGTCCGTTTCGCGATGCCGTCGGTTCTGCCAAGAATCTGGGCAAGAGCAACAAAAAAACGTATCAGATGGACCCTGCCAATACCGACGAGGCGCTGCGCGAGGTGGCACTCGACCTTCAGGAAGGGGCCGACATGGTCATGGTCAAGCCCGGCATGCCCTACCTGGACATCGTGCGACGCGTGAAAGACCAGTTTCGCGTGCCGACCTTTGTCTACCAGGTGAGCGGTGAGTACGCCATGCTTAAGGCGGCCAGTGCTAACGGCTGGCTGGACGAACGCGCGGTTGCGCTTGAATCATTGCTTGCCATGCGTCGTGCCGGCGCTGACGGCATCCTGACCTACTACGCGCTGCAGGCCGCGCAGTGGCTGCGAGAATCCGCCTGAGGTTCCAAGCACGAGCCTAAGCCGACCGCGGTTCAGACTCGCCGCGGTCGGGTCTCGCGCAAGACCCAATCGGCATAGGCTGGCAGCACTGCGTCGGGTGCAATCGCCAGCAATTCGGGTAGCTCATAGGGGTGCAGCTGGGTCAGTCGCTGGGCCAGGGCATTGAAGCGTCGCTTAGAGGTCTTGATAATCAGCGAGAGCTCATGTGCCTGCTCGACGGCACCCTGCCACCGATATACAGACTGGCCCGCCGGCAGAATGTTTACGCAGGCGGCCAAACCCTCTTCGACCAAAGCGCGCGCAATGGCTTGCGCGGTCTGTTCATCGGGCGCATTACTGATCGCCACCAAGACACCGTCTGGCCCCGGCGTCTGTACCGGTCGCGCCTGGGGAAGATCGCTCATGGCAGGGCCTTTCGTGATTCGAGTTTCGCCGAAGTTTTGTGCTGTTCATCAGGGCCGCTGGACATGTTGGTCAAGACCATCAGGTCCGAAAGCGCCGTACGATGAGTGCACGCGCAAGGTAGAGGGCAGCAAGGGTGTACAGCACCAGCACCACCACCTTGACCAGAACCTGCGACGGCGATTCACCCAACACCGACGGCCGGGCAAGCTCAACCGCCAAGGCCAGAGGTAACCAGCTAGCGGGCCCGGCAAGCCACTCGGGCAGCTGCTCGACCGGATAGTACACACCGGAGAGAAACACCATGGGTGTAATGCCAAGGGTGAAGTAGAACGTGAAGAAGTCATACCCTCGGGCCAGCGCGGTAAAGCAAAGACCAATCGCAGAAAAGCACAAACCGGTCAATAAAACCACCGGCAGCACCCACAGCAGAGTTGGTTCACGCGAAACACCCAGCAGGTACACCACGGCGAGAATAGAAATGCCCGATAGCGCGCCCTTGGAGGCCGCCCATAACCATTCGGCTATGATCACATCGTCAAGCTCAAGTGGTGCGTTCAGCAAAGACTCCCAGGTTCGCTGAACCTGCATCCGCGCGAAGGCCGAATACAGCGACTCAAAGCTGGTGGCCATGGCAGTACCCATGCACACTGAACCGGCCGCCAGAAACAGGATGTAACTGACGCCATTGACCTCGGGCAGCAGGCGGCCCAGCCCGTAGCCGAAGGCAATCAGCGTGATCAGCGGCTCGGCGATGTTGCCCACCACACTGGCCAACGCCAGCTTGCGCCACACCAGAAGATTGCGCTGATAGATGGGAACAAAACGGCGCGAGACCAAGGCTGAGAACATTCTTGCGGGCCCTTAGTCGCGGAGGTCGCGTCCGGTTAGACGCAAAAATACATCTTCCAGGTTGGCCGAGCGGCGCAATACGCGCAGCTGCGGCCCCTCAGGCAGCCAGGATAGTCGCTCACCTGCAGGCGCGTACACATAGACGCCGTCACCAACAGCATCAATGCGCTCGCCCTGGCCCGGTGCAGCGGCGTGAACCCGCGCCGATGCCGATTCACCGCTGACCTCGGCGACGACAGGTTCGATATGCTGGTTGATGAGCGAGACGGGTGAGCCCTCGGCAATGCGTCGGCCATGGTCGATAATGATCAGGCGGTCGCAAAGCCGTTCGGCCTCTTCCATGAAGTGCGTGGTCAGTACGATGGTCTTGCCGGCCCCCAGCAAACGACGCAGGCGCTCCCAGATCAGATGGCGCGCCTGCGGGTCCAGGCCCGTGGTGGGCTCATCCAGCAGCAGGATGTCGGGGTCATTGACCAACGCTCGGGCAAGCGTCAGTCGGCGCTTCATGCCGCCTGACAACTCCTGGATACGCGCATCTCGCTTGGCGCCAAGGCCAGCAAACTCCAGCAGCGCGTCAACGGTCGGGCGCGATGGGCGATGCCCTGCACCGAAGTACCTCGCGAAGGTTTCCAGGTTTTCGGTAACCGTAAAATCGGGATCGAGGGCGTCCATTTGCGGAACCACCCCAATTCGCGCGCGGATGGCTCGTGCGTGGCTGGCTACGTCCCGACCCAATACAGAAATGCGCCCCGCGTCAGGCCTGACTAGGCCTAGCAGCATCTTGAGCGTCGTGCTTTTACCGGCCCCGTTTGGCCCTAAAAGCCCAAAACACTGTCCTCGAGGAACTGTGAATGAGAGTCCGTCGACTGCGGTGAATTGACCAAATCGACGCACCAAGCCCTCGGCCTGAACCACGAAAGCATCATGACCAGTCTGCGGCGGGGCGACTCCATCCTTGACCACGGCAAACTCAGACGAGCTGCGGATACCGACCGGGCTCAGGCGACTGAGGCCGTGATGGAGTCAACCGAGATCAAGCAGTGGCGCCGGACTCCGGTGCCACTGTAAGCTCAGGACGATCCATAAGCTCAACCAGCGCCATGGGTGCTGCATCGCCCACCCGATAACCAAACTTGAGGATGCGGGTATAGCCGCCGTTGCGCTTGGCATAGCGGGGACCAATCTCATTGAACAGCTTGACCACCATATCCCGATCGCGCAGGCGATCAAAAGCCAGCCTACGATTGGCCAGCGAGGGCTTTTTGCCGAGCGTGATAATAGGCTCAACCACGCGGCGCAATTCTTTGGCTTTGGGCAGAGTGGTCTTGATGAGCTCATGGCGCAGCAGAGCATTCGTGAGGTTGCGCAGCAAGGCTTCACGATGGCTACTGGTGCGATTGAGTTTACGCAGTCCGTGACGATGACGCATGATGACTCGTTCCCGATAGGTGGCAGCAGCGTCGCTTACGGACGCTCGAGCCCGGCAGGCGGCCAGTTCTCGAGCTTCATGCCGAGCGTAAGGCCGCGTGACGCGAGCACTTCCTTGATCTCATTCAACGACTTGCGACCCAGATTGGGGGTCTTGAGCAGTTCGTTCTCAGTACGCTGAATCAGATCACCGATGTAGTAAATGTTTTCGGCCTTGAGACAGTTGGCCGAGCGCACCGTGAGCTCCAGGTCGTCGACCGGGCGAACCAGGATGGGATCGATTTGTGGGCCACCACGCATCCCAGCCATGCCACCCATGTCGATACCGGCCTCGGCACCGCCTTCAAGGGCAGCAAACACCGACAGCTGCTCAACCAGAATGCGGGCCGACTGGCGCACCGCCTCTTCGGGGGCAATGACACCATTGGTCTCGACATCAACCACCAGACGATCGAGGTCGGTACGCTGCTCGACGCGAGCACTTTCGACCTGATAGCTGACACGACGAACCGGTGAAAACGATGCATCGAGGACGATACGCCCGATCATCTTGTTTTCGTGGACCTCACGCAGGGTACCGGGAAGGTATCCACGCCCACGCTCAACCCGGATCGACATGTCGATCTTGCCACCCGCGATCAGGTTGGCAACAACGTGATCGGGATTGACGATCTCAACGTCGTGCGGAAGATCGATGTCGGAGGCAAGCACCGGACCGGGGCTGTCTTTGCGCAAGGTCACAAAGACCTCGTCGCGGTTGTGCAGCTTGAACACAACCCCTTTGAGATTGAGCAACAGGTCGACAACGTCCTCGCGAACACCATCGATCGTGGAGTACTCATGAACAACCCCGGCAATTTGTACTTCCGTCGGCGCGTAACCAACCATTGACGACAGAAGCACCCTGCGTAGGGCATTACCGAGCGTATGTCCATAGCCGCGCTCGAACGGCTCCATCACCACGCGGGCGTGCGAGGATCCGAGTTGCTCGACCTCGACGATGCGCGGCTTCAGCATGGCAGTCTGCATAACGTTCCTCTCGTTTAGCGCGAGTACAACTCGACGATCAGGCTTTCGTTGATATCAGAGGCGAAGTCTCCGCGATCAGGCATCGCTTTGAACACGCCTTCCATCTTGGCTTTATCTACAGACACCCACGACGGGAATCCAACCTGCTCTGCGAGGTTGAGAGCGTCGACGATGCGGGCCTGTGCCTTCGATTTCTCGCGTACGGACACCACGTCACTCGGTTTGACCTGCAGCGAGGGAATATTGATTGCTTTGCCATTCACCAGCACAGCCTTGTGGCTGACCAGCTGCCGCGCCTCGGCACGGGTTGAACCGAAACCCATGCGGTAGACAACATTGTCCAGGCGGCTTTCGAGCAGTTGCAGTAGATTTTCGCCAGTGTTGCCGCGACGGCGTACCGCCTCAGCGTAGTAGCGACGGAACTGTCGCTCTAGGACACCGTACATCCGCTTGACCTTCTGCTTTTCACGCAGCTGCTTGCCGAAGTCAGACGTACGGGCCCCCGAAATGCGGCCATGCTGACCAGGCTTACTGTCAAGCTTGCACTTGCTGTCGAGGCCACGACGGGCGCTCTTGAGGAACAGATCAGTTCCCTCGCGGCGAGACAGCTTCGCCTTGGGTCCGGTATAACGTGCCACTTTTAGCTTCCTCTTGTACGCGAATCGCTTCGCGGTCAGTCTGTCTTCGATTACCTGGCCGCAGCTTGCGGCCTTCAGGTGACAGACGTCGGGTTTACGCCGGGCTGGCTGCCCGGCACCTGACAGGCGTCAACTCAAATACGTCGACGCTTGGGTGGACGACAACCGTTGTGCGGAATCGGTGTGACGTCCTGAATCTGCATGATCTTGATGCCCAGCGCGTTGAGTGCCCGCACCGACGATTCACGGCCAGGGCCAGGGCCCTTGATCTGAACCTCAAGATTCTTGATGCCGCACTCTTGCGCCGCCCGGCCCGCTGCCTCTGCGGCTACCTGCGCCGCAAACGGTGTGGACTTGCGCGAACCCTTGAAACCCGCACCACCCGACGACGCCCATGACAACGCATTGCCCTGGCGATCAGTGATGGTGATGATGGTGTTGTTAAAAGAGGCGTGAACATGGGCAATGCCATCGGACACGTTCTTTTTAGTCTTCTTGCGAGCGCGCGAGGCTGCAGCAGCCTGAGCGTTCGATTGGGTCTTTGTAGCCATTGAGGAGATCCCTTGCGATTAATCGGGAATACGACGGGCTTATTTCTTGAGAGCCACACCGGCCTTGCGCGGTCCCTTGCGAGTACGCGCGTTGGTGCGGGTACGCTGCCCACGCACCGGCAGACCACGACGATGGCGCACGCCCCGATAGCAGCCCAAGTCCATCAGCCGCTTGATCGACAGGGAGATCTCACGACGAAGATCGCCCTCGATCGTGAGACGCCCAACCTGCTCACGAATACGCTCGAGCTCGGCGTCATTAAGATCTTTGACGCGCTTGCTATACGGCACGTTGGCAGCGTCGCAAATCTGACGCGCGCGCGTACGGCCGATACCGTAAATAGCCGTGAGGCCGATCTCGGTGTGTTGACGGTCGGGGATGTTGATGCCCGCAATACGTGCCATAACGCTAGTCCTCTTTTAACCCTGACGCTGCTTGTGCCGGGGATCAGTACAAATGACGCGTACCACGCCCTTGCGTTTGATCACTTTGCATTTGCGGCAGACTTTTTTGACCGATGCCATTACTTTCATGATTCACCTCGCAATACCTTATTTGGCGCGGAAGACGATACGGGCGCGGGACAAGTCATACGGCGTAAGTTCAACCGTGACCTTATCTCCGGGGAGGATACGGATGTAGTGCATCCGCATCTTGCCGGAGATGTGTCCGAGAACCACGTGACCGTTTTCGAGCTTGACCCTAAACGTCGCGTTAGGCAGGTTCTCGACCACCTCGCCCTGCATCTGAATAACGTCTTCCTTGCTCATCAAACCTCAATCAATCTTGACGGCTGACCGGATGCACCATCGCAACCGGATCAACCCTTTGCCCCAGATTTGCGCAACAGGCTCTCATACTGATGAGACATCAGGTAAGCCTGAACCTGGGCCATGAAATCCATAGTGACCACAACAATGATCAGCAGGGACGTACCACCGAAGTAAAAAGGCACGTTCCACTTCAACACTAGAAACTCTGGCAGCAGGCAGACCGCTGTGATGTAGACCGCGCCTGCCAAGGTGAGCCGCATGAGGATCTTATCGACGTATTTCGCAGTCTGCTCACCCGGACGAATACCTGGAACAAAGGCTCCGCTTTTCTTGAGATTTTCAGCAGTTTCGCGGCTGTTGAAGACCAGTGCCGTGTAGAAAAAGCAAAAGAACACGATCGCCAGGGCGTACAGCAAAATATAAACAGGCTGACCGGGCGACAGAGTGGCAGCGAGATCTTTGATGGCGCGCACCACCGGGTTTTCGGTGTCACCCGAGGTAAACCACTGGGCAATCGTGGCCGGAAACAAAATAATGGAGGACGCAAAGATAGGGGGAATAACGCCGGACATATTGAGCTTAAGCGGCAGGTGTGAGGTCTGACCGCCGTAAACCCGATTGCCGACTTGCCGCTTTGCATAGTTAACCGTGATCTTGCGCTGGCCACGCTCAACAAAAACCACCGCAGCCGTAACCACAACAACAAGGGCGATGATCACCAGCGAAACAAACGGACTCATGGAGCCTGTGCGAATCAGCTCGCCCATGCCACCCAGCGCGCTCGGCAAGCCCGCAACGATACCCGCGAAGATGATGATAGAGATGCCGTTGCCCAGACCGCGCTCGGTAATCTGTTCGCCCAGCCACATCAAAAACATGGTGCCCGTCACCAGCGAGACGGCCGCCGTAAAACGGAACTGAACACCGGGATCAAGCACCAGACCCGGCTGGGCCTCCAGGGCCACCGCAATTCCAAAAGCCTGAAACGTAGCCAGTATCAGCGTGAACCAACGGGTGTATTTCGTAATTTCGCGACGACCCGCCTCGCCTTCTTTTTTCTTGGCCTCAAGCCACGGAACCACCACTGTCAGCAACTGCATGATGATGGAGGCCGAGATGTAAGGCATGATGCCCAGCGCAAAGACGGTAAACCGTGACAGCGCGCCCCCCGAGAACAGGTTGAACATTCCGAGAATGCCGCCCTGTTGGCTCTGAAAGAGACTGGCGAGTTCGTCGGGATTAATACCCGGCACCGGAATGTGCGCCCCGGCGCGATAAACAATCAGCGCGAACAGCAAGAACCACAGACGGCGTTTCAGATCGCCGTACTTGCCGGTTTTTGCCGCAGCCATCGGGCCGGAGAGCGCAGAGCTTGCCACGAGTTAGATTCGGTCAGTCTTAAAAAGTGGGCCGCTTAGGCCAGCGAGCCGCCCGCCGCCTCAATGGCAGCGCGCGCACCTTTGGTAGCGCCCAGACCTTTCAGACTGACCGCACGTGCGATTTCGCCTGAAAGAATGACCTTGGCTCCGGTGGCCAGATGCGGCACCACACCCGCGGCCTTCAGAACCAAAAGATCGATTTCAGGGGCATCGATTCGGGCGAGATCCGACAAGCGGATCTCGGCAGTATCGCCAGCCGTCAGCGATGTAAAACCGCGCTTGGGGAGGCGGCGCTGCAAAGGCATTTGACCGCCTTCAAACCCGACTTTGTGAAAACCACCCGAGCGCGATTTCTGGCCTTTGTGGCCCCGGCCCGCGGTCTTACCTAAACCCGAGCCCCCGCCACGACCCACGCGCTTGCGCGGACGATTGGCGCCTTCGGCCGGCTTCAGTTCATTCAGTTTCATATTCTCTCCACGCAGGCCAGACGGGCTTAGCCCACCCGCACCAGATAGGACACCTTGTTGATCATGCCGCGCACCGCTGGCGTATCTTCGAGCACACGCGACTCATTGATCCGGCGCAGACCCAACCCACGCACCGTGGCGCGATGCGACTCACGGGTTCCGATGGGGCTGCGAACCAGGGTGACTTTGACAGTCTTGTTGGTGGTCATGATGGCAAACCTCCTCAGGCAGCAAACAACTCTTCAACCGACTTGCCACGCTTGGCAGCGATCTCGGAAGGCGTACGCAGCTTGGCCAGAGCGTCAAACGTCGCGCGCACCATGTTGTACGGATTGCTTGAGCCATGACTCTTAGCAACGACATTGGTCACGCCCAGCACCTCAAACATTGCACGCATGGGTCCGCCAGCGATGATGCCCGTACCATCGGGAGCGGGCGCCAGCATGACCGTGGCCGCACCATGCTGACCAACAACGGGGTGGTGCAATGTGCCACCCTTCAGGGGCACCTTGACCATTTTGCGCCTAGCCTCATCCATGGCTTTTTGAACGGCCACCGGAACCTCGCGCGACTTACCCTTGCCCATTCCGATGCGACCGTCGCCATCACCTACCACAGTCAGGGCAGCAAAGCCGAGAATTCGGCCGCCCTTGACCACTTTGGTGACGCGATTGACCGCAATCATCTTTTCGCGAAGGCCGTCATCGCGCTCTTCGCCACCTACTTTCGCCTGAATCTTCGCCATGATCGAATCCTGTCAGTCGGGAATGAACCCGAATGTCCTCACTCAGAACTTCAGGCCTGCTTCGCGAGCAGCCTCGGCGAGCGCCTTGACGCGCCCATGAAAACGATAGCCGGAGCGGTCAAATGCAACCGACTCAATTCCGGCCTTGAGAGCCTTTTCGGCCAGCCTCTTACCCACCAACGAGGCGGCTCCGACGTTGCCGCCCTTGCCAATCTTGCCCGCCAATTCGGCGCGCACCTCGGCTTCGGCAGTGGAGGCGGAAACCAGCACGCGATCGCCTGATGCATCGATGATGCTGGCATAGATATGCTGGTTGCTGCGGTGTACCGTCAGGCGATTGACCCGCAATTCGCGGATCTTGAGACGTGCCTGCCGAGCACGACGCAGACGGGAAATATTCTTTTCCATGTGCAATCCTATTCAGTGCTGCGCCACGCCTTACTTCTTCTTGACTTCCTTGAGCGCTACCTGCTCATCGGAGTAGCGCACACCCTTACCCTTGTAGGGCTCGGGAGGACGCCAGGCCCGAATTTCGGCAGCGACCTGACCAACGCGCTGACGATCTGCGCCTTTGATCAAAATTTCAGTCTGCGTGGGGGTCTCGGCCTTAACGCCATCAGGCACCTTGTAGACAACCGGGTGCGAAAAGCCCAGAGACAGATTCAATGAGGCACCCTGGGCTTGAGCACGGTAGCCCGTGCCCACTAGCACAAGCTTGCGCTCGAAACCTTTGGTAACTCCGGTCACCATATTGGCGACCAGCGCCCGGTACGTACCACTGAGGGCGCGAGCCTCGCGGGTCTCGTCGGCAGCCGCGAAGGTGAGCGTAGCGCCCTCCTGCTGAATGACGACGTTGGAGCGAAGTGGCTGAGTCAGAGTGCCCAATGGGCCCTTGACCGAGATGTTGCCGACTGCGAGCTTGACCTCGACACCCGAGGGTACAGCCACCGGCATACGTGCGACACGTGACATGGTGATTTTCCCCTTAAGCCACGTAGCCGATGACTTCGCCGCCCAGACCGCTTGCGCGGGCGTGGCGATCAGTCATCAGGCCCTTGGACGTCGTCACGATGGCGATTCCGAGCCCATTCATGACCTGCGGAAGCGCATCGCGGCCGCGATAAACCCGCAGACCCGGACGAGAAACACGCTCGAGGCGGTCAATGACTGGCTGACCAGCGTAATACTTGAGGCGAACCTGCAGCTCAGCTTTGCTGCCGTCGGCTTTGACCTCAAACCCGTCGATGTAGCCCTCATTGCGAAGCAGCGTGGCAATAGCCACTTTCAGCTTCGAGGACGGCATAACCACCAACTCTTTTTCCACGCGCTGCGCATTGCGGATGCGCGTGAACATGTCGGCGATAGGGTCGCTCATGCTCATAATTGGATTTCCTATTCTGCGGACACTGGCCTACCAGCTGGCCTTGACCAAGCCAGGGATCTCGCCACGCATCGCTGCTTCACGCAGCTTGTTGCGGGCCAGGCCGAACTTGCGGAACGTGCCACGCGGACGGCCGGTGATTTCGCACCGGTTGCGCAGCCTCGTGGGATTGGCATTACGCGGCAGCGACTGCAACTTGAGTCGCGCCTGGTAACGCTCTTCTTCAGAGCGAGATTGATCTTCGATGATTGACTGAAGCTCTTTGCGCTGGGCAGCGAATTTTTGGACGAGCGCCTGGCGCTTGAGGTCACGATTGATCAGGGAGAGTTTGGCCACTTGATTGAGTCCTGGTCGTTCGGTTCAGTTACGGAACGGGAACTTGAACGCGGCGAGCAGTGCTTTGCACTCCTCGTCGGTACGCGCCGTGGTGGTGATGCTGATGTTAAGACCCCGCAGTGCATCCACCTTGTCGTACTCGATCTCGGGGAAGATGACCTGCTCTTTGACACCAAGGTTGTAGTTACCCCGGCCGTCAAACGCACGCCCCGACACGCCACGGAAATCGCGTACGCGAGGCAAAGCCACCGTCACAAGGCGGTCAAGAAATTCGTACATACGATCACCGCGCAGGGTGACCATGCAACCGATGGGATAACCGTCACGGATTTTGAAGCCGGCGATGGCCTTGCGAGCCTTGGTGATGACCGGTTTCTGACCCGCAATTCGGGAAAGATCACCAGCCGCGTTCTCGAGAACTTTCTTGTCACCAACCGCCTCGGAAACCCCCATATTGAGGGTGATCTTGGTAATACGCGGGACCTGCATGACCGAGACGTAACCGAATTTCTTCATCAGGTCGGGAGCGACCTTTTCGCGATAGTGCGTCTTGAGACGAGCCATATCTATTTTTCCTGTTGACCTTCGTCAGCTGCGACAGCGACGGTTAGGGTCGATTTCAAAGCGATCGACAGACGGCGCGATCAGGCCTTTACCATCTCACCGTTTGAACGGAAAACGCGCACTTTGCGACCGTCTTCCAACATTTTGAAACCTACGCGATCACCCTTGCCAGTGGCCGGGTTGAAGAGCATCACGTTGGACTGGTCAATGGGCATGGTTTTATCAACGATGCCGCCGTTCTCCCCCTTCATGGGGTTGGGCCGCTGATGTTTCTTGACGACGTTGATGCCCTCGACGACCAGGTGCTGATCGTCAACACGACTGACGACCGTGCCACGCTTGCCTTTGTCGCGACCCGTTGTGACGATGACTTCATCGCCCTTGCGAATTTTGTCCATGTGGAATCTCTCTTACAGCACTTCAGGCGCGAGCGACACAATTTTCATGAAACGCTCAGTTCGGAGCTCGCGCGTGACAGGCCCGAAGATACGCGTGCCGATGGGCTCGAGCTTGGCGTTGAGCAGCACTGCAGCGTTCGCATCAAAGCGCACCAGCGAGCCGTCTTGACGGCGAACACCTTTTGCCGTGCGAACAACGACTGCGTTGTAGATTTCGCCCTTCTTAACGCGGCCACGCGGCTGCGCCTCCTTGACGGAAACCTTAATGATGTCGCCAATGCCGGCGTAGCGTCGCTTGGAGCCACCCAGCACTTTGATACACATAACCGAACGAGCGCCGGTGTTATCGGCGACGTCCAGTCTCGATTGCATCTGGATCATGTCTTTTCACCAACTTGAACCGCGCTGCCCGGCTGGCTTCGAAAAGCCCGCCAAACAGACTGCAGTCAGTCTTGGCCCCGAGGTTTGGGATTTAAAACAATTTCACTTTAACCACGCCAAAATCTTGCTGAAGGCGTTTTTTAAGCGAAGCCTGAAATTATCACCTAAAAATTACTTCTGTGCAAGCGCAGGGAAATTTACTGCGCCTGCCCGACCACACGCGACACCACCCAGGACTTGGTGCGCGAAATAGGACGGCTCTCCTGAATTTCGACGGTATCACCCTCGTTGAGCTGAGCCTCAGTGTGGGCGTGATACTTGGTGCTGCGCACCATGTATTTTCCGTAAATAGGATGCTTAACCTTACGCTCAACCAGAACCGTTACGGTTTTCTGCATTTTGTTGCTGACCACACGGCCGGTCAGCGTACGCTTGGCACTTGCTTGAGTGGCAGTATTCATCAGGCGGCCGCCTTCTCGTTAATAACTGTACGCACGCGGGCAATCGCCCGGCGGGTCTTGCGCAGTTGGCTGGTATCGTTCAGTTGTTGGGTACCGTGCTGCATACGCAAAGAGAAGTGAGCACGAAGCAACTCACCCAACTCTTTGTCGAGCGCTGCGGCGTCTTTGGCGCGCAATTCTTTAGCCTTCATGGGCAAACCTCTGAGTGACGGGCAGCGCTTACGCGCCCACCATGCGGGTGACGAAAGTAGTGGAAATGGGCAGCTTGGCAGCCGCGAGCGCAAAGGCCTCGCGTGCCAGCGTCTCATTGACACCGTCCATCTCGTAGAGCACCTTGCCAGGCTGGATTTCAGCCACGTAGTACTCCGGATTACCCTTGCCGTTACCCATGCGTACTTCTGCTGGCTTCTTGGAAATGGGCTTGTCAGGGAAGATGCGGATCCAGACGCGACCGCCCCGCTTAATATGGCGGGTCATGGCGCGACGGGCGGCCTCGATCTGCCGAGCCGTCAAGCGGCCGCGGCCTGTGGCCTTGAGGCCGAAATCACCAAAGGCCACCGAGGCGCCGCGCGTCGCGAGACCCTTGTTGCGGCCCTTCTGTTCCTTGCGGTATTTACGTCGAGCGGGTTGCAGCATCGCTCACTCCTTCATTCAGCTTTGGGCGCGCCCTCAGCGGGCGCGGCGGCTGCGACCTTGCGCACCCGCTTGACGGTGGTCTTGGGTGCCTCGGGGGCTGCCGCATCAGCTGCAACAGGGGCTGCGCCCTCGCCCTCAGGGCGTCGACGCGGACCACGAGGACCTGCTCCGGGGCGATTACCAGGAGCACGACGCGGCCTACGATCGTCTTTCTCGGGCTGCGGTGCGGCTTCCTTCTCAGCTGCCTGAGGAGCGTCGTGCCGGCCAAGGGTGTCACCCTTGTAAACCCAGACCTTGACGCCGATGGTGCCGTAGGTGGTGTTGGCTTCGGAGAACCCGTAGTCAACATCAGCGCGGAGCGTGTGCAGGGGCACGCGCCCCTCGCGGTACCACTCAGTACGGGCAATTTCGGCGCCGTTCAGACGACCCGAGCTCATGATCTTGATGCCCTGAGCACCCAAACGCATGGCGTTTTGCATGGCGCGCTTCATAGCCCGGCGGAACATGATGCGCTTTTCAAGCTGCTGGGTAATGGAGTCAGCGATTAACTGCGCATCGGTCTCGGGCTTGCGAACCTCTTCGATGTTGACGTGCACCGGCACGCCCATCAAACGCTGCAGATCGCCCTTGAGGACTTCAATGTCCTCACCCTTTTTACCAATGACCACGCCCGGGCGCGCCGAAAAAATCGTTATGCGCGCATTCTTTGCGGGCCGCTCGATCAGCACCCGGCTAACCGAGGCACTCTTGAGCTTGCGACGCAGATATTCGCGAACGCGCAAATCGTCGCCCAGCAGTTCAGGGAACTGACGTCCTGCGGCAAACCAGCGCGAGGACCAGTTACGGCTGACTGACAGGCGAAAACCGGTCGGATGAATCTTCTGTCCCATGTCGTTCCTTCCGTCAGCCTTATTATTTGTCGCCGACCGTCACGAAAATGTGGCAGGTCTGCTTTTCAATACGAGCACCACGCCCCTTGGCGCGCGCCGAGAAGCGGCGCAGCGATGCTGCCTTCTCAACGTGAATACGCTTGACCATGAGCTCGTCGATATCAGCACCGTCGTTGTGCTCAGCATTGGCGATAGCCGATTCGAGCACCTTACGAACGATGTGGGCGGATTTTTTGGGCGAGAACATCAGAATGTTCAGGGCCTGTTCAACCGGCTTGCCGCGGACCAGGTCGGCCACCAACCGGCCTTTCTGGGCCGACAGGCGAACACCGCGAAGTATGGCTTGGGTTTCCATGTGCGTTCCTTATCTCTTGGCCGCAACTTTCTTGTCCGCTGCATGGCCCTTAAACGTACGGGTCAGCGCGAATTCGCCCAGCTTGTGGCCCACCATGTTCTCGTTGACATACACGGGCACGTGCTGCTTTCCGTTGTGCACCGCGATGGTGAGGCCGATGAACTCGGGCACCACGGTTGAACGACGCGACCAGGTCTTGATCGGACGCTTATCTTTCTGTGCGATCGCCGTGTCAACCTTCTTCATGAGGTGGCCATCGACGAAGGGGCCTTTTTTTACAGAACGTGCCATTGCGTCACCTGTGCTTTACTTGCTGCCGCGGCGCGACACGATCATCGAATCGGTGCGCTTGTTACGACGAGTCTTGTAACCCTTGGTTGGCTGCCCCCAGGGAGAGACCGGATGGCGATTACCGCGGGTACGACCGCCGTGCGGGTGATCCACCGGGTTCATGGTCTCGCCTCGGACGGTCGGACGAATACCGCGCCAGCGCGTGGCACCCGCTTTACCGATCTGGCGCAGGCCATGCTCTTCGTTGCCGACCTCGCCAATGGTGGCGCGGCACTCAATGTGAACCTTGCGGATTTCACCAGAGCGCAGACGCACCTGAGCGTAGCTGCCCTCGCGGGCGAGCAGCCGGGCAGAGGCGCCCGCCGAGCGCGCCACCTGCGCGCCTTTACCGGGCTGCAGCTCAATCGCGTGGATGGAGGAGCCCACCGGAATGTTGCGGATGGGCAAGGTGTTTCCGGCGCGAATCGGCGCCTCGGGACCACTCATGAGTGTCGCACCTGCCTCAACACCGCGCGGCGCAAGAATATAGCGGCGCTCGCCATCGGCATAGCACAGCAGAGCGATGTGCGCGCTGCGATTCGGGTCGTACTCAAGACGCTCAACGCGTGCAACGATACCGTCTTTGTCGCGACGGAAATCGATGATGCGGTACTGCCGCTTGTGGCCACCACCCTTGTGACGTGTGGTGATTCGGCCCAGGTTGTTACGACCGGAACCTCGAATCTTGCTTTCGGTAAGGGCATCAACGGGCCTGCCTTTGTGCAGACTCGGGTTGACCACCTTGACCATCGCCCGGCGACCGGGCGATGTCGGTTTCATCTTGGCGATGGGCATTTAGCGGGCCTCCGCAAAGTTGATTTCCTGCCCCGGCTTGAGGCTTACATACGCCTTGCGCACGTGGCGGCGGCGGCCATTAAAGCGCCCGAAGCGCTTGGCCTTGCCCTTCTGATTGAGCACCTGCACAGACTCAACCTCGACCTTGAACATCAGCTCTACTGCAGCCTTGATCTCAATACGAGTTGCATCCTGCAGCACACGGAAGGCCACCTGATTATTGCGGTCGGCCACGAACGTCGCCTTCTCGGAGACAATAGGGGCCACGAGCACCTTGGTCAGTCGCTCCTGATTCATCCCAGCATCTCCTGAACTTTGGCCAGCGCCGAGCGGGTGATGAGCACTTTGCTGAAGTGCACCAGCGACACTGGATCAGCGTGGTGAGGCTCGACGACCATCACATGCGGAAGATTGCGCGAGGCAAGATAAAGGTTTTCGTCGACGCTATCGGTAATGACCAGCACTGAGGCACCGTTAGCGCCAAGACCCATGGCGCGGATTTTTTCGGCCAGCAACTTGGTCTTGGGCGCCTCAATCGAAAGTCCTTCGACAACCGCGACACGGTCTTCACGGGCCAGCTGCGAGAGGATAGAGCAGACGCCGGCGCGATACATCTTGCGGTTGAGCTTGTGCGCGAAGTTTTCTTCAGGCGAGTTCGGGAATGTTTTACCGCCACCACGCCAGAGCGGCGAAGACGTCATGCCCGCGCGAGCCCGACCCGTACCTTTTTGCCGCCACGGCTTCTTGGTGGAGTGCTTGACTTCGCCGCGGTCTTTCTGGGCCCGATTCGCGCTGCGCGCATTGGCCTGAAAGGCTACGACAACCTGATGCACCAGGGGCTCGTTGAATTCACGCGCGAAAACCGTGTCGAGCGCCTGTACTTTTGCAGTGGACTGGCCACTGGCGTCAAGGAGATTTAATTCCATGCTGCGACCCCTTATGCTTTCTTGGCAAAACGCTTGCCTTCGGCAGGCGTTTTCACCGCGGGAGTCACGACAACCTCGCCGTTCTTGGCACCCGGCACCGCCCCCTTGAGCATCAGCAGACCGCGCTCGCCATCGACGCGGGCTACGACCAGGTTTTGCACTGTACGGTTGACGGCACCCATGTGGCCGGACATCCGCTTGCCGGGAAAAACCCGGCCGGGGTCCTGGGCCATTCCGATAGAGCCCGGAACATTGTGCGAACGCGAATTGCCATGCGATGCGCGACCCGAACCGAAGTTGTGCCGCTTGATGGTGCCCGCGAAGCCCTTGCCGTGCGAAACACCCTGGACATCGACTTTTTGGCCTGCCTCGAACACGCCCGCGGAAATCACCGCACCGGGTTGAAACTGAGACAGCACGTCATCAGCGACGCGAAACTCACGCACGGCGCTGCCCGCCTCAACACCCGCCTTGGCGAAGTGTCCTGCGCGCGCTTTGGTGACACGGGAGGCCCGGCGAGTACCGAAAGCCACTTGAATAGCACTGTAACCGTCGCTGTCGACGGTCTTGATCTGGGTGACGCGGTTGCCGGACACATCAACGACCGTCACCGGGATGGTATCGCCATCATCGGTGAAGATGCGCATCATGCCGACCTTGCGCCCCACAAGGCCAAGGCTCATTGTTTTCTCCAGTCCCGACTTCAATTGGCCGGGGAGTTCGCCCGGTCAAATGTTTGCCGGGTTGTTTGACCACCGCGGGGATGGTCTGTTTACCTGCGGTTGAATCTCAACCGCATGCTTATCTACAGAAAGCCCTCGATGATATCGGAAAGCCTTCAGTGCTGCAAATTAGCCGCGCCAGCCGTCAGCCTGCTGGACAAAGATCTTGACGTCGACACCAGCCGGCAGATCAAGCTTGGTCAGGGCGTCAATGGTTTTGTCAGTGGGATCAACGATATCCATCAGGCGCTGGTGCGTACGCATTTCAAACTGATCACGCGAAGTTTTGTTGACGTGCGGCGAACGCAGCACATCAAATCGCTGAATGCGCGTGGGCAGTGGCACTGGCCCCCGAACCACCGCACCGGTACGTTTAGCCGTATCAACGATCTCAGCGGCCGACTGGTCAATCAACTTGTAGTCGAAAGCTTTAAGTCGGATACGGATTTTTTGACTTTGCATGACAGTCTCCAAAGAGCGTTGCGGCCAAAGCCGCGGTTAAAAGAACGAGTGCGATGAGCGCGCGCTCATCGCACAGACAATCATCAGACCAGAATTTTAGCGACGACGCCGGCGCCGACGGTGCGACCACCCTCACGGATCGCAAAGCGCAGGCCCTGCTCCATGGCGATCGGCGCAATCAACGTCACCGTCATCTTCACATTG